>JBKPTR010000360.1:0-12027 GCA_046735615.1 Actinomycetota bacterium
CGGCGCCGCGGCCCTACCACGACAACGCCCAACAAACAGCACGCTAGCAGCGGCGCGGCCAAGATCTTGATCTCCATCGCCACGCCAGCGAGCAGGCCGACGGCGATCCAAGGCGCCCAGCGCTGCGGCTCTGCCCGCAGCGCCCGAACAAGTATCCACAGCGCCGCGGCGGTGATCAGCATGTCGAACGTCGTTGTCTCAAACAGGTGACCGACTGCCAGCGTGAGGGCTGTCATAGCCACCGCCGCGGCCGCCGCCACCTGGTGACGCCGAGGCGCGCCGAACTCGCGAGCGACCAGACCGCCAAGCAGCACATAGCCGCCAGCCGCCAGCGCCGGGAGGACCCGGAACCCCCAGAGATTGCCGCCGACCAGCGCGTACCAGACGGCTGCAAGATAAGGCACCAGCATCGGATTGTCCGGGCCGGCAACCTGCAGTTGCCGGCCCGTCACGACGAAATAGAACTCATCCCCGAGATAGCCGTAGCGATCGGCGACCAGCAGCAGAGTCACAATGGCAAGCCCGCCGATCATGAAGACACCCACGGGGACCCGCGGTAACGGCATAGTCGAGGATTGGACTCGGCTCCCCACCGCGACCGCGCCCCTCATACACACACGCTAGCCAGCAGCTCGACGGCGACTACTTCATCGAACATTCAGCCCTACGCGCTCCTACCTTCTTGATGCCTTCGCGCCGAGGGCGGCCCAGGCGCTGGCGTTTCTGCTTGTCTTCGGTCTCGTCGGGGGATGGTTCCTCGCCGGACGGATGCTCGCTCCCATGACGCGCCTCACGAACGCCACACGCCAGGCCGCGACCGGGTCGCTCTCCCACCGGATCGAGTTGGAAGGCCGGCAAGATGAGTTCCGCGAACTCGCCGACAGCTTCGACGCCATGCTCGCGCGGCTCGAAGCCCAAGTCGCCGAACAGCAGCGGTTCGCAGCCAACGCCTCCCACGAGCTGCGTACGCCGTTGGCGGTCACGCAGACACTCCTCGACCTCGCCCGGAAGGATCCGAGCCGCGACCCGGGTGAGCTCGTCAACCGCCTCCGCGCCGTCAACGCGCGGGCGATCGACCTCACCGAAGCGCTACTCCTCCTCAGCCGCGCCGATCAGCGGTCCTTCACCCGAGAAGAGGTCGACCTGTCGCTGATCGCCGAAGAGGCCACCGAAACGCTCCTGCCTCTGGCTGAGAATCGGGGCGTCACTATCGAGACCGTCGGCGACATCACCCCGACGATCGGATCGCCCGCGCTCCTGCTGCAGATGACGATGAACCTCCTGCACAACGCGATCGTCCACAACCTGCCCGAACATGGCACCATGTGGGTCGCGGCCAGCCTTCACCCCGAGACCGTGGTGCTCACCGTGGAGAACACAGGCGAGCGGCTCACGCCACAACAAGCTTCGACGTTTGTCGAACCCTTTCAGCGCGGCACCGCACGCGTACGGACCGATCACGCAGGTGTCGGCCTCCGCCTGGCCATCGTCAAGAGCATCGTCGAAGCACACGACGGAACCCTGACCCTCACTCCCCGCGCCGATGGCGGGCTCATCGTCAAGGTGCGACTTTCACCAGCGCCTCCCCAAACCGCCGAGCGTGGGACGAAGGCTGCGCCGGGTACCCCTTCTATCGCCGCCCGACGATCCGGAGAGCTCGGTCACGCAGCACAATGCCCCATCGTGATCTTGGAATCAGCAGGTGGGAGGCGATCCAGACGCCGCGCTGTCGGGGACGAGTGGCTGCTCGATGCGCCGACTCATACCGCGCGAGGGCGGTTGGGATATCGCGCGAAACGCGTGTCAACATCGCGGCCAGTGTCGCGGCGCCCTCGATTGCAGAGCTGGAGCCGTCGCCAAACAGCGACACGCATGAAGCGGCGTCACCCAGCAAGGTCACGCGGCCGCGCGACCAGGAGTCCATGCGGATCCTGGTGACGCTGTCGAAATAGACATCATCCGCTGCAAGATAGGCAGACAACAGTTCCGGCGTACGCCAGCCGACATTGCGATATGTGTTCTTCAACAGCTGCTGAGCTGCTTTGGCGTCGCGATGATCAATCTGCACAGCTGTGCGGAACATGAAAGCTACCCCTGATGATCCGGTCCCCGGATGCAAGGCGACCGCCGTACCGGGCTCATTGTGCATAATCACCGTATCGTCGCGTTCGAGCGGAAGCCCGAGCTTCGCCGTAGCAACGTACATCCCGAGATGCTGAGCAAAGTCTGCTTCAGGGCCGAAGGCCATTCGGCGGACTGCTGAGTGAATGCCATCCGCGCCCACCACAAGATCAAATCGCCGAGGGGATACGCGATCGAAGATCACATCAACGCCACCGCCGTCGGGATTCAGCTCAGTGACCATGTCGTCGAAGAGGAACTCCGCGTCACTGCGTCCTGCGTCGATCAAGATCGAGGTCAGGTCGGCGCGCGACACTTCTACCTCCCGATCTTCTGACTGACGAGTGCGCATGCTCGCCACGCGACGTCCTGCATCATCGACAAAGATCAACTCGCGCACCTTGGTCGCGGCATCCTTCAACCGCGGCATGACACCCAGCCGCTCCGCAACCTCGTACGCTGCTCCACGGACATCAACTGGATTGCCGCTCGATCGAACGCCCTGATCACGTTCCACGACCGTTACGCGATGCCCGGAGCGACCCAGCAGGGCCGCTAGCGTTCCACCGGCGATTCCCGCACCGGAAATCAGTACGGTTATGCCATCGCGCTCCACAAGTGCATCTTGGCAGGCAACTGTCCTACTCCTGACGGGACAGGGCGGTTCAAAATCGCCAGCGTGTGGCGCCTCCGGGCAAGGTGGTTGCAACGGCGGTTGCTGTCTGCGCATTGAGACGATAGCCAAACCACGATGGTGGCCCGGCCGAAGGAGCACTGTAATCAGCAGTGACTGCATCGCCGCTGTCATCCACCCGGGCAGGCCATCCTTCGGCGGCCCAAACTGCTGCCATCCGGGCCACGGATTCCGGATCGGTGATCTTGTTCGCGATGCCTTCCACAACGACATCGAAGTCGTGGATGGCCACGCTGAGCACGCAGCGTGGGTCTCGTGCGAGGTTTCGACCCTTTCGGGTGCGACCACCGGTCTGGAACCAGAACGAGCCGTCGACCCAGCTGGCACCGATACCGGTGACATGTGGACTGCCGTCGGCATTGATGGTGGCCAACCAGCAAGTGTGCCGATTGGGGCCGCCAGACCCCGGCGCCTGCGAAATCCCCTCGTTCAGTTGAGCCCTGATCTGGGACCAATCGAGCAGGGGCAACTCGTAAAGGTCAGCAAGGTTGGTTGCATCCATGGGAAATTAGACCCCAGCTGAGCTAAGGACTCACCGGAGCCGGCGCGGTGGCAACCGAAGGTGATCTTGCAGTCAGTAGGTTTGCTGTGTGATCGGCCTGCCAGGAGCTGCATGCTCCCGAACCGAATCGAGGCCCCTGGCTTGCAGCGGACGACGTGGCCAGGCCCAGGCGACTCTGGCGATAGTCAGCAAGAGCACCACCTCGGCAACGCTCCCGAGGATGAGTCGCTCGATATCGCCGACGACCTGGTCCAGACGGTGTACGCCATCACAACGTCGGCAAGCTCCGCCACATCGCCCCACGCACCAATCCCGACTAAAGGGCCGCGCCCGGCACCCCAGCGGTGCTGTCGCGCTCTGAGCTCTGAAGCGCGGCGCATCGGGCCTTGGGTGTCACAGCCAGGGCCGTTGTCTTGTCACTGATGTAAATGGTCGTTTGGGCAAGGAGCCAATGATGAGAGTGTTTGTAGCAGGTGCGACGGGAGTGATTGGAAGACAGCTGGCGCCGCGTTTGGTTGCCGCGGGCCACGAAGTCCACGGGATGACCCATAGCAAGTCAAAGCAGGCGATGCTCCGCAAGTTGGGGGCTGTCCCGGTGGTCGCCGACGCGCTCGATCCCGATCAGGTCGCAGCCGCAGTGGCGGGGGCGAGGCCGGATGTGATCGTCCATCAGTTGACCGCGATCGGCGCGATCAACCCGCGCCATTTCGAGCGCGATTTTGCGCTAACGAATCGCCTGCGGACCGAGGGGACCGACCACCTGCTCTCGGCTGGGCAGGCAATGGGCGTGCGGCGGTTCGTCGCGCAGAGCAACGGCGCGTTCTCGTACGCACGAACCGGTGGGGCGGTGAAGGGCGAGGATGACCCGCTGGACTCCACGCCCCCGCGCGAATGGCGCGCTATGGTGGCCGCGATTCGCCATCTTGAGGATGCGGTGCTGGGCGCCGACTGGACAGAGGGGATCGTGCTGCGCTACGGCGCGTTCTATGGGCCCGGCACATCGCTGGCGCCGGGCGAGGAGCAGTTCGAGCTGGTCCGCAAGGGCAAGTTCCCGCTGGTCGGCGATGGCGGCGGCGTATGGTCCTTCATCCACGTTGCCGATGCGGCGGAAGCGACGGTGGCGGCGATCGAGCACGGCCGTCGCGGTGTCTACAACGTGGTCGACGATGATCCCGCCCCGGTAGCCAAGTGGTTGCCGGCGCTGGCTCAGCTGCTCGGCGCCAAGAAGCCGATGCGCGTTCCTCGGTTCGTCGGGCGGCTGTTCGTCGGGGAGGTCGGTGCCGTGATGATGACCGAGCTTCGCGGTGCCTCCAATGCCAAGGCAAAGCTCGAGCTGGGGTGGCGCCCAGCGCACCCGAGCTGGCGGCAAGGGTTCGTGGCGGATGCCCGATCGCGAACGCCTGTTTGACGAGCTGCGCCCGGTCTCCTTCGCGATCGCCTACCGGATGCTCGGCAGGGTCACCGAGGCCGAGGACGTGGTGCAGGAAGCGCTGCTGCGGGTGCATCGGGCACTGGGGGCCGGCGAGCAGATTGCATCGCCGCGCGCCTTCGTGGCCACCGTGACCACGCGGCTGGCGATCAACGAGCTGCGCTCAGCGCGCGCTCGGCGTGAGGAATACGTTGGCGAGTGGCTGCCAGAGCCGATCATCACCGACGGCCACGATGATCCGGCCCGGCACGCTGAAATGGCTGATTCGCTGTCGCTGGCGATACTGGTGCTGCTGGAGAGCCTCTCCCCGGAGCAGCGAGCCGTGCTGCTGCTTCACGATGTCTTCGACTATGACTACCCACAAGTTGCCGAGATCGTAGGCAAGAGCCAGGACAACGTCCGTCAGTTAGGGAGGCGGGCGCGACGCCACCTCGGGCAGCGCAGACCCCGCTTCCAAACGACGCGGGAGCAGCGCGACGAGCTGGCACGGCGATTCTTTGCGGCAGTCGAGCAAGGCGACTTGTCGGGGCTCGAGGCGCTGCTCGCTCACGACGTGGAGCTGACCGCCGACGGTGGCGGCAAGGTTCCCGCCTTGGCGCGCACGCTGCGCGGCCGCAGCCCTGTCGCGCGCACGCTGATCAACTACTTGGTCCGCCTAGCCACCCGCACTCCGGGGGTGTCGTTGCGCCCAGTCGAGGTCAACGGCAGCCCGGGAGCGCTCGTTCTCGACGGACAGCAGCGGCTGGTCGCCGTGGGGGCGCTCGATATCGCCGGTGGTCAGATCACGAGCATCAACGTGATCGCCAACCCCGACAAGCTGGCGCACCTCGGGCCAGTCGGCGACCTCAGATCGCTTCTGGGGGAGCCAGATGAATTCCGGTGCTCTTGCCGCGTTGCCCCGCGCAGCTAGTAGCCGCCACGCGCCGACCGCACTCGTCCTCTCATCCAGAAGAAATACAAGCCGGCGCTCCACCCCAGGGCTCTGCCAACTAGAGGCAAGACCCACACGAATCGACCCAGCAGTCCGATTTTCGTAGCCATTCCAACGGTCACATCGCCCATAGGAAAAAGCCAAATGTCAACAGCAGAGGAAGCAAGCAACAAAGCGTCGGTCAGACGCTTCCATGACGCCACCACCAGTGGCGATGCGGAGCTCATTTCGAAGACGATCGACGAGCTCGTCGAGCCCGACGCGGAGATCCGCACTCCATTGGCGCTTGAAGCAACGGGGCCACGACTACTCAAGGATGTGTTCGTCAGGCTCCACCGGGCCTTCCCCGACCTTCACATCACTATCGAGGATCTGATCGAGGAGGGGGACAAGGTCGTCAGCCGCAATACAGTTACCGGGACCCACCAGGGCGAATACATGGGCATCCCAGCAACCGGCAAATCCGTCACCTACAACGAGATCTTCGTCGTCCGGTTCACTGGCGGGCGAATCGCCGAGACATGGGGGGTCGTCGACGTCTTCTCGCAGATGAAACAGCTCGGTGTGATTCCCGCATCGCGAACCTGACCGTGTCCCGCTCAAGATGACCGCCACTCAAAGTTCTACAAACTCTCGGACACCTCGAGGAGGCACCGACATGGCGAAGCTCGTAATCTGAGACGCGCGGCCTTACTAGCGCGCTCCCCAGCACAACAGCGCCGTGCGCAGGGAAGGGTGGCCCATAAGGGACTGCTGATGTTTGTCAAGGCCGAGGTGCTCGCGGTAGTTGCATCTGGCCGCGACCGGGCGGTGCTGCTTCGGCATGCTGTTGGTATCGAGCAATGGAGGTACCGGTGCCGTGGCAGCGTCGATACACGATTGGGAGGCACTTCAGCGGGCGATCGCCGGGGACGTCGTCTTCCCCGGCTCGGTCGCCTACGAGGAGTTGCCCAAGCCGTTTAACGCCCGGTTCCATGACGTCCAGCCGCGGGCCATTGTGCGATGCGCGACCCCTCAGGATGTCGCGGAGGTGGTCTTGTTCGTAGGTCAGCACGGATTGGAGTGTGCTACGCGCAGTGGAGGCCATTGCTTCGCCGGGCGCTCGGTGAGCCGTGGGGTGGTGATCGATGTGTCGCCGATGGATTCGGTAGCTGCCTCAGGTGGGGTGGCAACCGTCGGCGCTGGCACACGATTAGGCAAGGTGTACTCCTCGCTCGAGGAGCGCGGCCTTGCACTGCCCGCAGGCACGTGTCCGTTGGTGGGAGTCGCTGGCCTGACGCTGGGCGGCGGGCTGGGGATCCTTGGGAGGAAATACGGGCTCACCTCCGATCGGCTGATCGGTGTCCAGGTCGTCCTTGCAGATGGCCGGCTGCTCGATTGCGACGACGTCCGCGAGGGGGACTTGTTTTGGGCGCTCCGAGGGGCGGGCGCTGGCAACTTCGGTGTGGTGACGTCGCTGGTGTTCCGCGCCGTTCATGCGCCCGACGTGACGAACTTCCACCTTGCCTGGCCGTTCCGCAATGCGGCCGCTGTCTTCGAGGCCTGGCAACGCTGGGCACCGGTCGGGCCCGACGAGCTCGCCGCGAGTCTGAAGGTAACCGTGGCCGGCGAGGTCGACCAGTCGGCATCTGTCGACGTTTATGGAGCGCTCCTTGGAACTGAGTCCGATGCGACCGAGCTGCTCGACGAGTTGGTCGTTCGGGCGGGCTCGGATCCGATCCGGGCGTCGGCCGAGCAGATGTCCTTCGCGCAGACGAGGCAGTTCTGGGCGGAACTGGGTGCTATCGAGGACGGGGACAGGCCTGGTCCGCAAGATCCATCGGCGCAACAGCCTCATTTTGTTGCCAAGTCGGAGTTCTTCAGCCGGCCGCTGCCCTCCGAAGCCGGTGTCGCACTTATGGAGAACTTCCTGCAGGGTCGAGCCCCAGGCGAGTCCCGCGAGCTGGACTTCATGCCGTGGGGTGGCGCATACAACCGTACGCGACCCGACGCGACCGCCTTCATCCATCGCGGTGAGCTGTTCCAGCTCAAGCATTCCGTCGTGATCGACGCAGAAGCAGCGATGCGTGAGCAGGAAGCCGCACATCGGTGGGTGGCCCGATCATGGGCGTTGGTGCACCCCTTGGCGTCAGGTCGGGTGTTCCCGAACTTCGCCGATCCAGAGCTGGAGGACTGGGCGAGTGCCTACTATGGTCCGAACTACCAGCGACTGGTCCGGATCAAGGCCCGGTACGACCCAGCGGGCTTCTTCCGCTTCCACCAGTCGCTACCAGTTCGCTGACGGAAGCGGGTTGAACCAACGCAGGCCGGCGCGCGGTTCGGCACTCTATTGGGTCGCGAGCCATCTAGTGACCTGCAGAAGGCCATCGAGACCACGTCGTGGAGCATGGTCAGCAACATGCAGATGAACGAGGCATCCAGCAATGCGGTCCAAGAAAGACCACGCCTGCACGCGCTGCTGAGGCGCTGGCCCACGGCGCTTGGATTCGCCGTTGCAGCGCTCACGCTGTCCGACTTTGACGAAGGGCGCGAGTTCGCGATCGTGCTGCTGATCGCGTCCGTCGGCTACCTGCTGATCGCTGTGCTGGAGCGCCCGGGGGCGACCTGGTGGGTTCTCGCCGGCCTACTGGTCGCCGTGGTCGGCCTACGGCTGCTCAACATCCCTGCGGCGCCGGTCCTAGCCGTTGCGGCCGTGGCCATGATGGTCGTTGGGCTACTACGCGGCTCCCTGCGTAGACGCTGGCTGCCCGTATTGCAGGCACCGGCCACGGTGCTCTTCGGAACGGTCGCGTTCATCGCCGTCGCTGCCAGCCCCCAGATCGGCAGCACACTCGTTGCGGCAGGCCTGCTTGGGCATACGGTCTGGGACATCATTCACCTTCGCGCACGGGCGATCGTCTCGCCCTCGCTGGCGGAGTGGTGTGCTGTGTTGGACACCGTGATCGCAATCGGGATTCTCGTCCTCGTCTGGAAGTGATCAAGAACGCTTTCTAGACCGGCGGGCCCAGATCACGCAGCCGCGTTTCGTGACCGTCAAGGCCGGCATCGTTGTAGGCGGGCTCAGCAGGCACCGCGTTCGGCTCGGTGGTTGGTCTTCAAGATTGCTTGCGTGTCGCAGGAGATCGTCGACGGACCATTGGTCGTAGGCGTGCTCACCGTACTTGGCCGCGGCGACGTGGCCATCGATGTTGATCAGGAAGTCGGCGGGCAGCCCCAGGCGCCCTCCTGCGGGGGCCAAACGGGGAGGCAGCTCGCGTCCACGCAGGATCAACATCGAGCTCCGCAAGACGGCGCGGAGGACTGGCGGCCACACGGCGGGCGTGAGTAGGGCGCGAGGTGCGGAGCCGACGCCGAACTCGGCATACAGCTTTTGGCTCGGGTCTGCCACGACCGGAAATGGCAAGTGGGTCACCTGGTCACGCAGTTCTTCGGCTGGTGAGTGGAACACCACCACCTCGCGAATACCACAAGCAACGATCTCGTCGTAGCGGCGGAGCACCGATTGCAGATGCAGATTGCACAACGGGCAACCTGCGAATCGCCGGAACTGCAGATGAACGGCGGACTGCGGATCAGGGAGCCGGACTCGGTGGCCAGTCACGCTCACCAGCTCCCTAGCCCTGACAACATCGCCCTGCTGGATGCGAGGACTTCTTCGAGGCATCGCCCCTCCTACCTGTAGGCGTACGTCGTACACCTACGAGTGTAGGTGTATCATGTACGCTTTCAAGCCATGCCCCGGCCGCGGTCCCTAACCCTTGACCAGATCGGCGCAGCTGGCCTGGCTGTCATCGACCACGACGGCCTGGCCGGGCTAACGATGCGTTCCGTCGCGCACCGGCTGCGAGTCAGCACGATGGCGCTGTACCGCTACGTGGCCGACCGCCACGAGGTGGAGGCCCTGGTGCTGGAGCGCGCTCTGGCAGACCTCGACACCACTCCGCCCGCCGATGGCGACTGGACCAAGCGAATCGAGATCATGCTGCTGCGAGTCCGCGACGCACTCGCCGCACATCCTGAGGTCATTCCGCTGACCATGGCACACCGGCAGAGCTCGCCCTCGGTCCTGCGTTGGTCCGAGACCGTGGCGAGGATCCTTGCCGACGCGGGCCTTACCGGGAGCGACCGAGTCGTAGCACTTCGCTGCCTATCCGCCTATGCGGTGGGGGCGCTTCAGCTCTCCTACCTCGGCCCACTGGCCGGGCACGGAACCGCCGTCATCGCCGCGCTCCCCACAAATGAATTCCCGTACATGTCCGACACCGCCCGAAGTGCGGCGAACGTCGAACCCGACACCGAGTTCCGCGGGGGTCTGGCCATCCTGCTCGCCGGGCTGGCCTGCCAGTAGCACGCTGGAACATCGCGATGAGGCGAGCGGCGACCTGAGCCGCAGCTTGATGGGAGCGGAGAAGGCCCGTGCTCGGCTCTCATCGATGAGAACTCGAAGTTCGGTTGGTCTATCTAGTAACACCGAGACGACCGGAGGTCGTGAGCATGCGAAAGATCGTCGTGTCTGAGTTGTTGTCCCTCGACGGCGTGGCCGAGGATCCCGACAAGTTCCTCACCGACTGGGACGACGACGTGATGGACGCGAACATGTCCGCCGTCATCGACACGCAGGACGCCGTAATCCTCGGCCGGCGCAGCTACGACGAGTGGGCGCGGTTCTGGCCGGAGGGCACCATCGAACCATATGCATCGTTCATCAATGCGGTCGCGAAATTCGTTGTGACGTCTACCCCGCTCGATCGGGAATGGGCGAATGCGCGTGTCGTCGAGGGCGGTCTGATCGAGTTCGTCGGTGAGTTGCAGGACCAACCCGGCGGCGACATCGGCGTCCACGCCAGCATCTCGGTAGCTCAGGCGCTGCTGGCCGCACGCGTCGTCGACGAACTCAGGCTGGTGATCGCTCCGACGATTGCCGGCTCGGGACGTCGGCTCCTTGACGGACTGCCGGCCCAGCGGCTCGAATCGATCCGAAGCGCGACGTGGCCAACTGGGAAACTGCTCGTGGATTACCGCATCATTCGTTAGCCGACGGTCGCGCGGCCACAGGTACTCACGAAGGGTCGTTACGGACGCCGAAGCCCTGCACCGCCTGCGCTGAACCGCCTTACCGGACGACGCCGCTAACTGCTTCAGATGCGGCGGGGGGTGGTCGGAGAGTTAGCGGCCGACAGCTTCGTTGCGACCGCACCTTCGTGCGGGGATGACGCTCGCGCGCTCGAGGGGTCGACATGACGAATCGGCGCCCGGCTCCTGCAGCGCACATACCGGCCCGTCATGGAAGTCTGTCAATTCCCAGCTCCCAATTCCCAAGGAAATCGAGAAGCGCTTGAGTAACTGGGAGTTGTCACATTTCACCGGTTTGACTTGTCTTCAGGGTATGGGACGAAATACACCTCGCATCGTTCTTGCCGCTGTGGTCGCGCTACATCTGCTGGTCTCGCTCGTCCATGGGTGGGCGAATGGGACGGCGGGCGTTGGTCTGAACGCTCCTTCGATGGCCTTCGTGCTGATCGTCATCATCCTTGGGCCGCTGGTTGGTCTTGCCTGGATGTGGAGGAACCCGGCCGCCGGCGCGCGGATTATCGGCGTCACGATGGCGGCCTCGCTGCTGTTCGGCCTGGTCAACCACTTCATCCTCGCGAGTCCCGATCGCGTCGATTTTGTCGTCGGGCCCGCTCGTACGCTGTTCGAGGTGACGGCAGTGATGCTCGTATTAAGCGAAGCAGCCGGTGCGGTGCTTGGGTTATCGTACGGCCGGTCCCGGAGGGCCAAGCCTTCATACATTTCGTAGGGCACGTCATTGGTACACATGCCTTGCTGGACAGCGGAAACGCTACGGATATCTCTGTCGATGCGGCAGCTGGACGATCCGCCGGCACTGCTCGTGGCACAGGGGCATCGCGTGGATGCGATGACGAGTCCGCCGGGCAGAGAGGCGGTGCTTCGCGACCTGGGAGGCACCACAGGCCACGGCCCGAGGTGCCTCCTTACTCATTAGTCCGAGCTGCCCGAAATGTCCTGCGCCTTCGGCCAGGCAACGCCCACAAGTGCCTTTGACGGCAAGATGGTCGGCGGCGCGTGCATCCTACGTTCGATTGTGACGGCGGGCGAGACCATCGCATAGCGGTCAGCTCGGGAAACGCGGGCGGTAGTCGCGGCTTAGCTGGTGGATCTTTCGATAGCCGATGGCGCCGAGCAATATCGCGGCCGCGAGAGTGGCGAGGACACCGGCGATGGCTTGCAGCACGACCCCGGCGCCCAAGGCCTGGCAGACGACCGCGGTCAGCACGCCAGTGACGACCGCGTCGATGATGCCCACGATGACCGGCGATCCCGACAAC
>JBKPTR010000361.1:0-12124 GCA_046735615.1 Actinomycetota bacterium
TTGTCAGGGCTGCTTCCCACCCGACCGGCGCACCTCCACCGGCCCGACTGCCCTCAGCTTCACCGGACTGCTGCGACAGCCCGGCGGTGGGTCCTTCCACCCCACCCGAATCACTCGCGCCTCGTGGCGCACCGCATAGCCGCGGAACGGATCCAGCGCAGCCTGCTCCACGCCATCGATGAATTCCTCGGGTTGAGCCTTCAGCCAGGCCTTGTAGACGCTGCCGGAGCGGCCCACGACCGCATCCAGCAGCCGGGCATGCAAGCATCCGGCCTGGTCACGGGACAGATCCACCATGATGGTGACCGCCCGGTCGACCCCGATCCGCGATGGCCGCCAAATGTGCTCATCGACTCCCAGCGTCTTTACGTTCTGCAGCCGATCCGGGTCGCTGGTGCGGGCCCTGGCCTCCATCTCGATCGCATCCCAGCAGGTGTGCCAGTCCACACCCAGATGCCTCGCCAGCGCCGACACGGTGGTGTCGTCGTAACTGAGCGCGCCCGTAGCCCAGTCCACCGCACGAGTAGTCAGCACCATCCGCGGCGGCGCCACATCGTGGGCCTCACTGAACGTCGTCGTCGGACACGCCGGCTCTCGGCACGACCACACCCGCACCAGCCACCGCAAGATGGTGACGCGCCCGAAGCACGGCGCGTCATGCAAGATCCGGACTCGCCGGCCGTGGCCGATAGCCAACACGCCGCATGCCGGACAGGTAGCCTCCAGCTGACCCGACTCGATGGTCAGCACCAGCCGCCGCTGGTCGTCGATCTCCACATCGAGGACGTGCATGTCGGGAACATCGAAGATGGCATCGGCCCGGGCGCACCAGCGCGTGCCCGAACCACACATAGAGTGAGGCAACGTCGGGGCTTTCTATTGGAGTGCTTGGTCGCCTCCGATCCTGAAGGCCCCGACGCCCTCAATCGATGATCAACACGCCCGATGCTGCCCAGCCGTCACCCATGCTCAAATCCGAAGAGCCGGATAGAGGGCCGCAAAATGTGAGGCTGTCGATTGCACGTGAAACCGACCGTCCTGTGCTCGAGCGCAGGCCGTGCGTGCCAGACGCTCGAGTTGCTGAAGTTGGGTGATCAACTTCCTCCCAGATCGGGTGGACATCGCCGATCGCTTTTACAACGCGGACACCGTTACCTTGATCAACGCCGTGCTCGAGCTTCTGCCTCGACCTGATGATCTTGATCACCGGCATGATCACAAGATCACCTTTCTTCGGTGGTCGCTCCGATGAACACCGGCCCGGGTTTGTTCGGTGACTCTGAGGTCGAAATCGCTTCGTCCTGACCAAACTTCCGTCCACGTCAACGTTGGTGCTGGCAGACCGGCGCGCGCAGGCCGCGTGGCGGCCAAATCATCGCGAGGCATGACGCCGACCTGCCGATTCTCGACGTGAACCACCCGCTGACCGATGGGGCCGGGTACACCCAGCCGCAGCACATCACCGGGATATGGATCTCTCTCACCGCCAGTATCGGCAGAGAGTGGGATCCTGAACGAGTGCCGGGTGTCGACCCAATCGAGGCGTTATGGTCGCGTAGATCTATAGCTGATTAGAATATGTCTGCGATTGTGGTGGGAATCATCTGAGGATCTCGAGCGCCTCCGCGGCGCCCGTGCTGGCGATCCGCCGTCCGTAGTAGATGTCTTGCGTGAGTGATGGATGCGAATGCCCGAGCTGATCAGTCGCTGCCCTGGCACTCAATCCGCTCTGATCGATCAAGGTGGCGACCGTACGCCGAAAGGTGTGACTCGTCACCCACTCGAAGCCTGCGGCGTTCAACGCGTTCCGTAGATCACCAATTGCATTGTCGCGGTCACGTAGCCCGCCCAGGACCGAGCACAACACCGTTTGATCCGGCCTGCCCGAAGGTCGCAGCCTCAGCATCTCCACAGCCCATGACGGAAGAGCGAGCGTACGGAACCCGGCCCTGGTCTTCGGTGCGGGCGTGATCATGAGTCCCGCCCCTTCACTCGAATCACAGTGCCCCGCACTTCGACTGTGCCCGCCGATAGATCCACGGCATCCCACGTCACCGCCAAGGCCTCGCCCACACGCAACCCCGTCGCCAGCAGAAAGTCGACAAGATCAGGCAGATCACGTTCCCGCGCCTTGTCGTCGCTGCGTAGCCATGCCCGCAGCTCGCGAGTCTCCGGAACACTCAGAGCGCGGGGAACCCGCTTCGGCTTGCCGAGACTGATGCGGCCGGCATCTTTACGGGGTTGTGCTCAAGTGCGTCATGGCGGGTAGCCAGCCCGGCCATTCCCGACAGCACTGTCCGGCACAGCTTTGCTAGCGATGCGCCGTGCTTGTCCCGAACCGCCCGCAGATGGCGGTCGACTACCCCCGTTGTCAGTTCCCGCACGCGTAGGTTGCCGAGTGCCGGAATTATCTGACCGTCGAGCCGGACTCGATACGCGCGCAGCGTGCCGGGGGAGCGGTCCTGAGCCGAGATTTCGGCGAACCAGCTTTCCGCGAGCCCAGCGATCTTGGTGTCAGGTGTGATCTTCGCTTCTGCTCCGACGTGCACCCGATCGCGTAGTGCCATTCGCAGAGTCCGTTCGGCTGCGCCTCGTGTGATTCCCGCCTACGCGGCGAGCGCATCAGCGCTGCTCGCGGTGTTCAGCACCGCCAGCGCCTCCCGGCCAGCAAGGTCGGTCCCGAATGCGGCCAGTGCGGCCGGGTAGTACTCCCGCAGGACGATGTCAGCAGGATTGGCTTGCCCGTCAGGTTTCCGCGCACGGTGGCCAGCGGCCTACGCGACCCGTCCAACAACATCTGAAGATGATGCGCCAGGCGTTAGGCACGCCGGCCTCAATGAGGTGATCAGCCACTCCCTCAGAGGTCGCCACCATGATGGATGAGGCCTGCCTGTCCGCACGTTCAGCTGCCGGCCAGCTCCGGCACGCGAAACTCTCGCTGACCGCCGACATTTATGTGGGCCTTAAAAAGCGCGCGACCGGGGCGGCTGAGGTGCTCGAAGATCTCTTCCAGCCATGTTCGGCTCGGCTCTCGGTCCGGTGTCTCGTGGATCGCTCGGAACTGATTCTTGCGCAGGGCTTGCTAGCGCTGGTCGGCCTGCTGCTCCAGCCAGGCCTCAACGGATTCTCGGCGGTATCGCACGTGGCGGCCCACCCGATAGCCGACTGGACCGTCGCCCTTGTACCGCAAGCGATACAAGGTGTGAACGGGGATGCCCACAGCATTTCCGACACATCCGTGAGCGACATCAGTTTGTCACCGGCCTGGAGTGTCATGATCATCTCCTTTCTCGCGGATCGCAGTTCGACGCAGGGGTCCGCCGACTCAGCGTGGCGACCTGGTGCCGTCGCCGGGGGCTCGGGCGAGCCGCCCGGCCGGGCGGCTCGACATCGAGGAGATGCGGACTGTCAATGACCTAAGTCGCGAAGGGTCAGCGGGCGGTCGTTAAAAAGCAAGGACAAGATTTTGAACTCGCACGCCCAGATTGGAAGGTCGCGACCTTTGCGCCTCCACGCGGACATTTGAGTCATCCACGTGCGCTCGTGGCTGACCATGGATCACCGATACTCGCCGAGCGAAATGGCCCGCTAATGGCCCAAGCCTCGACTCATGGATGAGTCCGACCGCGACGGCGCTTCGGGATTTCGAAGCAGGGGCTGCCTGCGCTAGCGGCCGGGATAGCAAGCCGTCGTGGCCGAACTCGCTTCCCAAGCCCGCCGGCCAGAGTGTGGCCCTCTTGACAACCATTCGGTTCAAGGCGCATTCTCCTAATTGTGATAGCTATTCCTAAGCGCGATAGGGTAGCTGAACGCCGTGAGGCGATGCGTGGGGAGATTCTCGAGGCCGCTTGGGACCTCGCCCAAGAGAAGGGCCTCGCGGAGTTCACGCTGCGCGACCTTGCCGAGAGGGTTGGCATGCGAGCGCCGTCGCTCTACTCGCACTTCGAGTCCAAGCACGCGATCTACGACGCAATGTTCGGTCAGGCGTGGAGCGACTTCGAGCAGGTCGCCCTCGCCGAGCTCGCCAACCTCCCACCGACTCCACGAGCCGCGATCCGCCGAATGGGGCGTGTTTTCTTCGACTTCGCAGTCGTCAACCCGGTGCGCCACCAGCTCATAAACCAACGCACCATCCCCGGTTTCGAGCCCAGCCCGGAGTCGTACGCGCCATCTGTCCGGGTGTATGAGCTGGGAGTACAAGTCCTCCACGACCTGGGTCTGACGGACCAGTCCGACTCCGATATCTGGGGCGCGATGATCCTCGGCATGATCAACCAGCAGCTCGCTAATGACCCCGGCGGCACACGGTGGTCGGCACTACTGGACCGCGCGATCGACATCTGGGCCGATGGTGTCGGGCTCCCACCCGACCCTCCGGCGCAAAACCGGCGGGCAACTGCATCACGGCGCCCGCGCCGTCGGAACTCCACCACCAAGAGCACCTCATGAACACCACCACAATGACCTGGCCAGGTTCTAGCGTTGTCCAGTCCGCGATCGAACGGCCGACCGCGATGCGGCTAGCCGAGACGGAGTACCAGCGCGTCACTGACGCCGTCGACTCACTCCAATTCGAGGACTGGACCCGGCCCACCGACTGCACGGAATGGGATGTACGCCAGCTCGTCGCACACATAACCGGCCAGGCGAAACTCTGCTCGACACCTTGGGAGATGGTGCGCCAAACGCGCGCAGCCAAGGCCCGGCAACAGCCCGGCCAGGCCTTCATCGACGCTCTGACCGCGTTCCAGGTCGAAGAGCGGCAACACCTCGGGCCGGAGGAGCTGCGCGCCGAATTGCATCGGGTCGGCCCCCGCGCGGCCAAGGGTCGCCGCCGGTTTCCAGGCTTCGTGCGCCGCAGACGGGGGCCAGGGCAAGAGGTGGTCAATGGTGTACCGGAGAAATGGTCCCTCGGCTACGGCACCGATGTGATCTTCACGCGTGACGCTTGGATGCACCGCCTCGACCTTGCTCGGGCAACGGGCCGAGAGCCGGTGCTCACCGCCGACCACGACGGCGTCATCGTCGCCGACGTTGTGGCCGAGTGGGCCCGTCGCCACGGCAGGCTGTACCGATTGGAGCTCACCGGCCCGGCCGGCGGGCGCTGGAGCTCTGGCACGGGCGGTGAAGAGATCGTGATGGATGCTGCCGAATTCTGCCGCGTCCTCTCTGGCCGCTCGGGTCTCGACGGCGGCCAAGCCCGGGGGCTGCTCACCACCCAGGTCCCCTTCTGAGCGCAGGAAAGGAATGTGCGCAATGGCTATGACAAGCATCGAGCGGGTGCGATCACTCCCTGACGTAGGTGTCGAGGACATCTCGCTAGGGGGAAATAGGCGCCGCACGCTCCACGGCAAGGCCGCCTCGCCGGGCCGATACGCCGGCACGGTCTGTGGCATCTACTCTGAGGCCGAATTCGATCGGCTCCGCGCCGGCGATGTCCTGGTGTGCCCGGTGATCCTCCCCGTCTGGACGGTGCTGTTTTCCCGTGTCGGTGCGCTGGTCACCGACTCCGGCGGAATCCTGTCCAACCCGGCAATCGTCGCCCGCGAATGCGGCATCCCCTCAGTGGTTGCTACCCGCATGGGCACAACATTGCTGCGGGACGGCCAACTGGTCATCGTCGATGGGACGAGCGGGACCGTAGAGGTTGTCAGATGAGTCCGCGGTCGGTCACCGAAGCGGCGCTTTCTCCTGGGTTTTCCATTCAAAAAGCGCAGCCACTTAGCAGGGCGCATTCCGGCGGGGATTCTCCGGCGGCGCTCCACTGATAGGTCCGTCTCGGTGCAGCCATCGAAAGCGAGCTGGCGACTACGGATCTTGACCGAGGGGATTTGTTTGGGACGGTCCGATGAGACAGCGTGTGATCATCACCGCTGGGCTCGGCGAGGGTGGTACACAGGTCGCGCGGGTTTGGAGATTTCAGGACGCCTACAGGGCGAGGGTCCAGTTCAGCCCGGTGAGGTCGTGTACTCTGTACGTACAGATCGTACTATTGGCTCGCGGCAGGAGGCTAAGGCGTGGCGACTCCTGATGTGATTGATCGTGCTTCGCCGGTGCCGTACTACGAGCAGTTATATGCGATCCTGCTCGACCGGATCCAGCGCGGCGTGATCGCGGCCGGCGATCGGTTGCCGAGTGAGCCGGAATTGCACCGTCAGTTTGGGTTGTCCCGACAGACGGTGCGTCAGGCGCTCGAGTTGCTGGGGACGAACAGTTGGGCAGTCCGTGTTCCTCGGCGAGGTTATTTCGCGAGTGCCCCGCCGCGTGATCATGGTTGGTTGATCGAGGGCCAGGGCGGCTTCTTGGAGACCGAGGTCGGGCACCGCAACGAGAACGTGCGCACGAGGGTGGTCAGCGCCGTTCATGCCACACTTCCAGCGCATGCGGCCCGCGCCCTGCAGCTAGATCTGCATGCAGAAGGTTTCGTGTTGGAGCGCGTCCGCTACCTCGACGACGAGCTGGTGCTGTTCTCCACCAACTTCACCCCGACGCTCGTGGAGCCGGTAGTGGCCGGCGCGGCCGGGGTGCTGTCAGGGGACTCGTCGCTCACGCAGGCGTTGCGGGACGGCGGTTTCATCGCCGAGGGCTCCCGCCGCGTTATTCACGCATTGCCGGCGCCGCGAGCGATCGCCGAGGAGTTGGACGTAGGCGAGGGCGCGGCATTGCTGCGGATCCGGTCGGTGACGTGGGACTCGACGCTGGTGCCGTTCGACTACTACGAGACATGGCTGCGCAGTGATCGGGTGCCGCTGGAGTTGATCGCGAGCGCCCATCGTCCGTTAGCGGCCGCGGTCGGGATCTGACATGGTCCCTGGACTCACGAGCGGCGACGCGAAGCCCGCGCCGACGGTGTTCGTCCTCTTTCGACGGCTGGCCTGTGAGAACGACGTGCGGTCTGGTTATCCGATGCGGCTGGGGCGGGCGTAGCCGGCGGCCGCGGACGGGTCCTGGTTCCAACCGAGCGCATCGCCGGCGATGAGGGCGGCGCTGACGCCGGTTAACTCGGGTTCGGGGACGATCTCGACCCGGCGGGTGCCGAAGCTGTCCTTGATCGCCATCCAGCCTGGTGAGCGCGTCCAGCCGCCGGCCGCGAACACGGGTGCGTCGGCGGGGGCTTGGAGCAGGTCGATGATCCGCCAGCCGTTAACCGCACAGGCGACCAGCGCCGCCGCGGCTCGTTCGGTGGGGGAAGCCTGTGCGGCTTCGGGCGTCCAAGCGGGAGGCTGGCCACCTTCCCCGCCGAGGACGAACAGGCTGAGCAGGGCGGCGCGGCTGGACGGCAGGCAAGTCTCCCCGGCCAGCAGCCGAGACATGGCATGCTGGACGGCGTCTTCAGACCGGCCGGCCCAGGTCAGGTTCCGGGCAAGTTCGGCAACGGCGAGCATGGTCGCGTCGCGGCCCCGCAGCCCGGCGGAGACCGACACGGCCGGATCGGCGGTCGTGAGGGCGGCCGGGAGATCGTCGGCGGCGCGGACGACTACCTCGGCGGTACCCATGGAGTCGAGCACGGCGCCGGGGCGGATCCGGTCGACGAGCGAGCCCCCGACCGCGTGGTCGTGACCACCGGCGACGACGATCGTATCGGGGTCGAGCACACCTGCGTCGGCGAGCCGGGTCGAGACCAGGCGGCCGACGATCTCGCCTGCGTGGAGCGCTGGGCCGAGCAGGTCGGTGTCGCCGAGGGTGGCGTGGACGACCTGGTCGAGCCAGGTCCGGGTGCGCGGATCCCAGGCCGCGGTGCGCGAGGCCAGCGTGTCGGACATGAAGGCCCGACCGGTCCAGCGGACGGCCGGGTAGTCGGTGAGCGCGACCCAGCTGGTGCTGCGATCGGAGTGGGTGGCGAGCTGCGCAGTGGCGGCCCACTGCCAGCCGACAACAGCACGGGCGGGATCAAGCTGCACACCGGTGACGTGTTTCGCGGCAACTGCTCGGATCGCGCCAGGCAGCTGGTCGAAGATCTCGATGCGGCGGGGATCGAACCAGGCCAGCGCTTCACCGATCGCCCGCCCGGATCCGTCGGTCAGGATGCCGTCCTCACCGACCCCGGCCGTGCAGACTGACGCGATCGACCAGCGGTCCCCGGCCGCCTCGATCAGCATGTCATCGACCAGCCACAACAGCTGCTCGGGGTTGATCGACGGATGGCTACCAGGACGCGGGGTGGGCCGACGGTGACGCGCAACCACCGTTCCGTCGGAGCTGACGGCGACAACCTTGATGTTGGTGCTGCCCAGGTCCACCCCGCAGCTGACGCGGTCTCGTTTCACAGTCGACGTTCCCTTCCTGTGAACCGCCGTGGTGGTTACGGCGCGCGCTCAGTTGCTGCCTGTGCCATGGGTGAGCTTGGCGATCTTCTCCAGCGTCTCGATCGCGTCAGCCTCTTCGCGCTGCCAGATGTTGCGGCCGACGATGACGCCGCGGGCGCCCGCGTTGATGGTCTGCCGGACCGCCTCGACGGTCAAGTCCGACGAGCCGGACAGCGGACCGCCGGCGATCACGACGGGCAGGCCGAGTTCCTGGACGATGTTGCGGGTCCGCTCATAGCCGGGGAAGGCGATCTTGATGATGTGCGCGCCGAGGTCGTAGGCGATCCGGGCGACCTTCTCCTCGGTGTCGGCGACCTCTTCGGTGCGGGGGGCACCGATCAGCACAGGCTCAAGGACGAGCGGGATCTCCCAGTGGTCACAGGCGGAGATGACCTTGCCGACCCGGTTGGCCAGCGCGGTCCGCTCGAGGTTGGTGGTATTCCACGGCATCAGCATCTTGACGGCGTCGACGCCGTACCGGACGGCGTCTTCGACGGTGGCGATCAGGTCGTGGGAGCCGATCTCGGCCTCGGTGTAGGTGTAGAAGGTGTCGATGGTCAGTACCCGGCTCAGGTGCGGGTTCTTGGCGAAGAAACCCGCGGTCTGCTTGACCTGGCCGGGGCTCATCATGAACCCGGTGACGTCGTGCTTGGCCCAGTACTCGATGACTTTCGACGGGGACTCCAGACCGGGCAGCCGGTCGAAGATCAGCCCGTGGTCGACGGGCATGATGATCGCGACGCGATCCTCGGGCAGGGTTCGGCCTAGGCGGTACTCCATAGACATTGGCGGTTGGCTTCCTTCTGGGGTGGGGTTTGGTCAGCCCGATCGGGAATGACTTGGACTTGATGGCGTCTAGCGAAACACGACCATCGCTGAACCGCTCACAAGACAGGAATTGTACGTATAAATCGTACTGAATGGACAGACAGTAATATGCGTACGATATTTCTATTCTGTCAACAACCAAGAGCCCCCTTTGAAGCCTGGGGTGGTCTGAACCGATGGAGATTCGCCGTGACTCGACGACACCTGATCAACGGCCCCTGACGACGTGATCCCCGAAGCCCTCGAGGGTGATCGTCTCCGTGATCGGAGCCTGCAGCCCGGGGCCTCGAGCTGGTGAAGAGCGGTGCGATCGGTGCCACGTCCCAGCAGTACCCGCTGAAGATGGCTCATCGGGGTCGAGGCGATAGCCAAGATCGCCCGCGGGGGAGAAAACCTCTGTCACGCCCGTCGCGACTTCTACGACACCGGTGTTGCACTCGGAACGGACAAGAAGGTCGAAGGCCTCGACAGCATCAGCGTCACCGAAGGCGACAAATTGTGCTGGGGCAGCAGCAAGTAATATCCGTTTCGCAACAGGCAGGGATCGTCGGGAGGCGAAGGGCGCTGAGCGTCCAACGCCACCGGCGATCCTCTTAATACCTGAGGTAGGTGAGAACTGGCAGGTTGATCTTGTGTTGGTTCGAGTCCAACCGGGGGGCGCAAGTGGGAGGCTCAACCGGCCACTTGGTTTGCCGTTCTGGGTCCGTTCAGCGCCTCCAGGTCGTCAAGAAAAGTGCTCGCCCACTTCTCGATGTCATTTTCGAAGACGTGGCGCCGCATCATCCTCATGCGGCGGGCCTTGTTACGCGGCGAATCGTTCATGGCGTCCACCAGGCGATCCTTGAGCCCATTGATGTCGTGAGGATTAACCAGATACGCCTGGCGTAGCTCGCGCGCGGCACCGGTGAATTCGCTGAGCACCAGCGCACCGTCGTCTCGCTGGCGGCAGGCCACGTACTCCTTGGCCACCAGATTCATGCCGTCACGCAGCGGTGTTACCACCATGATGTCGGCCGCGCGGTAGATAGCGGCCATTTCCAGGCGCGGATAGGACACGTGCAAGTAGGTAATCGGTGC
This sequence comes from Actinomycetota bacterium, assembly GCA_046735615.1. Lineage (GTDB taxonomy): Bacteria > Actinomycetota > Actinomycetes > Propionibacteriales > Propionibacteriaceae > Microlunatus. The sequence continues at coordinate 10,212 of JBKPTR010000361.1, forward strand.
GCGCCCGATGCGTGCGATTTCGCCGTTGATCCGGCCGACTAGCCGGTCGATGTCGTCCCTGAGCTGTCTGTACAGGTCGACCCGCTCACGCGAGGGAACGGCCAGTTGCAGCAGCACAGCCTCGTCAGGGTCGATCTTTCCTTCCGCAATCGCCTCGCCGAAGGCTTGAATTCGCTCCAACAGTCCTTTCGTGTAGTCGAGGCGGTCCACCCCGAGGAACATCACGCGCGGATCGCCGAGATCGTGACGGATCTCGGCTGCGCGGTTGGCGGCTTCTTCGGTCGCGGCCAGCTCGTTGAACGCCTTGGCGTCGATAGAAATTGGATACGGCCGGGCCAGCACCTCCCGCCCATCCGGCATCCGGATCCGATCCCGCTGCGTTTCCAGTCCGAGCCGGTTTCGAACCAGCCGGACGAAGTTCTGGGCGCCGCCGGGAAGTTGAAAACCGACGAGATCAGCGCCCAGGAGTCCTTCCAGGATCTGCTGCCGCCATGGAAGTTGGACGTAAAGCTCGGTCGGGGGGAACGGGATGTGGAGAAAGAAACCAATCCGTAGATCTGGTCGCTGACGACGCAGCATCTGCGGAACGAGTTGTAGGTGGTAGTCCTGAACCCACACCACAGCGCCTCGAGCAGCCACCGTGGCTACGTGATCGGCGAAGCGCTCATTGACGGTGACATAGGTCTCCCACCATTCCCGGTGGAATTCTGGCGTAGCGATTGCGTCGTGATACAGAGGCCAGAGCGTCGCATTGGAGAATCCCTCGTAATAATCCTCGACCTCAGAGGATGAAAGCGGGACCGGCGCCAGCGTCAGCCCCTCGTGTTCAAACGAGTCCACTTCCTCGTCGGCTGCTCCATGCCATCCCACCCAGGCGCCCTGGCGACGACGCATGATCGGCTCGAACGCGGTGACCAATCCGCCGGGCGATGGTCGCCAGTCTGCAGTTCCATCAGGTTGCTCGACGCGGTCGACCGGGAGCCGGTTGGCCACCACAACGAAGGAGGCTGGATCGAGTTTCGATTTCCTTGATTTCGAATTCATGAACGTCGTGGCCTCCTACGGCGTTTCCTAGACCTTAGCCGTAATGTGTGTCGACGCGCCATTGAGGTCGTGGCGGCACAAGACGCCCCGGGTGGCGCCCGGCTGGCTGTGCTTTCAATTGCTCCCGGGGTGTGGCTAAGGCGACACCATGTCTGACAGGCTCGCCTCATGAGCCTTCCCGAACCGCTCTCGGCTGAGGGGAGGCAGGCTCTGCAGGCCATCATCACTTCACCATCCGAGACGCTCATTGCGACGGACTTCGATGGCACGCTCGCCCCGATAGTCGATGATCCGGAGAATGCGTACGCGGACCCGGACGCCGTGGCAGCACTTGGCCGGCTCGGGAAACTTGTGGGGGCAGTCGTCGTGATCACCGGTCGCCCGGCGCGCACGGTGGTGCGTCTCGGTCGGTTACGGGATACGCCCGGTTTGGGTTCGATGATCGTTTTGGGCCAGTACGGCGTAGAGCGCTGGAATGGCGCGGACGACCAATTCCTCATCCCGCCGGACCCGCCGCAGGTCAGCACGGTTGAAATGGAGCTGCCAGGGCTCCTGAACTCGCTTGGCCTGGCCGACGCCAGAATCGAGGACAAGGGCCGAGCCATTGCCGTACACACCCGTTCGCTGCCGGATCCGCGAGCGGCGTTCAGCAAGCTGGCGGAGCCGCTGGGCGAACTCGCGGCCCGGCACGGGTTGGTGGTGGAGCAGGGCAAGAATGTGTGGGAAATCCGGGCGCCGGGCACCGACAAGGGCGCAGCGCTGCGTTCAATCGTCGATGAAACCGGCGCCCGTCTGGTGGTATTCGCAGGCGACGACCTCGGCGACCTAGCGGCGTTTCGGGCCGTACGGGATCTCGCGTCGGCGGGTGT
>JBKPTR010000362.1:0-37379 GCA_046735615.1 Actinomycetota bacterium
GGCGCCTACCGGCCACCCTCACCGCTGCTGGATGCGGTTGCGCTGCTCCGTGGCTCAGAGGCCGCAGAGGTGGTGGCCAGGATTCGCACACTGCAAGGAGATCCGGCAGCGATGGAGCAACTCCGGGGTCTCACTTACCACTATTTCGGAGACGTGAGTGCTCAGCAGAGCACCAAGCGGTTCGAGGATGCGATCGAGCGTGCATACCAGATCCAACGATCTGGATAGGCCTATCGCGAGTTAGAGCCCGCGCAGGAAATCAATGTCGTCGTCTGGTGCCTTCGGGGGCGGTTTTGGCTTTGAACTGCCCGACGACTCCGGGGTAGGCCGACCGAGCAGCAGCCAGCACACAGCACCGGCTAGTGGCAGGCAGATGATCGCGGTCGCCCAGAGCCAGCGAGGCATCCGGCGGACGGCGTATGGCGGCGCCTGAGCAACCTCGACGACACAGTAGATCATCAGCAGTCCGACGATGATGATCGGTAAATACCGCGCCATAACGAAGAGTATGCGTCTTGCCCGGGGGTCGATACAACAGTCGACGATAGGCTGTCGGGATGCCTCGTGGACCCGTCGCTGCCATGCCGCGGCACCCACGCGTGGGATGGCACGGGAGATGGTGGTGACGGCGGGTTTCGATGTCGGCGCCGAGCGGCCTGCCCACCCGACCATTGCTCAGCTTCGTGCGGTGACCCAGCCGCCGAGCGTCCGTACCCGGGCGGCCGCCGAACACTGGGTGGCCCATGCCTATCTCAGGGACATTTCCCCTTATCTGACACGAATCTTGCTGCGAGCGGGGTTCAGTGCCAATGGCGTCACTTGGTTGATGATCATTGCGGCGGCCGCCGCGGCGGTGGCCACGGCCTGGCCGGCTCTGCTCGGCGCGATTCTTGCGGTGATCTTGGTACAGCTGCAGATGCTGCTGGATTGCTGCGATGGGGAAGTAGCGCGCTGGCGGCAAACGTCATCCCCAGTTGGGGTGTACCTCGATCGGGTCGGGCACTACGTGGCAGAGTGCGGGATTGCCGTAGCTCTAGGCATCCGTGCCACTGGTGAGCTGCGGCTCAGCGGAATCTGGATCAGCGCAGGTTTGCTGCTCGCTTTGCTGATCGCACTGAACAAGGTTGAGAACGATCTGGTACATGTCGCGCGGCACTACGCCGGCTTGGCACAGATGCGCGACGCCAACGAGGTCCGTGCGCCGCGCGGCGGATTCCTGCGTACCGCGCGACGGCTGGCCGGGCTGATTCCGTTTCACCGGGTTTTCCATTCGGTGGAGTTGTCGATCCTGGTGCTCATCGCGGCGATCATCGACCTCTTCGTTGCTGGTGCTGCGACGAAGGTCCTGCTCGCGGTACTCGTCATCGCAGCCGCGGTGACACTGGTTGGCCATCTGGTCGCTGTGCTGGCATCGTCCAGGCTCCGATGAGCGGGCCCGTGCGGCCGCAGTTTGGCGTCGTTGTCTTGACGATGGGCAACCGGCCCGACGATCTGAAGCGTGGTCTTGCCAGCCTGCTGGACCAGCGTGAGGTCGACCTCGATGTGGTGGTGGTCGGCAATGGATGGCAACCGGTGGGCCTGCCGGACGGTGTGAAGGCCCACGCGCTAAGTGAAAATCTCGGCATTCCGGCCGGTCGCAATGCTGGCGTGCATCTGGTCGAAGGGGATTTGCTGTTCTTCCTCGACGATGATGCCTGCTTTCCCGAAGACGACATCCTGGCTCGGATGGCGATGCAGTTCGCTGCTGATCCGACACTCGGCATGATCCAGCCGAGGGTCGTCGATCCTGACGGTCGAGAGGCGCCGCGACGGTGGACTCCGCGCTTACGCGTTGGCGACCCAGCGCGGAGCAGCCCTGCGATGAACGTCTGGGAGGGTGCAGTCGCGATCCGCCGCGATGCCTTTGAGTTAGCCGGTGGCTGGCCGGAGCCGTTTTGGTACGCCCATGAAGGCATCGAGCTGGCCTGGCGAGTATGGGACGGCGGTCTCTATGTTCGCTACGACGGCGAAATTGAGGTCTTTCATCCGGCCATCCAGCCCACCCGGCATGCCGAGTTCTATCGGTATCAGGCGCGAAACCGGGTCTGGCTCGCTAGGCGTAACCTTCCGCTCCCGGTGGGTGTGATCTACGTGTTGGCATGGACGGGTGTGTCGGCGCTCCGGTTGCGATCGCGGACTGCATGGCGTGAGACGCTGCGTGGCTACCGGATTGGGCTCACCGAACCCGGCGGCGAGCGTCGCCCAATGCGCTGGCGGACAATATGGCGCATGACGCGCGCCGGGCGGCCACCGGTAATTTGATGATCGTGGAGCAGGCCAACTTGAGTGATCGGGCCTGGTCGGAGTGGGCTATCGGGCAGGTCGAGGCGGACGCGAATCGCAGCGCTGACACGCACCTGCACACGTTTCCACTGCCGCCGGCGTGGGGCATCAGTCTCTATTTGAAGGACGAGTCGGTGCATCCGACTGGAAGTCTGAAGCACCGGTTGGCGCGTTCGCTGGTGCTCTACGGGCTGTGCAACAACTTGATCCACGCGGGCACCACCCTCGTTGAGGCCTCGTCTGGGTCCACGGCGGTCAGCGAGGCCTACTTCGCGCGGCTGCTCAATCTGCCGTTCGTGGCTGTGATGCCGGCCTCGACCGTACGCGAAAAATGCGAGTTGATCGAGTTCTACGGCGGGCGCTGCCACTTGGTCGAGGATCCGACGACGATCTATCAGGTGGCGGCCGATCTGGCAGCCAGCAGCGGCGGCCACTACCTCGACCAGTTCACTTACGCCGAGCGGGCCACTGACTGGCGCGGCAACAACAACATCGCCGAATCGATGTTCGCGCAGCTGAGCCAGGAGCAATTCCCCGTACCAGTCTGGGTAGTGGTCGGGGCTGGCACCGGCGGTACGAGTGCCACCATCGGACGCTATGCGAGGTTGAAGAAGTACCCCACTCGGATTTGTGTGGTCGACCCTGAGGGCTCGGCATTCTACGAGGGGTGGCAGACGCGGAATGCCGCCGTTACCGCCGCCGGGTCCAAGATCGAAGGGATCGGCCGCCCGCGCGTCGAGCCCAGTTTCGTCCCCTCGCTGGTGGACCGCATGATCGTTGTGCCGGATGCTGCCTCGATTGCCGCCATGCGATGGTGCACGCACAAGCTGGACCACTGGGTCGGCGGCTCGACAGGCACCAACATGTGGGGCGCGCTACAGCTGGTAGCTGAGATGAAAGCCGAGGGTATGCGCGGCAGCGTGGTGACCTTGCTATGCGACGATGGCCGCCGTTACGCCCGCACCTATTACGACGACGCTTGGGTCGCTGAGCGCGGCTGGGACCTGGCTCCGTACCAGGCCATGCTCGAGTCCTTCGAGGCCTCGGGCGTCTGGCCCAGCGATGCGCCCTGAGCTCAGCCCGTTAATGCACCCAGGACTAGGCCCGCGCTGAATCCGACGGCACACACCAGCTCGGCGAGGCTGGTGGCTTTTAGGACGCCGATCAGTGCCGGCCCGCTGCCTCCGGACATCACGACTCGGACGGCAGGAACGATCAAGATCAGTCCGGCCAGCCCGATGAGCGCCCACCAGGTGGTCAGCAGAGCCACGATGATGATCAGCAAGGTGCTGAGTGCCACCAAGATCACGTACCAGACGCGCGTCCTGGCGTCTCCGAGCCTGGTCGCCATTGTTCGCTTGCCGACCTGAGCATCGCCTCGAAGGTCACGCAGGTTGTTGGTGACCAAGATCGCGCAAGCCAAGGCGCCGATCCACACCCCGGTGAGCAGCGTAGCGAGCGATACTCCGCCGACTTGCACGTACACGGTGCCACAAACCGCGACGAGCCCGAAGAAGACGAAGACGAACACCTCGCCCAGCCCGACATAGCCATAGGGTCGCTTACCGCCCGTGTAGTACCAGGCGGCGAGTATGCACGCCACACCGACCACCAGCAACCACCAGTACTGGGTCATGATCACAAGTGCCAGTCCAGCGAGACCGGCAATCCCGAGGCTGGCAAACGCCGCTCTCTTCACCAGCGGTGGCGACGCCAGACCCGAACCCACGAGCCGCAGCGGACCAACGCGTTCAGCGTCGGCGCCCCGTATCCCGTCAGAGTAGTCATTGGCATAGTTCACGCCGACCTGAAGTGCCAGGCTGACGACCAGAGCCAGGATTGCCGCAACCCAGGTGAAGCCCTGCTCGAAAACGGCCAGGCCGGTACCCGTGATCACTGGAGAGCAGGCTGCGGGTAGCGTTCGCGGTCGCGCTCCGGCCACCCATTGCGTCGCAGTCGGCCGGGGAGCCATCTCGGCGGTCACGCGGTCGCCTGCCGCTCGGCACGATGGCTCAAGATCATCGACCGGATCGCCACTCGATCAGGTTTGCCGTTCGGCAGCCACGGAAGCTGATCGAGGTAGATCAGTTCGCGTGGCACCGCGTACGCCGGCAGCCATTGACGTACCACAGACTGCAGATCCTCGAGGGAGCCTGGCGAATCGGAGACCGCCATGATCGTAGTTCCCCACACCGGGTCGGGAATGCCGAGCGCGGCGGCATGAGCCTTGTGATGAGCAGCCCATCGCTGCACAGCCTGCTCGACATTAGCAAGATCAACTTTGTGACCACCGGTGATCACCATGTCGTCCAGCCGGCCGAGCACCACCAGCCTGCCGGCGTCCCAGCGGCCCCGATCTCGAGTGTGAAATCTGCCCTCGATCAAAACCTCGGCCGTGAGGTCTGGGCGTAGCCGGTAGCCAGCGAAGAGCGTGGAGCTTTCGATCAGGATCTGACCATCGTCCGAGACATCGGCGGCGACGCCCCGCAGCGGCTTGCCGTCATAGACACAGCCGCCGCAGGTCTCGCTCATGCCGTAGGTGGGCACCACCCTGATTCCCGACGCCAGGGCACGCTCTACCAAGCTGACATCTGTTGGGCCACCACCTACCAGAACCGTGCTGAAGCTGGCCAGAGCTGCGGTCACGTCACCCCGCTGCAAAGCTCGGTCGAGCTGCGCCGGAACGAGCGAAATGTAGCGCCGCTCCGACAGCGTGTCGACCACCTCTTGCAGATTGTCCAGATCGGACCGCACCGGTACGGCGCGGGTGCCGCCAACACACGCTCGAGCGCACACCATGAGCCCGGCGACGTAGAAAGGGGGCAGTGCCAGCGCCCAGTCGCCCGCCCCACCCAGTCGGGCATGTGTTGCCTCGGCCGAGGCGCGAAGCGCGGCACGGGAGATGACGACGCCTTTGGGCGCTCCGGTGGAACCCGACGTAGCAACCACAACTGCAGCATCCGCCTCCACCACGCGGTGATCGGGCTGGAACATCGTGATCGCGCGTGTCCGCTCGATCGGGTCGACCGGCAGCGGTGCGATGGGCGGACCGCCGCTCATCGAAGCAGCCAGGGCCGTGGCGACTTCTGACGGTTCAACCGTCCGGAGCTGTGCTGATCCTGGTCCGGCCGCGCTCACGGCGACCAGGCTAACCATAGGACGGGATTGGGCCAGACTTGGACCGTGCTGGATGAGCCCCGCTGTTACGCGCTCGGCCTGCGCACCCGATTCCGCGGCCTCAGCGAACGCCAGGGCATGGTGTGGCGCGGCGCCGCCGGCTGGGCGGAGTGGAGTCCCTTCCTCGACTATCAGGGAGCTCAACTGGTGCCCTGGTTGCGCGCGGCCGAGGAAGCCGCCGAGTATGGTTGGCCGGCACCGTTGCGGACTGAGATCCCGGTCAATAGCACTATCCCGGCGGTAGCTCCGGAGCAGGCTTATGACATCGCTCGCGCCGCTGGCTGCCGCACCGCCAAGATCAAGGTGGCCGAGCGAGGGCAGACGCTGACCGAGGATGCCGCCCGAGTGGAAGCCGTGCGCGACGCACTAGGCGCGACCGGAAAAGTCAGGGTCGACGCCAACGGAGGCTGGAGCCTCGATGAGGCCCTGCACGCCGTAGGAGAACTGAATCGCTTCGATCTTGAGTACGTCGAGCAGCCGTGCGCCAGCGTCGCCGAGCTTGCCGACCTACGCCGGGGCCTGGCTCGATCCGGGCTGAGCGTGCCAATCGCCGCCGACGAGTCCATTCGCCGTGCTCAAGATCCCTATGAGGTGGCGGAGCGGCAAGCTGCGGACATTGCCGTTCTCAAAGTGCAGCCGCTCGGTGGAGTACGAGCCTGTCTGCAGATTGCCGAGCGGATTGGCCTGCCGGTGGTGGTCTCGAGTGCGCTGGAGACCTCGATTGGGATCAGGGCCGGGCTGGCGCTGGCATCCGCACTGCCGGAGCTGCCGTATGCCTGCGGGCTCAACACCGTCGCCTTGCTCGCTGATGATCTGGCCATTGAGCCGCTGATCGCGGTAGATGGGGTGATCAAGCTGGGTGATCTGACCGTTGACGAGGAGGCGCTGGACAGGCACCGGCCCGATGACCAGCTGCAGCGGTTCTGGCAGGCTCGTCTCGTGCAGACTCGGAGGCTGGCCGGTGGGTAACGCCACCGCGTGCGCGCGGGTGATCATCGAGGAGCTGATCAGCCGCGGCGTACGCGATGTTGTGCTTGCTCCCGGGGCACGCAGTGCGCCGCTTGCGTACGAATGCTTCGAGGCCGACCGCATTGGCCTGCTGCGGTTGCACGTCCGGGTTGATGAGCGCACTGCCGGCTTTCTGGGCCTCGGGCTTGCCAAGGGCTACGATGCACCGGCTGCGGTGCTGACCACGTCGGGTACGGCAACGGCCAACCTGCATCCGGCGGTGCTCGAGGCCTGGCATGCCCATGTGCCGCTGATCGTGATCACTGCGAGCCGGCCGCGCTCGGTGATCAACGCGGGAGCCAACCAGAGCACTGACCAAGATCAGCTGTTCGGCCGTCATGTGCGCGGATTCGCCGCGCTGTCAGATGAGGTTCTTGATCATCGGACCTGGCGGTTTGAGTTAGCCCGGGTCATTACGGCGGCCACCGGATCCAGGACGCGTATGCCCGGCCCGGCGCAACTGAATGTCGAGTTCAGCGAACCGCTGATGCCGGCGGAATTCGTCTGGCCGCCGCCAGCCCCCGAACTGGTGATCACTTCGTCGGATGCGCCGGCAGAACCGAAGACACTCTCCGACGGCACCCAGACGGTCATCGTCGCCGGCGACTGCCGGCCCGACCTGGGCGGCACCATCGCTCACCTCGCCGCCGAGGCCGCAGTTCCGCTGTTTGCGGAGCCGTCGAGTAACGCGCGCCGAGGTGAGGCGGCACTGTCCACCTATCGGCTGCTGCTGTCTTCGGCGCTCGCGGAGGGAATCGAGCGGGTCGTGGTCTTTGGCCGGCCAACCCTGTCGCGGCCGGTCACTCGCCTGCTGTCTCGAGACGATATCGAGCTCGTGGTGGTTTCCGCATTCGCGGACTGGATCGACCCCGGGCGCGCCGCCTCCTTGGTGACCGATGCAGTGAGACTGCCCGAGCCAGGCGATCGAGGCTGGTTCGACGCCTGGCGGGAGGCGGACAAGGTGCTACGTGGGCGCCTCGACGCCCTGCTGGCGGCGCAGCCGTACCACACCGGCCCGGCGTTGGCTGCGGCAGTCTGGGCAACCCTCGGTGCTCAGGACGTTCTCTTCGCAGGTTCCTCCAGCCCGATCCGTGATCTCGACCTCGCTCCCATCAACTCCGAGTCTCCACTGGTGTACGCCAATCGAGGACTTTCTGGGATTGACGGGAGCGTCTCGACGGCCGCCGGCATTGCGCTTGCTCTGGAGCGCCCGACCCACGCGCTAGTGGGTGATCTGACTGCGCTGCATGATGCGAATGGGCTGGTGATCGGACAGGAAGAGCCGCGGCCAGATCTCAGGCTCGTGGTAGCCAACGACGATGGTGGCAGCATCTTCGCCACTTTGGAGCAGGGCGAACCAGCGCACATGGGCGCGTTCGAGCGACTCTTCGGCACACCGGTAGGACTGCGGTTCGAGGATCTATCCGCGGCGGCAGGGATTGCCTATCGGCGTGTCCAGGCCGCCGACGAGCTGGCAGACGCGCTGGCGACCCCTCCCGCCGGGTTAGAGCTTGTCGACGCCATCGTCGATCGGGCTCACCGCCGCACTCTTGATCGGGAGATCACTGCGCTCGCAGCCACGCTCTGACCTGGCTGGTTGCGATGACATCGTCCTCGTTGTACTCCAGTATCCGGCGTCGCGCCCGCGCGCGCACCTCAGCCGTGTCCCCGTGCACCGCCTCGGCGAACCACAGTTGCGAGTTCAGCCCTCCTGGATCATTGTCGCGCCAGCTGAAACCCACATGTCGTGCCATCAGCTTGAGTCCGAGGCCGCTGACACCGAAGTAGTGCGCCTTGACAATCTCCAGCAGGTCGACGAAATGTTCCTCCGCGTACCCGGCAGCCCAGGTGAGCAATTCGTCATCTGCACGCCCGGCAAGTTCGCTGATCTTGGCAACCTCGTATCCGCTGTAGTGGAACACGACCACCGAAGGCGTGGACTCGACGACACTGCGCAGCCAGGTGAACGCATCGGCGGCAAGAGCGGCCTCGCTCTGTTCGTCAAGATCATCAAATCGACTGAACTCGTGATAGACGGAAGCCTCATCATCTGCCTGCCGGACCAGGAATCCCCACAGATAGATGCGGCCATCCGCCGAGCTCTCAATGTCCAGATCGATTTCCAGGTCGGCCCGCGGCACCTCAATCGGGCCGGTGGTCTCCCGATCGAAAGAACTGCCTTCCAGCAGCATTCGAGCGCGACGTGCAGCCACTCTGATCCGGCCTTCGGCACCCTCTCGATGGGTAACCTCAGGCAGGTACCACTCCAGCAGCTGATCAAGGTCGGCGGCAGCAAGCTCGGTGATGGTGGCGATGCCGTGGCGTCGCAGGGTCGCAATCTCCCGCATGTCAAGGGGACTCTTGTCGATGCGCAGACTGACATCGTCAGGGTCGAGCTGGGGGAGGCAGTGCTCCCACCACTGGCAGCGCGGGCATTCTTTGTTGACGATGGGCCGCACCAGCAGTCCGGGATCCTGGTCGGGCCGACCGGTCTGCTGCTGGGCAACGGCGGCGATCTTGATCCGGAATGACTGCTCGTAGTCATAACGCTCGAGGAAGCTGCGTAACCGCCAACCCTCCGGGCTGCTGCGGGAGAAGGTCCGCACCTGCGGCTCGCTGAGATCGGTCCAGGCCAGCGCAGGTGCTTCGAAGAGATCATCAGTCCCGATAACGGCTGCGAGCGGCTGCTGCGCGCCGAACCCGCAGGCCTCGAGCATCCGGTGATAGTGAGCCAACTGAAGAAAGTCAGCCGCGCGGCTACCGATCCGTAGCTCATACCCCGAGATCCCCGACGCTGCTTCAGCTCTGGGGTCGCTCAAGGTCGAGTAGCGCAGCACTCGCGGTCCTTCAGCGTAGCCGTCTGCCGGCCGAGATCGCGCGATGATCCGGTGCCACTTCACCTCCACAGGGTGGTAGGCGGGCGTGCGGCTTGCTCCCTCGACGCTCCGGACCAGTAGATTGGGTGAGCCCAAGCGGTGACCGGGAAGATCAACAGGCAGGCAACCACCGATGATCACGTCAGCTCCGGAGCTCATGGCCCGGATACAGGCTTCGATCTGCGCCTCGGGGGTGGCGGCGGACAGCGGTCGAAGATCGACAACCTGTCCTTGACAGAACGTGATCAACTGCTCGAGTACCGCATCCTCGAACTGGTCACCACCGTCGAACAACTCGGCAAGCCCTTCGCTGGGTGCGGCCAAGGCCCCGTCGGCAGGTGTTTCGATGGCCACGGTGGGATTGAAGGCATTCTGGGTCTTCACCGGGCAGCTGCGCGCGGCGTACGCGTCGAGCAGGATCGCCCCCGGCGGCGCTGTTACTGCCGTTGCCTCCAGATTGATCATGACCTGGCCCTATGCAGGGCGACGATGCCGCCGGACAGATTGCGCCACTCCACATCTCGCCAGCCGGCTTTTTCGATCATGGTGGCCAATCGCTGCTGGTCGGGCCAAGCCTGGATCGACTCGGCCAGATATTGATACGCCGCGGGATTCGAGGAAACCAGCGTTGCGATTCGCGGCAGCGCGGCGACCAGGTAGTCGGAATAGAGGGTACGGAACGGTCGCCAGGTGGGCGTGGAGAACTCGCAGACGACAAGTGTGCCGCCCGGCTTGATCACCCGCCGCATCTCGCTCAGAGCGGTTGCTGTGTCCTCGACGTTGCGGAGCCCGAACGAGATGGTGACCGCGTCGAAGCTGGCGTCGGCGTACGGCAGCTGAAGTGCGTCGGCCGCGACGAAGCTCAAACTGGGCCGGCGTTGTTTGCCGACCAGCAACATGCCAAAAGAAAGGTCGGTCGGGATGACAATTGCCCCGCGTTCCGCAAACGGCTCACTTGAGGTGCCCGTGCCCGCAGCCACATCCAAGATCCGCTGCCTGGGTCGCGGATCGACAGCCTGCACCACCCGTCGGCGCCAGGCTCGATCCTGGCCGAGCGAGAGCACATCGTTGGCCAAGTCATAGCGTGCCGCCACGCGGTCGAACATCGCGGCGACGTCCCCGCGACGCTTGTCGAGCGTGGCGCGAGCCGAACCGGTGTCAGCGTCAGGCACACGGACAGCCTGCCATGCCCCACTGACACCCGACTGTCGCCGGCCTGGTCCCACCCCTCGCCGCAAACTGTCGGTAGATCGAAGTCCCACGCGCGAAAACCTGCAATCTGCCGACAGTTTCCAGATATAGCGCGCTACATCGTGACGGCGCAGAGGCGTCAGCTGGCCAGCTGAGTAACTGTCTGGATGGTGGATGGCGTTGGCTGCTGGGCCCCACCGGCAGCCTCAATGCTGACCGCGAGGCTGGTCACCCCACTGAGGGTCTCCCGGAAGAACTCCTTGCGATCGCCGCCGCCGGCCACCAGGTTGTCCGGGATTGCCCGATCACCCTCGAGAGTCCACAGCTGGTACGTTCGATCGGAGCCGACAGCTGGCAGATCCTTGCCGATGAAGAGTGCGCGGTTCAGGCTTCTGGAGACCACAAAGGAGATCTGGCCTCCGTCCTTCATCGTGGCGGTATAGGTCTGCACGTCGGGGGCGGTCAGCAGCTCAGTCTCTGCCGCCTGCTGAGCCACCTGCACCTGTCGCGACTGGACCAGCGTGTAAACGACGCCGCCCAGGGCGACCGCCGCTGCCACGACCGCGGCCACGAGGACGCTAAGGACCCGGGCACGCCGTTGTTGCCGACGCAGCGCCAGCTCATCCACCGCGTGCCTGAGGTCCGCCGCAACTGTCTGGGTTTCGTTCGTGCTCGGCTCCGCCTGTGAAGTCTCGGCTGGAGGCTCCGGTGGCAGTGGTCTGACCTCGGAAATGGCAGACAGGATCGATCCGCGCAACGCCGCAGGCGGAGGCACACTCGCCAGCAGAGACAACTCGGCTGCCGTCTCACCGAACTCCACAACCTCGCGGCTGCAGGTTGGGCACACGGCCAGATGCGCCTCGAACTCCTCGAGCTCATCAGGGTCAAGCGCATTGACCACATAGGCCCCGACCGCGCCGTGGATCTCGCTCATGCTTCCACCCCCAACGCATCTCGGAGCCCGATCAGGCCGTCACGGATTCTGGTTTTGACGGTGCCAAGGGGCAGCTGCAACAGCTGCGCTACCTGGCTTTGGGTATAGCCGCCGAAATAGGCAAGCGCCAGCGCCTCCCGCTGAATCGCTGTCAACGAGGCCATTCCCTTCCGCACCCTCTCAATATCGAGTCGTTGCTCCACCCCATCCCATACCTGATCGATCTCCCGATCGCCGCTATGGAAGGCATATCGCTCGTCCCTTGCCATCTCGCTGGACACAGATCTCACCCGGTCGACAGCGCGCCGATGCGCCATCGTGGTCATCCAGGCTATGACGCTGCCCTTGCCCGGTGAGTAACGTGCCGACTGCCGCCACACCTCCATATAAACCTCCTGGGTCACCTCGGCCGCGTGGTCAGGCGAACGGATGACTCGCAGGATGATTCCGTAGATGCGCTGCGAGGTGAGGTCGTACAGCTCAGTGAAAGCGTCTTCGTGGCCTCGGGAACAGAGCGTCATTAGCTCGACGAGATGCGCAGCCTCAACTTCGCGGCCACGGGATCCTTCGCGCTGCCGCGCGGATCCGGAGGGCTGATCCTCCGAACTCGGTGGCAACGACGAGACGTTCACAAGATCGACGCTTTCACGATCAGCGGTGCCTGCTCAGGACGTCTGCTGCAACACGCTGGCGATGCTGGCGATGCTGGAGATCATGGTCATCAGCGCCTCTCCCTGGGTCGAGTCGTGTCGACAGGCGCATACCTGTCTCGCCTGGATTCGTCGCCGCAACCACTTTGGGATTGGTGATCCGCGCGACTATTTGCTGGCGCGTACGCCCGGAGCGCCGGTTTGACTGAGCGTGGACTCTCGCAGTAGGACTTGTCCGGACTTCTTGCCGGAAAGGGGGAGAATCGCCTGCATGGCCAAACGCGCGACGATCCTCAAGGTCACCGGCCTGCGCCGGGCCTTCGGGCCGAACACCATCTTCGACAAGTTCAATCTGGAGGTGCGTACCGGAGAGGCGATCGCGCTCACGGGCCGCAATGGGGCTGGCAAGTCGACGCTGTTGCGCTGCCTGGTCGGCGCCGACCGGCCAGATGATGGCAACGTTCAGGTGTGCGGCAATCCGATGTCGGAGACTTCGCCGGAGATCAGGCGCGACGTCGCCACGGTGATTGATGATCTTGACTTCTTTCCTGACCTGAGCGTGGTCGAGCATCTGGACCTGCTGGCCCGTGCGCACGGGATCGCGGATCCGGACGAACTGGTCGATGAGGTGCTGGAAGAGGTCCAGCTCGTTCCGCAATCCGGGCAGCTGCCGGGCACTCTCTCCTCGGGTCAGCGTCGCCGACTGGCACTGGCCACAGCGTTCGTACGCCCCCGCAAGTTGTTGATCTTGGATGAGCCTGAGCAGCGGCTCGACTCCGAAGGTCTGAGCTGGCTGTCACAGCGGCTGAAGTCCGACCGACAGAAGGGTCTGGCAATCGTCTTCGCCAGCCACGAGCCGGAGCTGGTGGACAGCGTCGCCACCCGGGTGATACAGCTCGGAGCACCGCGCGGATGAGCAGTCTGGAAGCGGGCGCTGACGACTTCGCCTACCGCGAAGCTCCCGAGCCGAGAGCGCTGACTCCGGCCAGCCCTCGTGAGCTGAAGCGGCTGATCAAGGACTGGCGCGCCGGCAGGGCGACTCGAAACGTGCTTCAGGCGATGAGTGACGCCTACGTCGCGGTGTTCGGTGCGGTGATGATCGGCGCCATGGTGGTCAACGTTGTGTTGAAGGCGCAACGCACGATCGCGCAGTGCACCTCGGCTTCATGTCTGTCGGCGCGGGCCATCTTGCCGTGGGCTGCGTTCGCAGCCACGGTGGCGATCGCGCTGGCGACCAGTCGGCTGTTCGGGCCGGTGCTGGCGTCAGCGGCCGAAGGATTCTGGCTGCTCGATGCGCCGATCTCACGCGCCAAGCTGCTTCGCTCCCGTCTGGTCGGCGCCGTGCTCGCGGCATTCCTGGGTGGTGCGGTAGTCGGTGCGTTGGTCTCCGCCCTGACAGGGTCGGGAACCAACGAAGTGTTGGTGTGGTCGGGTGCCACGGCTCTCTCAGCTGCGGCATCGGTCGCCTTCGCCGCTGCCCAGCAGGGAGTCGACCGGCACGTCCTGACGCGCCTAGCGACCTATGTCTTCGGGGTACTGGGCGTCGGCGCCCTCTTCAGTGTGGTGGGTGTCGCGGCTGGGTGGTTCAGTGCGGGCCTGCTGGACAACGTCGGCATCGAGCTCGGCGTGATCATGATCGTGGCTTCGGCACTGGTGCTGCTGGTCAGCGGAGTGCTGGCCGGCCTCCGGCTGAGTCGGATTCGGCGGACCAGGCTGGTGAGCGGTGGGGCCTTGGTGAGCGGGATTTCCGGAGCTTTCTTCGCCCTCGACATTGGCCTCGCCCGCGACATCGTTGTCGAGCGGCGCGCCATCGAGCGCGGTCACGTGCACCCCAGACGCGGCAAGGGATTGGGACTTGAGGCGCTCATCTGGCGAGAATGGCAGCGGCTCTGGCGCTTCCCACAGCCCCTGGTCGTGCTGGCCGGCACCATCGTTATTCCGTACGCCGCCGATGCGCTGGGCATGAGTACGCTCACCCCGGTTTTCGCGGCACTCGCCCTCTTCGGCGCAACCATCCCGCTGCTTGGCGGTCTCCGGGTGCTGACGCGTACCGGTGGGTTGGCTCGCTGCCTGCCGTTCTCCCTTGCACGCATCAAGCTCGCCTCGATCGCCGTGCCGGCGGTCTTGGCGGCGGTCTGGGCTGTAGCGACCGCTCCGGCGTACCTCGGGTTCGGCGACGGGGCCGTCCAGCGGACGGTGCCCGACGCATCCTTGATGGCCGTTGCCACCGCGACGGCCGGACTGCTTGCGGCCGTGCGCTGGACCCAGGCCAAAGGCGTCGACTTCGGCGCACCCATGGTCGCCAGCCAAGCTGGGGCGTTCCCTCCAGGCCTGGTGACCAACCTCTTCCGCGGCTTCGACGTTTGCCTGCTGACGACGGCGCCGATGCTGCTCGGCTTGTCGCCGTTCTGGTCGCTGGGAATTGCAGCTATCGCGGCCACCATCTTGCTCAACTCCATGGATGCGGAGACCATCCGGGCGCGCCAGGCCGAGCAGCAAAAACAGTTGGAGGCCCAGAAGAAGCAGCGTGCCGAAGCGGCGGCGGCAAAGCAGCGCAAGCGGTAGCGCGATCGGGGCGTTCCAGCGCACGCTCGGGCGCGAGCGAACACGTAATTTGTGAAAACGATCACAAATTACGTCTCAGGTGCCCGGCCGGATTGGTCGCGTCTCGGCCCACGGTTACGCTGTGCCCCGTGACCTCGTCGGCTCCGGTTCCGCCGCGGCTCCACGTGCGGACGCATGCGATCGAGGATCCGGGTTCCTTGCTGGCCCTTCTCCCGCCAAAAGACTGCTACGCCTGGTTACGCCATGGTGATGGCCTTGTCGGCTGGGGAGAGGCGGTTCGGTTCAAGCCCACCAGCATTTCCGAGGCAGCCGAGTGGTGGTCGGATCTGGCGGCTCAGGTCGAGGTGACCGCCGCACTGGACCGACCACCCGCGGGTGCTGGCCTGATGGCGTACGGCAGCTTCGTGTTCGATCCCGCGAACTCAGCCGGCCGGTCGAGCCTGATCGTGCCGCGAACAATCGTGGGCCGCCGCAGCGGTCAGGCATGGATAACCGAGATCAGATCCACAGCCGGGGATGGAGTCGACTCCAGCAAACCAGACCCAGCCGAACGTCCGCGCAACGTCACTTTTGGTGATGGTGGGCTGAGCGGGCCGGAGTGGGAGGCCGTCGTCGCTGAGGCCGTACGCCGTATCGGCGACGGAGAGCTGGAGAAGGTGGTGCTCGCTCGGGACCTGCTGGCCTTTGCCGACAACGACATCGACTTGCGATGGGTTGCCGCCAGGCTGGCGGAGAACTACTCCCAGTGCTGGACCTATTTGGTCGACGGTCTGGTTGGAGCCACCCCGGAGATGCTGGTGAAGCGCGAAGCCGGTCTCGCTACCTCGCGGGTGTTGGCCGGCACCATCCGCCGTTCCAGTGACGAGGATCATGATCTCAACCTCGCGGCGGCGCTGGCTCAGTCGAGCAAGGATCTGGAGGAGCACGAGTACGCGGTTCGCTCCGTGGCCCGAGCACTGAGTCCCTTCTGCTCGGGCATGAATGTGCCCGATGCGCCCTACGTGCTTCAGCTGCCCAACGTATTGCACTTGGCGACTGACATCACCGGAGTCGCTGACCAGGGCGTGGCATCTCTGGCGCTTGCCGCAGCACTGCATCCGACCGCCGCGGTCTGCGGGACGCCTACGGACAGCGCCCGATCCCTGATTGCCGAGCTGGAGCATCTGGATCGTGAGCGTTACGCCGGACCGGTGGGCTGGATCGACGCAAATGGAGACGGGGAATGGGCGATCGCCCTTCGCTGCGGGCAGCTCAGCGAAACCGACCCTCGTCAAATACGGATCTTCGCCGGCTGTGGAATCGTGGCCGGATCTGATCCAACAGCCGAGCTTGCGGAGTCGAACGCTAAGCTGATCCCGATGCGGGACTCACTCGGCTAACCCAAGTGCTTGTCGAAGAAGGACACCGTTCGCTCAATGGAGCGCTGCCACTGCCGCTCGAATGTGTGGCCTTCCCCGCGGTACCTGATGAAGGTGACATCCTTGCCCTCCGCCTTGAGGGCCTTGACTGTCGCTTCTGACCAGCGGATCGGACAGGTGTCATCTTGAATGCCGTGGTGCACCAGCAGCGGCTCTGTGACCCGATCGAAGTAGGGCCGCGGTGACGCCGCGCGCCAGAATTCGGGCGATTTGTCTGGCAGCCCGTAGGTCCGCGCAATCCGCCGGTTGGTTTTGGATCGGTCTTCCGACCGTCGAGAGAACTGCTTCCAGTTGTCAGCGGCCAGCGAACTCACGGAGGCGTAGATGACGGCGGCGTCCACTAGGCCCGGCTGAGCCACCAGTGCGTTCAAGGTGACGCCGCCGCCCATAGAGCGTCCGAGCCAGCCGACCCGATCTTTGTCCAGGAACTTCAGCTTGGAGGACTTGACCGCCTTGACCGCGTTGATCGTGTCCACGGCATACGGCAACCGGAGTTCATAATCGACGTTCTTGTCGTTGTCAGACGACGCATGACCTCGATAGTCCGTGTGCAGCACGACATACCCGTGCCGGGCCAGGTAGTCGTGTTCCCGCGGCATGCCCTGTCCTCGGAAGTAGGTGTCGGGATCGATGTATCCGTGGTTGAGCACGAGGACTGGAAACGGTCCCTTTCCGTCCGGGACATTCATCACACCCGAAATGGTGAGCCCGTCACCGCGGTAGGTGATGAGGTAGCGCTTGTACGCGCCGTAGTCAGCCAGCTGCTGACCTAGCTTGAGGTTGCGGCCGTCGTACTTCTTGTTGATCAAGGCCTGCATCGAGATCGGGTGCGGCGGTTTCGGCTTTTCCGTCGGTTCGGGTGTCGGAGTGGCGCTGGGCCGGGCCGCCGTCGCGGAGGGGGACTGGGTCGGCGCTGCTGCAACTGTCGGCGTGGGCGCTGAGACCTGAGGGGCGGTAGCGGGCTCTCCAGCACTGCAGGCCAGCAGCACCATGGCGGCTGGCAGCATCCAGAACGCCTTCACTCAGCCAGTATCGCCGCACCTCCCGACCGTTATCAGGCTGTGATATTCGCCGTACTCCACAGGTCTGGTCACAACTTGGCATCGCCCGCCGCGTGTCGTCCACAGGTGCCCGATGAGCTTCAGTTTTCGCCGGATTGGCGGCAATCAGGCGTGTTAGCGTGCGGGCTGCTTCAAGGCGGGCCGAGAGACCAGGGGATGGGATCGCGGGCCTGCTTTCTATCACTGAATCGGGGGTTCAGTTCTCTATGAGGAAGCTCGTCCGAGCCGTGGTCGCGCTCGCGGTCCTGGCGCTTGGCGCTGTCATCGTGCCGCCGGCGCAGGCGGCGTACATGCCGACAGCCGGTGCGGCCTTCAATAATCCGACCGGATCGCGCAGTCAGCAGACCGTTCTGATGGACCAGATCATTGCCGCGGTGAACAACGTTCCATCAGGCTCCGTCATCCGGGTTGTCGCCTATTCCTTCGACTACCAACCTATGGCTGATGCATTGATTGCCGCCAAGAAGCGGGGCGCCCAGGTACGGCTACTAATCGATAGCCACACCGAGACTGACCAAATCAGGCAATTGAGGAGCAGGTTCGGCACGGGCACGAGCGATGGCACCTACCTCCGAACCTGCAAGTACAGCTGCATGGCGAACCAGCCCTCGTTCATTCACTCCAAGCTCTACTTGTTCTCCCGCACCGGCGGCGCGAAGTACGTGTCCATGAACTCCTCGGCGAACCCAGCCGAAACTGGCGTCAGCCGGTCCTGGAACAACACCTACACGACCGTCGGCGACAAGACCATCTACGACGCGAACGTCGACAACTTCAACGACATGCTGCCGGACAAGACAAACACCGACTACTACCACACCGTGGGGAGCGGAAAACTCAAGGAGTACTTCTTCCCACGAGCGGGCTCCACAAAGACGTCGGACACGCTCTACAACATTCTGAATGATGTCAGGTGCCCTAGCTCCATCAAGCTCACGACATACTTCTGGACAAGTGCGCGTCTCTACCTGGCAGACAAGCTCGCCGCCCTCCAGAAGGCGGGCTGCAGCGTCGAGGTGATCTATCCCGATGGCTCCGGAAATCAGGACACGATCTATCCCGAAGTGACTGCTGCGCTCCTCAAGGGCAATATCACCACGTACAACACCCGTCCCTTCAACGGTCTTGGTCTCTACGTACACAACAAGGTGATCTTGATCGACGGCACTTATCAGGGCGTCCCAAATCAAAAGATCGTCTACGCCACCTCGCAGAACCTCACCATGACGAGCCTGCGGGAAAGCAACGAGGTCATGCTTCGTATCCCGATCCCCGATGTCTATGACGCATACCGCGACAACTTCAAGTTGATCAGAGCCAACTCGAAGCTCGTCACTCCAGCGTCCGAGACGACTGCTCGCCTGGACAGCTCGGATGAGCGGGTACTGCGCGACAACAGCGCTGATCCTGACGAATAGTCCTCTTGCGTCGCGACGCGTCACCGCCGTAGTTCTGGCCGGTGGCGCGTCGCAGCGCTTCGCTCCGGACAAACTCGCGGAACAGGTCGACGGCGAGCCGCTGCTGGACCGAACGCTTGCCTCGCTGCCGGAACAGATAGCGGTCGTGGTCGTCGGCGCGCCTCGAACGGTGGCCCGTTCGGTGATCTTTACGTCAGAGGATCCCCCCGGCGGAGGGCCGGCAGCGGCGCTGGTGGCTGGCGTACGCCGAGCCCTTGCCGAATCCAGTGATGCAATCGTCACGTTGCCTGCGGACGCGCCGCTCGGCGGTAAAGCAGCGAGCACTTTGCTGAGCCGCCTGGAAGATGATCCGAACGTCGAGGCGGTTGTTGGCATTGATTCCAGCGGCCGGGAGCAGCCGCTCCAGCTTGCATTGCGGCCAGCCGCGGCTGGTGCCTTGGTAGCGGCCGCCGGGCCAGGCGGTGCAGCCGGTGTATCGGCGCGCCGGCTGCTCGATGCCCTGCGACCTGGGTTGGTCACCCACGAGTTGGCGCAGGCTGAGCTTTGGGACATTGACACACCTGATCAATTGCTCGCCTGGCGGATGCGATCCTCAGCAGCGGTGTCAGCGATCGTGAACATGGCTGCCGAGCGCCAGGCTGGGGCGGATCACGCTCTTGTCATCGCCATTGATGGCCCGAGTTGCGCGGGCAAGTCGATCCTGGCGACAGCGGTCGCGCTTCGATCGGCAGCCTCGATCGTGGAAGGCGACGACTTCTATCGAAACACGCTGCCCAAACTGAGCCTGGCGCAGCGGGAGGCAATGTCAGACGCAGCGGTGGTTGATGCTGTGATCGATTGGGAGCGGCTGCGGGCCGAGGCGCTGTTGCCCTTGCGAGCCATGCAGGCGGCTACGTTCCAGCCGTACGACTGGGACGCTGACGATGGGCGGTTGGCACCACCCAAAACCATTCCGGCCGCTGATCTGGTCATCGTTGAGGGCGTTTACGCCGCGCGGCCGGAACTAGCCGACCTCGTTGATTTTGCGGTTTACCTCGGCGTCGATCCCCAGGTACGCGCCGAGCGGTACGCCGAGCGCGAGGACGATCCGGACTGGCGGCGTTTCTGGGAGCGCGGCGAGGCCCACTATTTCAGCCTTGTCCGACCGCCTGCGAGCTTCGAGATCCAGCTCGACGATCAAGATTTACGCAACGTCGGTGATGTCTAAATGTGCAGGTTCTTCCTTGCATACTTGAGATCTGACGCGGCCGACGTGTCTTTGGGCCCAAGACGACGGGGTGTCCCTGAGAGTCGTAGACTCGTGCATGATGACTTAGTGAAGTTTTTCACTAAGTCCCGTGAACGCCAGGAGATGCCATGTCGGTCACCACGGACGGGCTGGGCCCGTACGCGGCAACTGACGGACGCGATCGTTCGACCGCGTCTGCCATCGACGCTGATGTCATCGTCGTCGGCGCCGGTCCCGCCGGCTCCGCAACGGCAACGCACCTGGCTCGGCATGGTCTTCGCGTTTCACTGCTGGAGAAGAGCCGGTTTCCGCGAGAGAAGGTCTGCGGCGACGGTCTGACACCCCGCGGCACCCGGCAGCTGATCCGGTTGGGGATCGACACCTCAGAAGCGGCCGGTTGGCTGCACAACAAGGGCCTGCGGATCTACGGCGGAGAACGTCCATTCCAGCTGGAGTGGCCCGATCTTGCTGACTTCCCTCCGTACGGCCTGGTTCGGCCACGCGCGGACTTTGACCAGTTGCTGGCGCGTCACGCGGTGGCAACGGGAGCCACGCTGTATGAGCTCAGCAATGTCGTTGAGCCGATCATCGACTCTCGCACCGACCGAGTGGTAGGAGTCTGCACCAAGGATGGCCGCCGATTCAGCGCACCGATCGTCGTTGCCGCAGATGGAAATTCGACACGGTTGAGCCTGGCCATGGGGCTGAATCGGCGCGACGACCGGCCCATGGGCGTCGCCGTGCGCACCTATTACACGAGTCCGCGTCATCGCGACGATTACCTGGAATCTTGGCTGGAGCTCTGGGAAGGCAAGCCCGGAAAGAGCGCCCTGCTACCTGGATACGGGTGGATCTTTGGCATGGGCGACGGTACCTGCAATGTCGGGCTGGGAATCCTGAACACCTCTTCTGCCTTTGGCAAGACCGATTACAAAGATCTGCTCAGGCGCTGGCTCGACAACACGCCGCGGGAGTGGGGCTTCCGGAGTGAGAACATGATCATCCCGGTGCGGGGAGCGGCGCTCCCCATGGGCTTCAACCGTCAGCCTCACTATGAGCGGGGCTTGCTACTGGTCGGTGATGCCGGCGGCATGATCAACCCGTTCAACGGCGAAGGCATCGCGTACGCCATGGAGTCGGCCGAGATCGCGGCGGGCGCGATGGTGGAGGCGCATGAGCGTGGTCCCGGCAGTCCGGCAGCCGAGCGGGCACTGGAGTCGTATCCAGTCAAGCTGAAGGCGGAGCTCGGTGGCTACTACACCCTGGGCCGTGCCTTCGTGAAGCTGATCGGCCATCCGGCTGTGATGCGCGTCTGCACGACGTACGGGCTCCCCCGCCGGAGGCTGATGCGGTTCACCCTGAAACTGCTCGCGAATCTGACCGATGCCCGTGACGGGGATGCCATGGACAAGTTGATCAATTCGCTGTCCAGGATTGCACCGGCGGCATGATCATCTCGCATTTCTTTGAAAGAGGAGCTGGCCGGTGAGTCCGTACATCGGAATCGTGATCTTGCTGGCGATTGCTTCAGGCTTTGTCGCGCTGACCATTCTGACCAGCGTGCTGGTTGGTCCCGGCCGCTACAACCGGGCCAAGTACGACTCGTACGAGTGCGGCATCGAACCTACTCCGCAGCCCGTCGGTGGTGGCCGGTTTCCGGTCAAGTACTACATCACCGCCATGCTCTTCATCGTTTTCGACATCGAGATCGTTTTTCTCTATCCGTGGGCTGTGGCGTTCGACCTGATGGGCACCTTCGCGCTGGTCGAGATGATCTTGTTCATTGGCACGGTCTTCATCGCCTACTTCTATGTGCTGCGACGAGGTGGGCTGGATTGGGATTGAGAATGCAGGCAAGCAGGAGTGTTGGCTGAGATGGGCCTTGAGGAGAAGCTTCCCAGCGGTGTGCTGCTGACCACCGTTGAGAATCTGTTCGGCTACATGCGGAGCGCGGCGTTTTGGCCGGCCACGTTCGGTCTGGCCTGCTGCGCCATCGAGATGATGACCTACGGCGCGCCACGCTACGACTCCGGTCGCTGGGGGCAGGAAGTGTTCCGCGCCTCACCCCGGCAGGCTGATCTGATGATCGTCGCCGGTCGGGTGAGCCAGAAGATGGCGCCGGTACTGCGCCAGATCTATGACCAGATGCCCAACCCGAAATGGGTACTCGCCATGGGTGTGTGCGCCAGCACTGGCGGCATGTTCAACAACTACGCGATCGTGCAAGGAGTTGATCACGTCGTTCCGGTCGACATGTACCTGCCCGGCTGTCCGCCGCGGCCGGAGATGCTGATCGACGCCATGTTCAAGCTGCGCGAGAAGGTGCAGAACACCCCGATCGGCCTCAATGCGATCGAGGCGGCTCAGGAGCAGGAGCAGCGCCAGCTGGAGGCACCCGCCCTCATTGAGCAGAAGGGTCTGCTTCGATGAGCGAAGGGACCCCGCGCAAGCCGCCTCGGAAGCGGACGCGCAAGCAAGCGAAGCGTCCTGAGCCTGAAGAGATGCGCCCTGAGTCAAAGGAAATGCGCCCTGAGCCTGTCGAAGGGCAGCATGATGGCGCTTCGACAAGCTCAGCGGATGAGGGCGCTACGACAGGCTCAGCGCACACCTCGGATGAGGGCGCTGGCCCTGAGCCTGCCGACTCGCTGCACAAAGAGTCTGACGAGAGGGCGCCCATCAAGGGCGCGGTGCCCGAGGGTGAATCTGAGCCGGACGTCGAAACCAAGCCGGAGTCGCTGACCGGAGAGGCGCCCGACGTCGGTTCTGGCGCAACCGCTGCTGAGGAAGATGAAGCCCAGCTCGTTACCCCGGAGCCGACTGCAGAGGTTCTCCAGGTCCGAAAGGGCATGTTCGGCGCCAAGGGCAGCGGCGACACTTCGGGATATGGCGGCCTGACCCGCGTCGTGGAGTTTCCTGCCGCAGCCGTCCCGCCGTTCGGTGGCTGGTGGGACCAGGTCTATGAACGGATCGGCGCACTAGTTCCGAATTTCAGCGACGTGATCACCAAGGTCGTGATCTATCGCGGTGAGATCACCTTCCATGTCGCGCGCGAGCACTTGGCCGAGCTGGTCCGGTATCTCAGAGACGACGCCCACCTGCGGTTCGAGTTCTGTAGCAGCGTGTCCGGCGTGCACTATCCGGCAGACAAAGATCGTGAGCTGCACGCGGTCTATCACCTGCAGTCAATGACTCACAACCGTCGCATCCGACTCGAAGTTTCAGTGCCCGACAGTGATCCGCACATCCCGTCGGTAGTGGCGACCTACCCGACCGCCGACTGGCATGAGCGCGAGACCTACGACATGTTCGGAATCATCTTCGATGGCCATCCAGCCCTGACCCGAATCCTGATGCCTGACGACTGGCCCGGCCACCCCCAGCGCAAGGACTACCCGCTCGGCGGCATCCCGGTGGAGTACAAGGGCGCAACCATTCCACCCCCAGATCAAAGGAGGTCGTACTCATGAGCACGACCGACAAACGCACTGGCCCTTCGACAGAGCAAGATCCATTCGGTGCCGCCGCCGACGCGGCCGAGGGCCACGTCTACACGGTCACCGGGCAGGACTGGGACTCGATCGTCTCTGAGCAAGCCGAGCGCGGCGACGAGCGAATCGTGGTCAACATGGGACCACAGCATCCGTCCACCCACGGCGTACTCCGGTTGATCTTGGAATTAGAGGGCGAATCGGTGACCGAGGCCCGCTGCGGCATCGGCTACCTGCACACCGGCATCGAGAAGAACATGGAGTTCCGTAACTGGACCCAAGGCGTCACCTTCTGTACCCGAATGGATTACCTTTCGCCCCTCTACCAGGAGGCTACGTATTGCTTGGGCGTCGAGCGGCTGCTCGACATCGAGACCGAGATTCCCGAGAAGGCCAATGTCATTCGGGTGATGATGATGGAGCTGAATCGCATCTCTTCTCACCTTGTGTGCATTGCCACCGGTGGCATGGAGATCGGCGCGCTTACCGTGATGACCATTGGATTCCGGGAGCGGGAGAAGGTGCTGGACGCCTTCGAGTTGATCACCGGTCTCAGGATGAATCACGCCTACATTCGACCTGGCGGCGTTGCTCAGAACCTGCCGGACAAGGCGCTGGATTTCGTCAAGGATCTGGTCGTCTGGATGCGGAAGCACCTGCCGGAGTACGCGGCCTTCTGCAACGAGAACCCGATCTTCAAAGCCCGGCTTTCCGGCGTCGGCTATCTCGATCTTGCTGGATGCATCGCGTTGGGCATCACCGGGCCGCCGCTACGAGCAACCGGTTATGACTGGGATCTGCGCAAGAAGCAGCCCTACTGCGGCTACGAGACCTACGACTTCGAGGTGCAGACCTGGGACACTATGGACGCCTACGGGCGGTTCCGGATCCGGCTGAACGAGATGTGGGAGAGCCTCAAGATCATCGAACAATGCGTCGAGAGGCTGGACAAGATGCGGGGCGCGCCGATCATGATCCCCGACAAGAAGATCGCCTGGCCGGCGCAGCTGTCAATCGGCTCCGACGGAATGGGCAACTCCAACGAGTACATCAAGCACATCATGGGTCAGTCGATGGAGGCATTGATCCATCACTTCAAGCTGGTCACAGAAGGCTTCCCGGTGCCGCCGGGCCAGGCGTACGTCCCCATCGAGAGCCCGCGCGGTGAGATCGGCGCCCACGTCGTCTCCGACGGCGGAACGCGCCCCTTCCGCGCACACTTCCGGGATCCGAGCTTCACCAACCTGCAGGCAATGCCGGTCATGTGCGAGGGTGCGATGGTCTCCGACGTCGTCGTCGCCGTCGCATCGCTGGATCCGGTCATGGGCGGCGTGGATCGATGAGCAATCTGATCGAGCCACTACCGTCGTCGCCGAACGGGCACGCCGGCGGGGATGTTGCCTCGGAGGAGCTCGTCGGGCACGGGCACTTCGTCACCCATTTCGATGAGCCGAGCCTGGACTACGGCGTCACGGAGACCAAGATCACCGAGACAACGCTTGAAGAGATGCGGTCGATCGCGACGCGGTATCCGCAGGCTCGCTCGGCACTGCTGCCGATGCTGCACCTGGTGCAGAGTGTCGAGGGCCGCGTGACCCCGGCTGGCATCGAAGCCTGTGCGGAGATCTTGGGTCTTTCCGCGGCCGACGTCAGCGGTGTCGCGACCTTCTACACCATGTACAAGCGGCGGCCGGTCGGGGAGTACCACGTCGGAGTCTGCACCACGGCACTGTGCGCGATCATGGGCGGCGATGAGGTGTACGCGACGCTCCAAGATCATCTAGGGATCGGCAACGACGAGACCACGGGAGACGGCAAGATCACGCTGGAACATGTGGAGTGCAACGCGGCGTGCGACTTCGCACCCGTGATCATGGTCAACTGGGAGTTCTTCGACAACATCACGCCCGAAAAGGCAATCGAGTTGGTTGATCAATTGCGGGCCGGTGCCGAGGTGCAGTCCACTCGCGGCGCTCGAGTTTGTACCTGGAAGGAAGCCGAGCGGGTGCTCGCTGGGTTCCCGGACGAACGTGCCGACGAGGGGCCGACCGCCGCTGGGCCGTCGCTGCTCGGCTTGCGTATTGCCGAGGAGCATGGCTGGCGGGCTCCAGACCCAGAGCACGTGGCGGATCGAACAGATGAGGGGGACCGGTGACCGATCCCTTGACACCCGTACTCACAGCTAACTGGGCAGACGAGCGCGCCTGGAAGCTAAGCAACTACGAGCGCCGTGGCGGTTATGACGCCCTGCGGTCGGCACTGCAGATGGATCCAGCCGAGGTGGTCACCCTGGTCAAGGACTCCGGCCTGCGCGGCCGTGGCGGGGCAGGCTTTCCCACCGGGATGAAGTGGAGCTTCATCCCGCAGGACAATCCGAAGCCGAAGTACCTCGTTGTCAATGCCGACGAATCCGAGCCGGGGACTTGCAAGGACATCCCGCTGATGATGGCCTCACCGCACACGCTGGTCGAGGGAGTGATCATCTCCGCGTACGCGATCCGTGCCAATCATGCATTCATCTACGTCAGAGGCGAGGTGCTGCATGTGGTACGCCGTCTCCAGCAGGCAGTCCGTGAGGCCTACTCGGCTGGGTACGCCGGGCACAACATTCTGGGCACCGGTTACGACCTGGAGATCATCGTGCACGCCGGCGCCGGAGCCTACATCTGCGGCGAGGAAACCGCGCTGCTGGACTCGCTGGAGGGCCGCCGGGGGCAGCCGCGGCTGCGGCCCCCATTCCCAGCAATCGCCGGCCTCTACGCCTCTCCCACGGTGATCAACAATGTGGAGTCGATCGCCTCGGTGCCATCGATCATCGCCAATGGCGCCGACTGGTTCTCCTCAATGGGCACCGAGAAGTCAAAGGGCATGACCATCTACTCAGTTTCTGGTCACGTCACTAACCCGGGACAGTTCGAGGCGCCCCTGGGCATCACATTGCGCCAGCTTCTTGATCTTGCCGGTGGTATCCGCGAAGGCCATCAGCTCAAGTTCTGGACACCGGGCGGTTCCTCGACGCCGATGCTCACCGACGCCCACCTCGACGTACCGCTCGACTATGAGGCGATCGCGAGCGTGAAGTCGATGCTCGGAACCAAGGCGCTGCAGTGCTTTGACGAGACGACTTCAGTCGTACGCACCGTGCTGCGCTGGACCGAGTTCTACAAGCACGAATCCTGTGGCAAATGCACGCCGTGTCGCGAGGGCACATGGTGGCTGGTGCAGATCCTCAAGCGGATGGAGGCAGGCCGCGGGCAGCAGGGCGACATCGAGAAGTTGCTGGACCTCTGCGACAACATTCTCGGCCGGTCTTTCTGCGCTCTCGGCGACGGCGCTACATCGCCGATCACCTCAGCGATCCAGTACTTCCGAGACGAGTTCGAAGCTGCCATGCAGACCCCGGCCTGGGAGCTGTTTCCGTACGAGCGCAGCACGATCTTCGTTCGCGAGCCCGCAGGAGCATGAGCATGAGTGTCACTGCCACAGGCCCCTCAGCAAGCTCGGCTGTCGAGCAGCGCGAGGATCTGGTCACCCTCACCATCGACGACATTGAGGTGTCGGTGCCGAAGGGCACCCTGGTGATTCGCGCCGCTGAACTCATCGGAGTAGAGGTGCCGCGATTTTGTGATCATCCGCTGCTTGATCCGGTGGGCGCTTGCCGCCAGTGCCTGGTGGAAGTCCCCGATGGGGGCACCGGGCGTCCCATTCCCAAGCCGCAGGCCTCCTGCACCCTCGAGGTGGCACCCGGTATGAAGATCAAGACGCAGGTCACCTCGCCCATCGCCGACAAGGCACAGCGCGGAAACATGGAATTCTTGCTGATCAACCATCCGCTCGACTGCCCGATCTGCGACAAGGGCGGGGAGTGCCCGCTGCAGAACCAAGCGATGACCCACGGCTATGCCGAGAGCCGGTTCACCGACGAGAAACGCACCTACCCAAAGCCGATCAACATCTCTCCTAATGTCCTGCTGGACCGTGAGCGTTGCGTGCTCTGCGCACGCTGCACCAGGTTCTCCGAGCAGATCGCGGGTGATCCGTTCATCGCACTCATTGAGCGAGGGGCGCTGCAGCAGGTCGGGATCTATGAGAAAGAACCCTTCGAGTCCTACTTCTCTGGCAACACCATTCAGATCTGCCCAGTGGGTGCTTTGACCAGCGCGGCATACCGGTTTCGGTCCCGGCCTTTTGACCTGGTCTCCACGCCCTCGATTGCCGAGCATGACGCCTGTGGTTCGGCGATCCGGGTGGATCACCGGCGTGGCAAGGTAATGCGGCGCCAGGCGGGGGACGATCCGGACGTCAACGAGGAATGGATCACGGACAAGGACCGCTTCGCTATCCGCTATGGAGACGGCGAGGATCGACTCACCCGCCCGCTCGTTCGAGATGGTGCCGTGCTCCGTCCCGCCTCGTGGCCGGAAGCGATTGACGTGGCCGTACGCGGCCTTCAAGCAGCAGGGAACTCGGTGGGGGTGCTCACCGGAGGTCGGCTGAGGCTCGAGGATGCGTACAGCTACTCCAAGTTCGCTCGAACCGTGCTGGGCAGCAACAACATCGACTTCCGGGCGCGGCAGCATTCCAGTGAAGAGGCCGACTTTCTGGCCCATGCGGTCGCCGGGACCGGGCCCGGTGTCAGCTTTACTGATCTTGAAAATGCCAGCTCGGTGCTCTTGGTCTGCCTGGAGCCGGAAGAGGAAGCCGGCATGATCTTCCTCCGACTCCGCAAGGCCTTCCGCAAGAAGCACCTCATCTCCTGGACACTCGCGCCGTACGCCAGCAACGGAGCTCGCAAGATGGGTGCCCAGCTCATCCCATGCCTTCCAGGTGAGGAAGCCGCCATCCTCGACCAGATCGACGCGGAGGGACGCGGAGGCGACGATCGGCCGCCAGAGATCACTCTCGACGCGAACTCGGTCATCTTGGTCGGTGAGCGGGCCGCAGGTCTGTCAGGAACCTTTAGTGCCTGCTTACGACTTGCTGAGCACACCGGCGCACGACTGGCCTGGGTACCCCGCCGAGCAGGGGATCGTGGCGCAGTGGAAGCCGGCTGCCTGCCCAATCTGCTACCTGGCGGCAGGCCGGTGTCGGATGCCGCTGCACGAGTCGATACCCAAACGACCTGGGGAGTCGAGTCGTTGCCGTCGCTGGAAGGCCGCGACGCCGACGAGATCTTGATCGCTGCTGCCGACGGGGAACTCGAGGCGCTAGTCGTGGCGGGCGTGGATCCGAACGACTTCGTCGATCCACAAGCCGCGCTCGAAGGATTGGAGAAGGTCAACTTCTTGATCAGCTTGGAGACCCGCGCCTCCTCGGTCACCGAGCGTGCGGATGTGGTCTTCCCGGTCTCGCTGATGCAGCAGCGGGCAGGCACCTTCGTGAACTGGGAAGGTCGGCGTCGGTCCTTCGAGATCGTGATCGATCGACCCAACGACATGTCCGACCTCAGGGTGTTGGCCGCGCTCGCGGATGCGCTGGGAACTGATCTGGGATTCCGTACGGCGGCTCAGGCCCGCGCCGAGCTCGACGAATTGGGCAGCTGGGAGGAGGAGCGCACCGAGGCCCCCGATTACCCGGCAGGCGAGCCTGCTGATCCAGGGAGCGGCACCGCTCTGCTGGCCACCTGGCGGATGGCTCTCGACGCGAGTCGCGCACTGGACGGTGAGCCGTACCTTCAGGCCACTGCACGCGGACCCGAGGCACGAATGAGTCCCAGCACTGCCGCGGACGCTGGAATTACCAGCGTCGCAATGATCAGTAATGACCGAGGCTCCATCACCATGCCGGCCGTGGTCGACTCAGAGATGATCGACGGGGTCGTGTGGCTTCCGAGCCGTGCTCCAGGACTGGGGATTCCGCAGCACCTTGCCGCCAGCGCTGGTGATCTTGTGACGATTGGGCGGCCCGCAGAACCCGTCACGCCCGCTGAGCCCGTCACGCCCGCTGAGCCCTTCGACACGCTCAGGACGGCGCCTGTCGAAGCGCCTCCTTCGACAGAGTCCTTGGCGGGAGTCGACGATGACGCGGAGGCGAACCAATGAGCGCGCTTGCTCCGATGGACCTGACGGTGTTCTTCAACGACGTGTGGTGGGTGGTGCTGCTCAAGGCGCTTTTCGCGTTTGTGCTCCTGCTGCTGCTGACGTTGTTCACCATCTGGTACGAACGCCGGGTCGTCGCCTTCATGCAGCACCGGCAGGGGCCCAACATGAATGGGCCGTTCGGGCTGCTGCAGTCCTTGGCCGATGGCATGAAGCTGATGTTCAAGGAGGACTTCACGCCGACCGCGGCCGACAAGGTCGTCTTCATGCTCGCGCCCTTTGTCGTCTCCATCCCGGCGATTACCGCTTTCGCCGTCATTCCGATGGCTGGGCTGGTGCGCGTGCCGTTCACCGACATCATCACCCCGTTGCAGGTCACCGACTTGCCAGTCTCGGTGTTGTTCATCGTCGCGATCGCCTCGATCGGTGTGTACGGAATCGTGCTCGCAGGCTGGTCGTCCGGATCGACGTACTCGCTGCTGGGAGCATTGCGTTCGAGCGCGCAGGTGATCAGCTACGAGGTTGCGATGGGTCTGGCGCTGGTCGCGGTGTTCCTGTACGCCGGTTCGCTGTCAACGTCGGAGATCGTCGCCAAGCAAGCTGAACCGGCAACCGTCTTCGGCGTACCGGTCTGGTTCGCACTGCAGCTGCTGCCATCGTTCGTCATGTACGTGATCTCCATGGTCGGAGAGACCAACAGGGCGCCGTTCGATCTGCCCGAGGCGGAGGGCGAGCTGGTCGGGGGCTTCCACACCGAATACTCCTCGATGCGCTTCGCCATGTTCTTCATGGCTGAGTACATGAATATGATCACGGTCTCAGCGCTGGCCGTCACGCTCTTCCTGGGCGGGTGGCACGCCCCGCTGCCGTTCAATCTCCTGCCAGGTGCCGACAGCGGCTACTGGGGGCTGCTCTGGTTCCTGGTGAAGGTGCTGGTAATGCTTTTCATCTTCGTCTGGCTGCGTGGCACGCTGCCGCGTCTGCGCTACGACCAGTTCATGCGGTTCGGCTGGCACTGGCTGATCCCCATTTCGCTGGTCTGGACGGTGATGATCGCGATCTTGAGGCTGGGCCAGCAGGAGGGCTGGTTCAGCGGCCGGGGGTTCTGGCTTGGGGCCGCCGTGGTGTTTGCCGTGCTGGTCGGCCTCGCATTTTTCGGTGGCAAGGAAGAGCCCAAGGAAGCTGCGGAGCCTGCTGCTGGAGAGATAGGTGGCTTCGACGCCTTCGCAGGCGGTTATCCTGTCCCGCCGATGGGCGACCAGGTGCTGCCTGAGTTTGCCCAGGTGCTGGCTGGTGAAGAAGATCAACAGTCAGATCGATCAGCCGGTGATGAGCCGGCCAAGGAAGGGAGTGAGGCCTGATGGGGTTCTTTGATCCCGTCGCTGGCTTCGGCGTGACCTTCAAAACGATGTTCCGCAAGACGTTCACTATTGACTACCCCAACGGGCCACGGGTCACGGCTCCGCGCTTTCACGGCCGCCATCAGTTGAATCGCTGGCCGGACGGTCTGGAGAAGTGTGTCGGGTGCGAGCTGTGCGCCTGGGCGTGCCCAGCCGATGCGATCTACGTCGAGGGAGCGCAGAACACTGAAGAGGAGCGGTATTCTCCCGGCGAGCGCTACGGCCGCGTCTACCAGATCAATTACCTCCGCTGCATCCTGTGCGGTCTGTGCATCGAGGCCTGCCCGACACGAGCCCTGACCATGACGAACGAGTTCGAGCTGGCCGACGACACCCGCGAGAAGTTGATCTACGAGAAATCTGATCTACTTGCGCCGCTGCTGCCCGGCATGGAGGAGCCGCCCCACGAGCGCAGGTTGGGTGATGACGAGGAGACGTACTTCCTCGGCCTGCCTGCGACAGGTCAGCCGGATGATCGCGCCGGCGATATCAGCGAGGCTCAGCCGCGCCCAATGAACCAGGGCTTCCGGTATCGCCGCGAGCACGCGGCGAAGGACCCGGGGTGATCGTGTTGACACCATTGTTGATTCCGCTGGTCACCGGCGCCGCCGTGGCATTTTGGATGCTCGCCCCGGTGATGATCTTGGGCGCGCTGGGAATGATCGCGGCGCGCAAGCCGGTGCATTCCGCACTCTGCCTGGCAACGGTGATGATTTCCCTGGCCGTTCAGTACGCTGCTTTGGACGCGCCATTCCTCTTTGCCGTCCAGATCATCGTCTACACCGGCGCGATCTTGATGCTGTTCTTGTTCGTGCTGATGCTGGTGGGCGTCGACATTGCCGAGTCTTTGGTGGAGACGATCAAGGGACAGCGCACGCTGGCCATTCTCGCCGGCCTCGGCTTCGGCTCACTCCTCGTTTTTGCTATTGGCAATGCGATCATCGGTCCGGCGGCTGGGCTGGCTGCTGCCAATGCGGAGAACGGGGGCAACGTTCAAGGCATTGCCGCGCTGATATTCGATCGCTACGTCTTCGCCTTCGAGGCCACCTCGGCACTGCTGATCACCGCTGCCGTCGGAGCCATGGTGCTAGCCCATCGCGAGCGGTTGACCAAACGCCGCACCCAGTCGGACCTGGCAGGGTTGAGGCTGAAGCGCTACGCGGAGACCGGCCAGCATCCGGGTCCGCTTCCAACTCCAGGCGTCTTTGCGCGGCACAACGCCGTGGATACGCCGGCTCTGCTGCCCGACGGCAGTGTCTCCGAGCTCTCGGTCTCGGCCACGCTGAAAGCACGCGGTGCAATCCTGGACAGCCGAGGCCTCGTCAAGCCGGTCGACGAGACGGTCGAAGCGATCACCGAAGAGGAAACTCCGCGCACCACAGAGGACGAGCTGTGAGCGGCGGTGGCTGCGGGCACAGCTTGTCGAAGCCCGGATGGAGTGCCCTTCGACAGGCTCAGGCACATGCGGGGGTGACACATGAGCACGACTAGCTACATCGTGCTGTCAGCAATCTTGTTCACCATTGGCACGGTCGGTTTCATGATCAGGCGGAACGCCATTGTGGCTTTCATGTGCGTCGAGCTGATGCTGAACGCGACCAACCTTGCTCTGGTGGCTTTCTCCCGGATGCACGGCGCACTGGACGGCCAGGTCGCCGCCTTCTTCGTGATGGTGGTGGCTGCCGCCGAGGTCGTCGTCGGGCTGGCCATCATCGTGACCATCTTCCGTACCCGTCGCTCGGCCTCGGTCGACAACGCGAACCTGCTGAAGTTCTGAAGGACTACGATGCTCCCACTCGAGATCGTGACGCCCGTGCCGGCCACTGGCTTCTTCACCCTGGCCTGGCTGCTGATCGCCATCCCCGCCGTGAGCTCTGCGGTCCTGCTGCTGGTCGGCCGGCGTGCCGACCGATGGGCGCCTTACCTCGGCGCGGTCGCGCCTCTTGTCTCCTTCGCGCTTGGTCTTTACTACTTCATCAACCTGCTCGGCCGCGACGAGGCGACTCGTGCTGTGTCGGTGCCGCTGTACAACTGGATCTCCAGCGGAGTCTGGCAAATCGACGTCGGATTGCTGATCGACCAGCTCTCGATCGTCTTTGTGTTATTGATCACCGGCGTCGGTGGGCTCATCCATGTCTATTCCATCGGGTACATGGCTCACGACGACAGGCGGCGTCGCTTCTTCGCCTTCCTCAACTTCTTCGTCGCCGCGATGCTGCTTCTCGTCCTGGCTGACAACTATTTGGTGCTCTTCGTTGGCTGGGAGGGCGTTGGCCTCGCGTCGTATCTATTGATCGGTTTCTGGCAGTACAAGCCGGTAGCCGCGACGGCGGCCAAGAAGGCATTCGTGGTCAACCGGGTTGGTGACATGGGCATGTCCATCGCCGTCATGGTCATGCTCGCTACCTTCGGATCGTCGGCCTTTGTCGACGTCAACGAAGGCATGCCCAACGTGAGCGACACAACCGCGTTGATCTTGGGTCTGCTGCTGCTGCTTGCCGCGTGTGGCAAATCCGCACAAGTGCCGTTGCAGTCCTGGCTTTTGGACGCCATGGAGGGCCCGACTCCGGTGTCTGCGCTGATCCATGCCGCCACCATGGTGACGGCTGGCGTCTATCTCGTCACACGGAGCAATGCGATCTTCACAGAGTCGTTGCCGGCAAGCACGGCTGTCGTGGTAGTCGGAACGGTAACGTTGCTGTTCGGCGCCTGGATCGGCTGCGCCAAGGACGACATCAAGCGGGTCCTGGCGGGCTCGACGATGTCCCAGATCGGGTACATGATGCTGGCTGCCGGCATCGGGCCGGCGGGTTACGCGTACGCGATCTTCCTTCTGCTCGTGCACGGGTTCTTCAAGGCCGACATGTTCCTCGGGGCAGGTTCGGTGATGCATGGCACGAACGACGAGGTCGACATGCGGCATTACGGGGCACTGAGGCGGCTAATGCCGATCACGTTCGTCACGTTTGCGGCCGGTTACCTGGCGATCATCGGCTTCCCGTTCTTCTCTGGCTTCTATGCGAAGGACCACATCATCGAGGCGGCCTTCGAGCTGAGCGCGGTCGTCGGAGCGCTCGCCATGCTGGGCGCCGGCATCACGGCCTTCTACATGACCCGGCTGATGTTGATGACGTTCTTCGGCGCCAAGCGCTGGCAGCAAGGGGTGCACCCCCACGAGTCGCCGCGAGTCATGACCGTGCCGTTGATCTTCCTGGGAATCGCCTCGGCCATCGGCGGGCTGGTGCTCAACAACTGGATCGTCGGCTGGCTTGATCCGGCCGTGGGCGGCGGAGTGCCCGAAGAGACGTCGAGCCTGCTGCACTTTTCAACCGTCGCGCTCGTCACGCTCGTGGTGGTCGCCATAGGCGTCGGCATCAGCGTGTGGCTCTTCGGGCCGCGTCGCGACATCCCGTTGACCCAGCCCGAGAGCCGGTCCTTCTTCACGTTGGCCGGACGCAACGATCTGTACGGCGACGCATTCAACGAAGCAGTGTTCATGCGTCCGGGACAGCAGCTCACGTCTCAGCTCGTCAAACTCGAGGACGACGGAATCGATGGCACGGTGAATGGCACGGCTGCGGCGATTGGCGGCATGTCGGCTCGGCTGCGTCGCGTGCAGAACGGCTTCGTTCGCTCCTACGCACTCACGATGACGTTGGGTGCTGCGATTGTCGGCGTCGTCATTGTGCTGGGCCGGCTGGGTTAGGGGCGAATCATGACTATTCCCTGGCTCACCATCCTCGCGCTGTTGCCGGCCGCCGGTGCTCTACTGCTGATCTTCACAGGCGTCAAGGCCGCCAAGCAGGTGGCGCTTCTGACCTCGCTGATCACGTTCGTGTTCGCTCTCATCATCGCCACGCAGTTCAAGGTCGGCGGCGGCATGCAGATGGTGGAGCAAGTGCCATGGATCAAACCCCTTGGTGCGTACTATGCGCTCGGCCTGAACGGCCTCGGCCTCACTCTGGTGTTGTTGGCGGTGATCATCACTCCGGTAGTGATCATTGCCTCGTGGCGCGACTTTGAGCCAGCCGGCGTGCGCTCTGAGTCCGGCGTAGGGCCCGGGCCTGCGCCAGCAGCAAGCTTGGCTCCGAAGTATGACGCCCGGGTGTTCTTTGCCCTGGTGCTCGCGGTCCAGACCTGCGCGCTGTACCTCTTCCTCGCCACCGACGTGTTCTTGTTCTACGTGTTCTTCGAGGTCATCTTGATCCCGATGTACTTCCTGATCGGCGGCTTCGGGCCAGGCCCTCGCCGGACCTACGCGGCGGCCAAGTTCTTGATCTTCGGCTTGCTGGGCGGCTTCGTGATGCTCGCCTCGGTGATCGGCTTGTATGTGCAGTCGGCCAAAGCGGGGGAGCCGAGCTACCTGCTGAGCACGCTGAGCCAGCTGGATTTCGGGACTGCCACTGCCCGGTGGATGTTCGTCGGCTTCATGTTCGCGTTTGCGATTAAGGCGCCGCTGGTGCCGCTGCACACGTGGCTACCCGATGCGGCCGAGGAATCCACGGCCGGCAGCGCCACCATGATGGTCGGCGTAATGGACAAGATCGGCACCTTCGGCATGATCAGGTTCTGCCTTGGTCTGTTCCCGGAGGCAAGCCAGTGGGCAACCCCGGTCGTGCTGGTCCTCGCCACCATCTCGATCCTGTACGGCGCCATCCTGGCGATCGGCAGCAGGGACATCATGCGGTTCATCGCGTACACCTCGATCAGCCATTTCGGCTTCATCGTGCTCGGCATCTTCGCGTTTACCAGCCAAAGCCTGACGGGGTCAACGCTCTACATGCTCAACCACGGAATGTCCACCGCGGCCTTGTTCGTCATGGCCGGATATCTGATCAAACGCCGCGGATCACGCGACATCAATTCCTACGCAGGGGTCGATCGGGTGGCCCCGGTGATGGCAGGCCTGCTGCTGTTCGCCGGGCTGTCCACACTGTCGCTGCCAGGCCTGTCCAGCTTCGTTTCCGAGTTCATGGTGCTGGCCGGAACCTTCAGCCGGTACCCTTCGTACGCGGTGATCTCCGCGCTAGCGATTGTGCTGGCCGCGCTCTACATCTTGATCATGTACCAGCGGACGATGACTGGGCCGGTTCCCGACGAGGTCCAGGAGAAGGTCAATGAAATCAACGGTCGGGAGCGGCTCGCCATGGCCCCGCTGGTGCTGTTGATCCTTCTGCTCGGCATCTATCCGAAGCCTCTGTTGTCGATCATCGAACCGTCGACCCAGGCCACCATGCAGCACGTCGGCGTGACTGATCCGCAACCCAGGGTTAGCGCCGAGGGAGGCCGCTGATGATCATCTCTGCATTGCTGCCGATGGAGATCACCGCGCCGACCATCGAATACGGCCTGCTGGCTCCAGTTCTGGTGATCTTCGCCGGAGCCTGCCTTGGCGTCCTCGCCGAGGCGGTCGTGCCTCGTGAGTTGCGTCGCGCTGTGCAGCTCGTCGTCACCTTTGTATCCCTGGCCTTGGCACTGGTGACCACACTGCTGAACTGGGCAGCCGGCGATGAGGCGGTGGTGGCGGTCGGCTCGTTGGCCCTCGACGGACCGACCTACTTCATGTGGACGATCTTGATCATTTTCAGTGCCGCGTCGTTGCTGATGTTCGTCGAGACCAAGATCGAGAACGCCAGCGTGTTTACGCCGCAGGCGGCGGCGGTGCCAGGCACTGTTGCCGAACGCGAGGCGATCAGGAGCCGGGTAGAGCACACCGAGGTCTTCCCGCTTGCACTGTTTGCCGTGTTGGGCATGATGCTCTTCCCAGCGTCCAACGACCTGATCACCATGTTTGTCGCTTTGGAAATCTTGTCGTTGCCGCTGTACCTGCTGTGTGGAATCGCACGGCGACGCCGGCTGCTGTCACAGGAAGCTTCGCTCAAGTACTTCCTGCTGGGCGCCCTCTCGTCTGCCCTCTTCATTTACGGAGCTGCCTTGCTCTACGGCTACTCCGGCTCCTTCACCTTGTCGGCGATCGATGATGCGATCCGTGACGGCACGCAGGGTCAGGGCCTGCTGCTGGCCGGAATGGCTTTGCTTGGGGTTGGCCTGCTTTTCAAGTTCAGCGCAGTTCCCTTCCACTCTTGGACACCGGACGTGTATGCCGGAGCGCCGACGCCAGTGACGGGATTCATGGCGGCGTGCACCAAGATCGCTGCCGTGGGTGCGCTGATGCGGGTGTTCTACGTCGGCCTGGGTGCCGATCGCTGGGATTGGCAGCCGCTCATGGCGATCATTACCGTTGCCACGATGGTGGTCGGTTCGGTGCTGGCAATCACCCAGACCGATGTGAAACGGATGCTGGCGTACTCCTCGATCGCCCACGCCGGCTTCATGATGACCGCATTCGTGGGAGCGTCACAGGCCGTGACCGGCAGTCGGTCAGGTTCCTTGACCAGCATTTCCTCGGTGATGTTCTACCTGGTCGCGTACGGCGCCGCGACAATCGGTGCGTTCGCGCTAGTGACGATGGTCCGTGACCCCAGTGGCGAGGCGACGCTGCTCAACAGCTGGGTCGGGCTGGGGCGCCGGGCGCCGCTCGCCGCGACGATCTTCTCGATCTTCATGCTGAGCTTCGCCGGCATTCCGCTGACCAGTGGCTTTGT
>JBKPTR010000363.1:0-13505 GCA_046735615.1 Actinomycetota bacterium
ACCGCGGTGGGCGCAGGTGCCGTGCTGATCATGGTGATCTCCTTCACCACACTGACTCTGGCCCTCGGGTCGCCCCTCTACGACAAGCTGTCCGAGTCTGTCGAGCGCGAGTTCGGTGACGTACCCGAGCTCGACGAAAACCCGGCACGCGGCCTGGCACGGGCGCTGCGGCAGGCGCTGGCGCTGATCGCAGTCGCCATACTCGGGGCGATAATGCTGTTCGCGACCGGATTCGTGCCGGTCGTCGGACAGACTGTCGTGCCGGTGCTCTCGGCGATCTTCGGCGGCTGGATGCTCGGTATCGAACTGGTCGGAGCGCCCTTCGAACGCCGCGGGCTGCTCCGGCTTTCAGATCGGCGTGCTGCGATGCGGGGACGGCGACTTCGAGTCCTCGGCTTCGCAGTGCCGACTTTTCTGCTCCTCGCCATTCCCTTCGCCGGTGTCGTGGTATTTCCGGTTGCCACTGCCGGCGGCACCATACTCGCGCGTCAACTCCTCGGCGAGCACACGTAGAGTGACCAGTCGTCAGAAAGGATGTGATCAATGTCTGAGCTGTCTGTCCAGCTCTACACGGTGCGGGATGCCCTCGCGGAGGATTTCGACGGCACTTTGGGGAAGCTCGCTGCGTTCGGCTTCACCCAAGTCGAGCCGTTCGCGCTCCTCAGCTTCGCGGACGAACTGCGGAACGGGCTGGCCCGCAACGGCCTGACTGCGCCGACGACGCACATGCACCTGCTTGGTGAAGATCAGGATGCGATCTTTTCGCTGGCAGCTGAGCTCGGCATCCAGGCCGTCATTGAGCCGTACGTGGATCCGTCCCGCTGGCAATCGGAGGCCGAT
The DNA here is from genome assembly GCA_046735615.1 of Actinomycetota bacterium. Classification (GTDB taxonomy): domain Bacteria; phylum Actinomycetota; class Actinomycetes; order Propionibacteriales; family Propionibacteriaceae; genus Microlunatus. The sequence continues at coordinate 841 of JBKPTR010000363.1, forward strand.
ATCAGCGAGGTTGCATCCGAGCTCAATGCGGCAGCAAGCAGGGCGGCTGATTACGGTCTCCGCGTCGGCTACCACAACCATCACTTCGAGCTGGAATCCAAGATCGCCGGAGTCCATGGGCTGGAGGTGCTGGCGGATCGGCTAGCCCCTGAGGTCGTGCTGGAGGTGGACACCTACTGGGCGTACTCAGGCGGCGCCGACGTGCCAGCCTTGATCACCCGCCTCGGTGATCGGGTCGTCGCCTTGCACCTCAAGGACGGCGACGGGAGCCTTGATACGAGCAAACAAGTCCCCCTGGGAACGGGCGCTTTGCCGGTGTGGGACATCATTGCGGCAGCTCCGGACGCGCTCCGCGTCGTTGAGCTGGACGACTCCGAGACCGACCTACTCGAGGCCGTACGCGCAGGCCGCGAGTTCCTGCTCGCCGGGCGAGCTTGATCATGGCTGGCCCGGTCGGGATTGGCGTGATTGGTGCCGGCACGATCAGCGACACCTATCTGGAGAACCTCACAAAGTTCGCCGACACCGAGGTGCTGGCGATCGGCGACATAGTTACCGATGCTGCTCAGGAAAAGGCCGATAAGTACGACGTTCCTGTCGCGGGAGATGTCGCCGCCGTGCTGAACGAACCGGGTGTGGAGATTGTGGTGAACCTCACCATCCCGGCGGCGCACGCCGAGGTGGCGAGTGAGGCGATCGCTGCCGGCAAACACGTCTGGAACGAGAAGCCCCTCACCCTCGATCGTTTCAGTGGCCAACGCATGCTCGACGACGCCGAGGCGGCTGGGCTGCTGGTTGGATGTGCCCCGGACACCTTCCTTGGTGCGGGGTTGCAGACAGCGTGCCGGTTTGCCGAGCAGGGCATGATCGGGACGCCGCTGACGGGCCTGGCGTTGCTGCAGTTGCCAGGGCCGGAGTCGTGGCATCCGAACCCGGCGTTCCTGTACGCGGCGGGCGCCGGCCCACTTTTTGATCTTGGGCCTTACTACCTCACGGCGCTTGTTCAGGTCTTCGGGCCAGTCTCCTCGGTGGCTGCTCTTGGCTCGAAGGCGCGGGAACGGCGGGTGATCGGCTCAGGGCCGAAGGCAGGAGAGGAGTTTGATGTCACGGTGCCAAGCCATGTGAGTGCGCTGGTCCAGTTCGAGTCTGGCCAGTCGGCTCAGGCCATCTTCTCTTTCGACTCGGCGCTTCCTCGTACCCTGCTGGAGGTCAACGGCACTGAGGCAACGATGCTGTTTCCCGATCCCAACTACTTCGACGGCGAGATCGCCGTGAGGCGGCGTGACGGTGAGGGCTGGGAGACAGTGGCCAAGACGACGGCGCAGTCGTTCCGCGGCACGGGAGTGCTGGACATGGCTCGCGCTCTGCGAGAGGGCAGACCGCATCGCGCCCAAGGACTGCTGGCTTATCACGTCCTTGACACGATGATCGCGATCGCAGAATCGGTGGAATCGCGCGCCTTCGTCGAGGTCGCAAGCTCGGTCGACAAGCCGCGGCTGCTCCCCGCCGACTGGGATCCGATGCAGCGAACGGTTTGAGAACGGCTGGGCAATCAATAGCCGACTAGGCTCTGCTGCCTGCGAGCGCGAGCAGGCACAATAAATGGCGTGAGCGACTTCGGCGACATGTACCGGCCGAGCGAGGAGCACGAGGCATTCCGGGCCGCGGTTCGCGAGATCTGCGAGGAGAAGGTCGCTCCAAATGCCGCCGAAGCCGATGAGTTGGCGGAGTTTCCCAAGGCATCGTTCGAAGCGCTGGTGGCGGCGGACTTTCATGCACCCCACATCCCCGAGGAATACTCAGGCGTCGGTGCTGACGCGTTAGCGACCGTGATCGTCATCGAGGAGGTCGCTCGTGCTTGCGCTGCCACCTCACTCGTCCCAGCCGTCAACAAGCTCGCCACACTGCCATGGCTGCTTGCCGCATCAGAAGAGATCAAACAGGCTTACCTGCCGCCAATCGCCCGCGGCGAATCGATGGCGTGTTACTGCTTGTCCGAGCCGGAGTCTGGTTCAGACGCCGCAAGCATGCGGACCCGGGCAGTACGCGACGGTGACTACCTCGTCCTGAACGGCGTCAAACGTTGGATCACCAACGCCGGGTTGTCGGACTTCTACACCGTGTTCGTAGTGACTGATCCAGATGCTCGCTCCAAGGGCATCAGCGCGTTTGTGGTTGAGAAGTCCGATGTCGGAGTCTCCTTCGGCGCCCCCGAGAAGAAGCTGGGAATCAAGGGCTCTCCGACCTGCGAGATGTACCTGGATGGCGTACGCATCCCCGAATCCCGGATGATCGGCGCAGCGGGAACCGGCTTCGAGACAGCGATGCGAACCCTCGACCACACCCGCGTCACCATTGCGGCGCAGGCAGTGGGCATTGCACAGGGTGCTCTCGACTATGCGCTTGGGTACGTCAAGGAGCGCAAGCAGTTCGGCAAGGCGCTGGCTGAATTCCAGGGCTTGCAGTTCATGCTTGCCGACATGGGCATGAAGCTGGAGGCTGCGCGCCAGCTCACGTACGCCGCGGCTGCCAAGTCCGAGCGCGGGGACGCCGACTTGACCTACTTCGGGGCGGCGGCCAAGTGCTTCGCCTCTGATGTCGCGATGGAGATCACCACGGACGCGGTACAGCTGCTCGGAGGTTACGGCTATACCAAGGACTTTCCGGTCGAGCGGATGATGCGGGACGCGAAGGTCACACAGATCTATGAGGGCACTAATCAGATCCAGCGGATAGTGATGGCTCGTCAGCTATTGGCTGGAGTGGCGCACTAGCGACTGCTTGCATTTTGGCGCCAGTGGCGCCAAAATGGCGCCATGACGAGCATCCAGATCAAGGGAGTGCCCGAACGCACCCATGCGGTGTTGCGGAGGCGGGCCGCAGCTGCGCATCAGTCGTTGCAGGAATACCTACTGCACCACCTCATCGAAGAGGCTGATCGACCAACGCTTGATGAGGTTCTTGAACGCGCAGGTAGCAGATCTGGCGGATCGGTAAGTTTTGATGAGATCAATGCCATCATCCGGGCGGATCGTGATAGTCACTGACGCAGGTGTTCTGGTCGCTGTCTTCGTCGATGACGGGATCTGGGGAGACACTGCGCGGGCCCGCCTGCGAGGTGAAGAGCTGGCCGCGCCTGAGTTAGTTGATCTTGAGGTGATATCCGCGTTGCGCGGTCTGCTCCGCGTCGGAAAGGTCGATGAACGCCGTGCGCGCGAGGCGCTTGCGGACCTCCGTGATCTCTCGCTTCGCCGGGCATCGCATCGCGAACTTATGACTCGTTGCTGGGACCTGCGCGACAACCTGACGGCCTATGACGCGAGTTATGTCGCACTGGCTGAGCTGCTCGGGGCAACGCTGGTTACCGCTGATGCGCGTATTTCTCGTGCGCCACAAATCAAGTGTGCGGTTGAAGTGTTGTCACGAACCGACCAAGAGCGTGATGTCATACGGTCGCCTTGACATCATGCCGAGTAGCGCCATGCTAGGGCTATGGCCCCGAGAGCTGTGTTCCCGCTGCGCTGGCGTAACGAAAGACTTCGCACTCTGACAGCCGAAGTTGCTTCTCGGCTAGGCATTAGCCAAAACGAGCTGATCGAGCAGGCGATCGAGCATGAGGTCGTCGCCCGCGGGGCGATGCTGAGTGAGGACTTGCGGGCCGCTGCAGATCGGTTGGCCGAGCTCACCCGGGAGCAGTACGAGCTAGTGCAAGCCCGTGGTCTGGAAAGTTTCGTCGCGGGGGAGGGGCAGCTTGAGCCGCTTCAAGCCCGATCGGCGTTGTCTCCTTCCGCTGTCGATCGGGTAGCCGTCGACCGTCCTCATCTCGCCCGCGACGTCACGACGATCTATCGATCGGCGCGCGCTGGGCTGGCATGACGGCTCCGTCGTGGCAGGAAGACGACCCGCAGAATCTCTCCCTCATCCAGGGAAACGCCGAGCAGCTGATCATTGAGCTGGGTGCCACTACCGCTGAACGGCTCCTGCCAACCTGTGAGGAATTGTGCAACTGGCATGCGCGGCTCTACGCCGGATGTGAAGTGCCGGTTGCTGGCTATGTGGGACATTTTCGCGGTGACCCGGCCGTTCCGGAACTCATTGACTATGAGGTCGGTCTCGGCGCCCGGCTGAAGGACGGCAATCTGGAGAAGATGGGCGTGTGGGCCCGCCTAGTGGGCAGTGAGATGGGTGCCGTGCTCGCCGGGCTGAACGCGGTCTTCGCAGAACTGGATGCGCGGCTGCCAGTCGGAAAGTCACCGACCACGCCAGACGACATACTTGCAGTGATCAGCTTCACAGCCCTCGCCCACGGTGAGTTCTTGCGGGTTCACCCCTTCGCCAATGGCAACGGTCGCATCGCAAGGCTGCTCGTCGCGTTCATCTGTCTGCGCTATGGACTGCCGATGTTCCTGCACATCAAGCCTCGGCCCGAGAGTGATGACTACATCCGTGCCAGCCGCGACTCGATGGGCCGACCCCCAGATTTTGTGGGCAATCACGCAACCACGACTGCCGTCTTCGCACACTTGCTTGCCGAGGAGCTTGCTAGCGAGCGGGTGGCGTGAGCGGGTACACCCAGCGATTAAGTCAGCGCCTACGCGACTCCGTGGGTGCGTGACGTACTCCTGACCACCAGTTCGGGGGAAACGATCGTCTCGCGTCGATCTGCTGGGTGATAGGTGCGCGCGATGGCCTGCTCAACGGCCTCTTTGGCTAGCTGCTGAACATCCTGACCGATGGTTGTCAGCTCGACCCACGGCAATCGGGCCACTCGACTGTCGTCGTAGCCGACCACGGCCAGGTCGTCTGGGACGGTGAAGCCGGCAGCGCGTATCACCTGTAGTAGTCCGAGCGCGCACTGGTCATTGAAGGCGAACACTGCGCTGGGCTTGCCTCGCCGCCGACGGAGCATAGTGGCGACTGTATTGCCGGCTCGGGCTCCGTCCATCTCAGTCAGGCCGCCGCTGACATATGGCATTGGGTCCAGTCCAGCAGCCACCAAGGCCTGGCGGTATCCTCGGCGGCGCTCTGACGCTCCTGGTGCACGCCCGCCGTCGATGTGCAGGAGCCCGTGGTGCCCTTGCGCAATGAGGTGCTCGGTTGCTTGGCGAGCGCCGTCGATGTCATCGGTCCGTACGACATCTACTGCGCCGCCGGGAACCCGTCTCGCCAGCACGACAGTCGGGAGCTGTCTGCTGAGCGCGACCAGGTCCCTGGTACGCATCGTCGGGCCGACCACGATGAGGGCCTCACAGCGGTAGGCAAGCAAATCGTCGATGGCTCGTCCCTCGCTGCGCGACGGTGCAAAACCAGCCAAGACGAGCTCGTATCCAGCGTGCTCGGCCGGTGCGTACATCGCTTCCACAAGCTCACCGTGGAAGCCATGCTGCAAGCCGAATGCCACGCCCAGTTGCCCGCTGCGCTTTCGCCCGAGGAGCCGCGCACGCTGGTCGGGTGCATAGCCCAGCTCGCTCGCTACATCGTGTACCCGCTGTCTGGTCGCCTCGCTGGCACCGGGTTGGTTACGGAACACGATCGACACAAGAGCCCGGGAAACGCCTGCCCGCGCAGCCACATCCTCCATCGTGGGCGGACGCGCTCCGGGTGCCATGCCATCGTTCATTGTTACCCTTCTTGATCAGTTAGGGACTCTTCTTGATCATTGAAGCCTCGAGTGCGCTAGTTTGAGCGATCAACCGGTTTGACTTCGTCTCGAAGTATCGCAACAATACTAGAGCGCTCTAGGCTAGAGCGCTCTAGCAAGGAGACCACGATGGCGAGTTCTTCCACGATGATCGGCGTTGGGCTCATTGGGGCCGGCCGGATCGGCACCTCACATGCCCAGATTCTCGCTCAGCGGGTGCCCGGCGCCCGGCTGGCGATGGTGGCGGATCCTCGTCCCGAGGCTGCTGCGTCCGTTGCCGATCGCTTCGGCGCCGAAGCTGTCGTCGATCCGCTCCAACTGATCAAGGACAACAGTGTCGAGGCGGTCGTGATTGCCGCGTCCGCCGAAGCGCATGCAGACCTGATCGTGGCCTGCGCTGTGGCTGGAAAACCGATCTTCTGCGAGAAGCCAGCTTCACTGACTCTGGAGGACTCGGCTCGCTCGCTTGCCGCTGTGGAGGCAGCAGGAGTAATTCTCCAGGTTGGATTCAATCGCCGCTTTGCCCGAGACTTCCGAGCCGCCCACGACGCCATCGTTCGTGGCGCAATCGGTACGCCGCAGATCATGCGCTCCCTCACCCGAGATCCTGGCTTGGCCAACCCAGGTGCAGTGCCGCCCTGGACTATCTTCCTGCAGACGTTGATCCACGACTTCGACGCGCTGCTGTGGCTCAATTCGGAGGCTGACCCGGTCGAGGCGTACGCGACGGCCGATGCATTGGTGGCGCCCGACTTCAAGGCGTCCGGGCTGCTCGACACGGCAATTGCGGTGATCACGTTCGATAATGGAGCCCGCGCGGTCGCTGAAGCGAGCTTCTCTGCTGCGTACGGCTACGACGTGCGGGCGGAAGTGTTCGGTTCGGCTGGCATGGTAACTGCTGGCAATGGTGCCAGCACGGCCATGATGCTGCGCGATGCGACCGGATCGCACCAGGAGACGGCGCGCGGTGATGTCGAGGTGATGGGCGATGCCTATACCGCGGAGTTCGTCGAGTTCGTCGCCGCGATACAGCAAGCACGCCAGCCATACGTGACCGGCCAGGATGCGCGTCGTGCGCTGGCTGTTGCACTGGCCTGCATCGAGTCAGTTCAGACACATGCGCCGATCACCATTGATCGGTCCGCCGCGACGTTTGCGCGATGATGATGGCCGAGTTCACCCTGGCCGCCTGTGCGGAGATGATCTTCACTGAGCTGCCCATTACCGAGCGGGTGAGGCGGATCGATGATCTTGGTTTTCAGGTGGAGATCTGGGATTGGACCAGACACGACATCGATGGCCTGCGGTCTACCGGCGCCACGTTCTGCTCGATGACTGGCTATGTCACTGGCGAACTCATCGACCCGGACGGGGCCAAGGAGCTGCTCGCTACGGCAGAGCAATCCATCCCCGTAGCTGCAAAGCTCGGCATCCCTCGGCTCAACCTGCATGGCACTGGCCTCGACAGCCAGGGTTTGCCCCTCAAGCCGGTTGACGTGATCACTGGGGATATGTGGCTCAAGGCCGAACACACCTTGATGCGGATCGCGGAACTCGGCCGACGCGAGGGAGTGACTTTCTGCCTGGAGAACCTCAACACTGCTGTTGATCATCCCGGTACGCCGTTCGCGAAAGCCGCCGACACGCTCGCGCTCGTCGCGGCCGTCGACAGCCCGCATCTGCGGCTGATGCTGGACATGTATCACGCTCAGATTGGCGAGGGAAATCTTGTCGAACTGATCAACAAATGCGGGCCGTACATTGGCGAAGTCCAGGTCGCCGACGTCCCAGGCCGTTGCGAGCCGGGAACAGGAGAGATCAACTATCCAAGGATTGCCCTAGCGCTACGCGACATCGGCTACCAAGGCACGATAGGCCTGGAAGCCTGGGCTTCCGGTGACAGCGAAGTCGCACTCGAGCGCTTCCGCGCTGCGTTCACTCTGGAGCGGTAGCGGGGATGCCGGCTCGACGGGCGGCATCGAGTAGTACCCCCGTAGCGACCTCGAGGCCCTCGATGCGGCCGAGCGTGACATCCTCATGCTCGATGTTGACGAGCATCTCTGGATCGACGACGTGCAAGGCGGAAAGCCAGGTCGACCAGTAGACGGCGTCGTGCCCGCGACCCAATGCGACGAAGTCCCATGCGGCGTCCTTCGGCCACTCATTGGCCCACTCGTCGCCACCTAGGTTCGTTCGCGGCTCGTCTGGCCCCATTCGGCGGAATCGGTTGTCGAGCACACCGTAAACAGCGGCGGCTGGATTGATGCGTACGTCCTTCGCGGCGGCAATGAACACCAGCGGGCCGAGGTCTTGTACCACGGCCACCGGGTCCATCCACTGCCAGAACAGGTGGGAGGCGTCGAGCTCGACGCCGATGTTGGTGGCGCCGGTGCGCTCGACGAGCTCGCGCATACCGGCTGGGTTGAACACGACGTTCTGCGGGTGCAGTTCGAGCGCCACCTTTACGTCGAGATCGGCCGCCTCCCGGTCGATCTCGCGCCAGAAGTCCTCGGCGACACTCCACTGGTAATCGAGCACGTCGAGCGCAGCCGAGTTCCATGCGTTGACGATCCAGTTCGGCCGCCGGCCACCCGGCTCTCCGGCCGGCAGGCCCGACATCGTTATCACCCGGTGCTGGCCTAATCGATTCGCGAGCCGGATGCTGCGGCGTACATCCTCGGCGTGCTTCGAACCGATCACCGGATCGGGGTGCAGCGGGTTGCCGTTGCAGTTCAGGCCTGCGATCTCCACGCCGGTGCCCTCGAACAGCCCGAGGAAGTCGTCTCGCGCAGCGTCGGAGGAAAGGATGTCATCGAAGGTGGGAATGTGCACCGGCGGTAGGAAACCGCCCGAGTTGAGCTCGATGCCGGTCAGGCCGAGCTTGGCGATCACCTCGATCGCCTCTGGCAGTGACCGGTCATGCAGGATCGCGTTGTAAACCCCGAACTTCATCGCCCAACCTCCGCTCGCTGTGGCGCTACCTTCACCGTGGCGCCGCCATTGGCAGCGGACTCGGCGACTGCAGCGAGGATCTCCATGTTGTGTACGCCTTCGTCGAACGAGGCGTTGCGGGGCAACGATTCTGCCTCGTCGATGTCCGCAACCTCCTCCAGAAAAGCGCGCGCCTGGAAGGCGAATCCATCGTTCTGGCCAACGCCCACGCCCGGTGCGTCCATCGGCAGGCCACCGGCGAAATACGGGTGATCCGGACCGATGATCACGCGACGATAACCCCGCGTACCGGAGGGGCCCTCGTTGAGTATGAGTTGGAACTCCCCGGAGCGTTCCTGCTCCCACTTGGCCGCGCCGTTGTCGCCGAAGACTTCGAGCGCCAGGCCGTTCGGGTGGCCGGCGGCGACGCGGGAAACCTGCACCACACCGACGGTCCGCTCCAATCGGGCGCCGAAGCTGGCGTAGTCGTCGTTCTCGACCGCTTCGTAGGTATCGCTCACCGCAGCTTGCCCATGGCCGACGACGGTACCGAGTGGCACCGGGCGCTCGGTGATCGCGGTCGCAAATCGGCCTCCGCTCACCTCCTGTACGTCGCCGCCGAGGAACTCGACGAGGTACGCGACATGGCTGCCGATGTCGGCGAGCGCGCCGGACCCTGGGGCTCCCTTGTACCGCCAGCTGATCGGGCCCTTCGGGTCGCTCGCATAATCGCACCAGTATCGGGCGTCGACGTGCAGGAGGCGACCCAGTGCGCCAGAGGTAACGAGCTCGCGGAGGGCAGCTACGCCCGGCGCCCGGCGGAAGGTGAAGCCGATGCGGACGACCGTGCTGGCGCTGCGGGCCAGATCCGCCATATCACGCGCGTCCTCAAGGTTGTCGCTCAGTGGCTTCTCGCAGAGCACGTGCTTGCCGGCGGCGACCAACCCCTCCACCATTTCACGGTGCAGGAAGTTGGCCACGACCACGCTGACGACATTGACGTTGGGGTCCTCCGCTATTGCCTGCCAGGAGGTGTCGCTGCGCTCGTATCCGAAGCGCCGGGCAGCGAGCGAGCCGAGCTCAGGGCTGACATCTCCGATGGAGACAAATCTCAGATCCGGCAATGTGGACCGGTAAAGAGTAGGCGCTATTCGGTAGGCCGCCGCATGCGCCCGGCCCGCCATGCCCGCTCCAATGACTGCGACGCCGATAGTCATGAATCGTCTCCTTTGAGTAGCTCTTAGTGTGGGCTTGGCTGCCGAAGGCCTGCGGCCAGCCGATCATGAAACTCAGGGCGAGTCGAGCCGCACCATATGCCGCCCCTGAAGGCTTTCGAGGGCCGCGTCGGCTAGCGCAAGTGCTTCACGGCCATCGGCGAAACCTGGACTGGGCTGGTCGCCCTGCTCCATAGCGGTGATCAGATGGTCGAGCTCCGCGCGGTAGGCCGGTGTATAGCGGTCGAGGAAGAAATTGAGGTACTCAGGCGCGGCCTCGGTCTCGGTTGCGTTGGACAGCCGGACGCTGGTCTGGTGCTGATTACCGACGCTCAGCATCCCGGCGGAGCCGAAAGCTTCCAGGCGCTGGTCATAACCGAAAACGCTGCGTCGGCTATTGGTGATGTGGCAGAGGGTTCCATCACTACCGCGCAGTACGACGACGGCGCAATCGATGTCACCGAGCTCAGCAATGTAGTCGGCAACCAGGTTCGCGCCCGTGGCGTACAGCTCGACGACATCGCCGAGAAAGAAGCGCGCCAGGTCGAAATCGTGGATGGTCATGTCGCGGAACAAGCCGCCAGAGGCGGCCAGATACTCGCGGGGCGCCGGTGCGGGGTCACGGCTCACAATCGTCAGCTGCTCGAGACGACCGATCTCCCCACCGGCGATCCGCTCGTAAACCTCGCGGAACGATGGATCGAAGCGGCGGTTGAAGCCGACCATCACCGTCGGGTTAAGTGCAGCGATCTCGGTCCAGCACCGATCGACCCGCTCCAGGTCCAGGTCGATCGGCTTCTCACAGAGCACTGCCTTCCCGGCGCGTACGGCGCGGGTGAGCAGGTCGACGTGCGTGGGGGTGGCCGAGGCGATCACGACCGCGTCAACGCTCGGGTCATCAACGACAGCATCATCAGTGGAAGCGGCGGCGGCGCCGTATTGCTTGGCCACCTCAACCGCAGCCGACTCGATCGGGTCGTACACCCAAGCCAGTTCGGCCCGGGGATGGACGTCGATCGAGTCGGCGTGTACACGCCCGATCCGTCCGCAGCCATAGAGGCCGAAACGGATCAACCTCGACTACTGCCTTCCAATTCGTGGGCCAGCTCGGTGAGCTCGTCGCCGCCGGCCATTTGGCGGGTCAGCTCGTCGAGCGTTACCTCCGAACGCTTCTTGTCCAGCACGGCCTGGCCCAGCTTCAGAATGATGAAGTGGTTGCCGACCAGGTACGCGTGGTGCGGGTTGTGCGTAATGAACACAACGCCCAGGCCGGCGTCGCGAGCGGCCGCGGTGTACTTGAGCACCACCCCGGACTGCTTGACACCGAGCGCGGCCGTCGGCTCGTCCAAGATCAAGACCCGAGCGCCGAAGTACACCGCGCGCGCAATCGCGACGCATTGCCGCTGGCCGCCGGACAAGGTTCCGATAGGCTGGTCGATGTCTTTGACGACGATGCCCATCTTGCGCAACTCGTCATCGGCGATGCGTTTCATATCCTTGATCTTCATTCCGGATAGTGGGAACTTGCCACCAGTCATCTCCGAGCCGAGGAAGAAGTTGCGCCACACCTCCATAAGGCCGACCACGGCAAGGTCCTGATACACCGTAGCTATTCCGTGAGCGAGAGATTCACGGGGAGAGCTGAAGTGAACCTCTTCGCCATCGACTTTCACGTTTCCCTCATTGTGGGGATGCAAGCCAGAAATAATCTTGATCAATGTCGACTTGCCGGCTCCATTATCGCCAAGCACACACGTCACCTCACCCGCGTTGACGACCATGTTGATTCCCCTGAGGGCTCGGATCGCTCCGTAGGTCTTGCCAACATCGACCATCTCGACAAGAGGCTCACCCTTGTGGAGTGTTGGATCGGCATGCTCTTGCAGGGTGTCGGTCATGTCAACCCACCTTTCTCAGAGTCGAGAGTCTCTTCACATACAGGTTGACCATCACGGCGAGCAGCAGCATGACACCGAGGAAGGCCTTGAACCAGTTCGGGTCCCAGCCGGCGTAGACGATGCACAGGCTGGTCATACCGAAGATGAACGCGCCGATGGCCACACCCCACGCATTGCCGTAGCCGCCGGTCAGCAGCGTGCCGCCCACAACTGCGGCGATGATGTAGAGGAACTCATTCCCGACGCCGTTGCCAGCCTGCAGAGTGACGAACCGGTAAAGATAGTGCATGCCAGTGAACCAGCAGAGGAAGGACACTGTCATAAATAAGCCGATCTTTGTCCGGGTCACTGGCACGCCGACGGCTCGAGCGCTGGCGGCGTTGCCTCCGACCGCAAAGATCCAGTTGCCGATCTTGGTCCGCTGCAGGATCCAGGCCGACAAGACTACGAATAGCAACCACCAGATGACGGTGATCGACAGTGACACGGATCCGATCTTGAACTCGTGCGCAAAGATGAAATTCAACGTCGTGTAGCCGTCCATCTGGCTGATGTTGGGGCTCGACACGGATCCGGTGACCAGTTTGGTTACGCCGAGGTTGGCGCCCTGCAGCACGAAGAACGTGCCCAGCGTAATCAGGAAGCTGGGAATGCCGGTGCGCATCACCAGATAGCCGTTAGTGAAGCCGACGCCCAGGCAAAAGGCCAGCGAGATGATCACGCCGACCCACAGGTTCAGCCCGAGCTGGTAGCACAGCATGCCGTTGAGCAGGCCCGCGGATGTGACGAGCACGCCGGCGGACAGGTCGAACTCACCGCCGATCATGAGCATGCCGACTGCGACGGCCACGATGCCGATGGTGGAGGCCTGGTAGAGGACGGTGAAGAACGCGGCCGGTGTACGGAATGCCGGTGCGACGATCAGGAAGAAGATGAAGATGACGATGGCCGCGACCAAGGCTCCGATCTCGGGTCGGCCGA
>JBKPTR010000364.1:0-8843 GCA_046735615.1 Actinomycetota bacterium
TCGCGAGTGGCGCCAGCAGCGCTCGCGACTGGCTGCCCGTCGCGTAGGAGATACCAAAGACGGCCGCCAGCAAGGCCAGGAAGGCGATCAGCTTGGCGGGTGGGTTCATGGTCGGACGACGTTCGTTTCCATGGTGCGGCAGCCTAGGCTGCGGCCACGCTGTAGCCAGCCTCGTCCACGGCGGCCTCAATGCTCTCGAACGGGATCTCGGTGTCACTCGTCACGATCAGCCGGCCGCTGTCGAGATCGACCTTGACGTCAGTCACTCCGCTGACAGCAGAGACTTCCTCGGTCACCGAGCTCACGCAGTGCTGGCAGTGCATCCCAGAGACGCGGTACTCACCGGTGACAGACATAGACATTTCCTTTGCTAGGTGTGACAGAGCGCTAACTAGGAGCGGACGAGACGTGCGATAGCGCTCGACGCTTCCTCGATCTTGCTATCGGCCTCGGGTCCTCCTTCGACGGCAGCGCGCACGACGCAGTGGCTCAGGTGTTCCCCGAGAAGGCCGAGAGCGACCGACTGCAGCGCGCGCGTCATCGCGGATACCTGGGTGAGGATATCGATGCAGTACTGCTCCTCCTCGATCATCTTCTGCAGACCACGCGCCTGCCCCTCAATTCGACGCAATCGCTTAAGGTAGTCGTCCTTGTTGGCAATGTAGCCGTGATGGCTGGCGTGATCAGGCATCGGCCCTTCCTTGATCTCTCAGGTACCCCCTAAGGGTATATCGAGCGTCAAGTCGATCACCCAGCGAAGCGCATGTGAGGATGTTCGATCAAAGATCCGCAATCGCCGCAGTCGTTTTTCAACAGCTTGCGGATGAACCTGTGGGTAATACGTTCCGCCGGGGAAAATCACACCATGGTTCGGGAGGCCGCATCCGAGTCGTGAGATGGTCGAAAAGAACTTCCATCCACCCCAAGAATCGGCGCGTCTTACCTAGTCAGCCGTCAATTGCCGATCCAAAGACGATGCGAGTCCCCAGGCCGATACCCAGGGTCTGCACAGGCGCACCGCGTGTCTCCCACAGGGCGCAATTTGTTGTCCACAGGCCCTGTGGATAACGGGCTGTTCAGGTCGGTCCTGGCAGCGTACGGTTTCCGCAATTGACCTGTCGCAGCGTCGCGCACGCGTACGTGTCAGTGCATGTCACTACTGTTCCGAACGCGTATTCGATTGGGCTGAGGCGGGTGTCCGACGGGCTCGGGGGCAGCGTCCAGCGGATGTAAGGAGTAAGGGTGAGTGTTGCCGAGGTGATGCCGCCCTACAGCGGCGAGGCGCCTCGGCTGTCCGACCGTACGCCGCCGCAGGACATGGAGGCCGAGCAGTGCGTGCTCGGCGCCATGCTGATGAGCAAGGACGCGATTGCCGACGTCGTCGAGGTGCTCCGCGGTGCGGACTTCTACCGGCCGGCTCATGAGCAGGTCTACAACGCCATCATCGACCTGTATGGTCGGGGCGAGCCGGCTGACGCCATCACCGTCTCCGACGAGCTAGGGAAACGCGGCGAGCTGCTACGAATCGGCGGCGCGCCGTACCTTCATACGCTGCTGGCAAGCGTCCCGGTGGCCGCCAATGCCGGCTACTACGCGCAGATCGTGCATGAGAAGGCGGTGCTGCGCCGACTCGTCGAAGCCTCGGTTCGGATTGGCCAAATGTCGTACGCCGCCGAGGGTGACGTCGATGACATCGTGGACCGCGCCCAAGCCGAGGTCTACTCCGTCAGTGAGCGGCGAGCGTCGGAGGATTACAAACCGCTGTCGGAACTCATGCAACCCACTCTCGACGAGATGGAGGCCATCGAGTCTCGGGGCGCGGGGCTGTCGGGTGTGCCTACCGGGTTCGCTGACCTCGACGAACTGACCAACGGCTTGCATCCGGGACAGATGGTCATCATTGCTGCTCGACCTGCGGTCGGGAAGTCGACGCTAGCTTTGGACTTTGCGCGCTCAGCCTCGATCAAGAACGGCCTAACGTCGGTCATCTTCAGTCTGGAGATGAGCCAGATCGAAATCACCATGCGACTGCTGTCTGCCGAGGCGAGCATCCCGCTGTCACATATTCGCGGCGGGCGCATGAGCGACCAGGACTGGAATCGGGTGTCGGCGAAGATGGGCCAGGTCTCCGAAGCCCCGATGTTCATCGATGACTCCCCCAACCTGACGATGATGGAGATCCGTGCGAAGGCGCGCCGGCTCAAACAACGTCACGACCTCAAGCTGGTGATCATCGACTACATCCAGCTGATGACCTCTGGCAAGAAGGTCGAATCGAGACAACTCGAAGTCTCGGAGTTCTCCCGCCAGCTGAAGCTGTTGGCCAAGGAGCTCGACGTACCCGTTGTCGCTCTGTCGCAGCTCAATCGCGGCCCGGAACAGCGGACTGATAAGCGTCCGATGCTCTCCGATCTTCGCGAAAGCGGAAGCCTCGAGCAGGACGCCGACGTGGTGATCTTGCTCAATCGACCTGACCTTTACGACAGGGACTCTGAGCGCGCCGGCGAGGCCGACTTCGACGTGGCCAAGCATCGCAACGGCCCGACAAAGATGATCACTGTCGCATTCCAGGGGCACTACTCCCGTTTCACCGACATGCAGTTCTAAGACTGAGGAGCTTCGATGACGCATGTGATGTGTACTTGCACCAATCCCAGGAGTGAGGAACGATGAGCGCGCTGCCATCTCGATACGACCGTTATCGGGATCCGCTGCAGATCTACGCCGAGGCAGATGCCGACACCAGGATAGTGATCGAAAAAGAACTCGATCGCATCGCAGCCCTTGATCAGCGACAGATTCGGCTGAACTCGCGCGGTCTGAACTACGCCGTGGTGATCACTCTTGCGTTTCTGGCGGCATGCATCTATCTGATCGTGACAGGGCATGGCGTGGAGGGCACCCTGCTCGGTGTGATCTTCATCATCGGCCTAGTCGCAGTTACTGCGTTTGCCCGTCGAGCCTGACCCGGATCCTCGGCTCAGGAGAGCAGGCCGATCCGGGTCGAACCAGAGGGTGAGATCGTTGACGTTTTGGGCAGTTCGAGGGAGGTAGCAATGAGTACTTGGAGCAGGCTGCAGACGTGGCTGCGGCCCGCCTTGCGGATGCGGAGCGTCAAGTCATCGCAGGCCAGGGCACGTGGTTGATCCGAAGGTCATGGCCGCTGTGCTCGCCCGATTCTTCAAGCGCTGATTTGGTGAGCCTGTGTTCAATCTTCGCTGCGTCTCTAGGGACATTCCATGACGCATGAGGTGAGGTGGTCGAGCGCCAACGTCCGACGCTTGCAGCGGCATGCGCTATTGCCGCCGACAGCGGCAGGAACCGATCCCGCCGAGATCGCGGCAGCCATCTGTGGTGCTCATGCGCAAGTGCTGTCAGCGGCTGAGTTGTCCCTCGCGCTCCGCATCCAGGAGGCCACCCGGACCACCATTCAGCACGCCTTGTGGGATGACCACAGACTGATCAAGACTTACGGTCCACGTGGCACCGTGCACCTGCTTCCTACCGAGGACCTCCCGATCTGGACGGCCGCACTCTCCGCCATTCCTGCGCACTCTCCCTTCCCTGACGACATCCGGCTGACTCCGGCGCAGGCGGAGCAGATCGTCGATGCCATCGGCCGTGCACTCGAGGACGCCGAGCTCAGCATCGATGAACTGGACCGAGCCATCGCCGACCTAGTCGGGTCTTGGGCTGGCGATCGTGTCATGCCCGCTTTCCAGGAGATGTGGCCGCGATGGCGGCAAGCGGTCGGCGCGGCCGCCCACCGCGGTGTGCTGTGCTTCGGGCCGAACAAGGGCCGACGCGTCACCTATACCAATCCGCGCCGCTGGCTCGCGGGATCCAGGCGGGTACCGGAGGAGGAAGCTATCGCCACGGTGATCACGCGCTACTTGTACGCCTACGGTCCAGCGACGCCACAGCAGTTCGGCCAGTGGATCGGCGCCCCGGCCACCTGGGCAAGCGAGCAATTCGAGCGGCACAGCCGGAAACTAACCAAGATCAACTTCGACGGCGTGCCTGCGTTGGTGACTTACCGTGACACGGAAATGCCTGCAGCAGAGGGCGCCAAAGGCGGTGTCTTGCTGCTGCCCTACTTCGACGCATACGCCGTCGGAAGCCATCCGCGAGATCGGCTCTTCCCGGGCAAGGCAGCCACGCGGGCCCTCGCACCATCCGGCCAGGCTGGCAACTATCCGGTTCTGCTCATTGATGGCGTCGTCGCTGGCGTTTGGCATCAGCGTCGCTCCGGCCGGCAGATTGAAGTCACGGTCGAGCCGCTTATCCGGCTTTCCGCCGGTCAGCACCGGGCTCTGAAGACTCAAGTAGACCGAATTGGCCAGATCCTCGAGGGAAATGCTCGGCTCACCGTCGGGACGGTCAGCGTCGGAGGGCACGCGTGAGCTTGTGAGAGGCTCTCGCCATGATGAGTGGGCTCTTGGCATTTCTCGGCGTATCCGCTCTCGTGATCTGCACGCCGGGGCCCGATACCGCACTGACCGTCCGGAACTCGATTGTCGGCGGACGCCGCTCCGGCGTATTCACTGCCGCCGGCATTGCTGCCGGGCAGTTGGTGTGGACCGTCGCAGCGAGCTTGGGCATCGCTGGCCTGTTGCAGGCATCACAGCCCGCCTTCACAGCGCTCAAGATCGCTGGCGCGGCGTACTTGATCTTCCTCGGAGTGCAGTCGATCTTGGGAGCGATTCGCGGCCGCCACGGCAAGCATGAGCGCCGAATCGGACTGCCAGAACTCGCGCCGCGACGAGCGATGCGCCAAGGGTTCATCAGCAATCTCGCCAATCCCAAAATGGCGGCCTTTTTCCTCAGCTTGCTTCCTCAGTTCGTGCCGGTCGCGTCTGGCCGCGTTGCTGCACTCCTTCCACTCGGCTTGGTGTTCTGCCTCATGACATTCGGCTGGCTCTCGCTCTACGCCGCCGTCCTCAACAAACTGGGACCATTCCTGCAACGGTCCCGAGTGCGTCGCTCGCTCGACGCAGTGACGGGGACTGTTCTAGTCGCCTTGGGTCTTCGACTCGCGACCGAAACACGCTAGTCGTGCGCGGGATTACGGCTGGACTGTGACGGGTATGTCACCTGTAGAGCCTGTAATGCAGAGCGCATTTTTCACTCACAAAGGAGAACGGTGATGTCGGAGTATGTTGCGACTGCTCAGTGCGAGATCGATGCACCGCCCGAAGAGGTGTGGCGGGCGCTGACCGATCCTGAGGTCATCAAGAAATACATGTTCGGCTCAGAGGTGAAGACCGATTGGCAGGCCGGTAGCCCGATCACGTGGCAAGGGGAGTTCGAGGGCCGCGCGTACCAGGACAAAGGGGAGATCATCGCCGTCGAGCCAGGCCGACGATTGGAGGTCACCCACTTCAGCCCGCTCACAGGTCAGGAAGATCGGCCGGAGAACTACCACCGGGTGCGCTACGACCTACAGCCGGCTAACGGCGGAACCTCGCTACGGCTAACCCAGGACAACAGCGGCAGTGCCGAAGAGGCTGAGCACTCCGGTGCCAACTGGCAGATGATGCTGGACGGCCTCAAGAAAGTCGTTGAGCAGAGGAGCTGATTGAACAGCCCTCCACTTCTGCATCAATTACATTGGCCATGGCATCAGCTCCAGTAGATGCCAAGACCAAGCAAACGAGGTCAGGTGGGCAAATCAGACCGGCTCGAGCATGATCACTGGGATCTGCCGAGGCGCAGCGCGGCGGTGGTACGGCTCCCACCAGGGATAGACCTCGATGCCGAGGTCGATGTACCGCTGCCGCTCGGCACCCTCCAGCTCGCGGGCATCCATCTCGACTGCGGACCCGTTCCAAGTGACCACCGCTGACGGGTGCGCGCGCAGGTTGTGGTACCAGCCGGGGTTCGACGGCTTGCCGAGGTTGGAGGCGATCAAGATCAGTCGATCATCATCTGGCAAGCCCAACACAGGTACTGCGCGCGCCTGGCCGGTGCGAGCACCCGTGGTCGTCAGCATGACGATCGGAAGCCCGGAAACCAGAGCAGACATGGTGGTACGGCCGCGGCTGAGCCGGAAGACCTCGCGATCGATGCCGACCACTAATCGCGGGCGTATCCATGACATCGGAACGATCTCCGCCGCCTTCCGGACAAGGCGACGCAGCGGATCGGGACGCCTATTCTCGAAGTCGATCATTGCGAGGGGTCTGGTTCAGACCGATCGCACCAGGCGAATCTTGCCGCCCGGTTGACGTTCCTGAGCCGGGACCGGCTGCACATCGACCGCGGGCGGCACAGTCCCGATCGCGGCCACTGCAGCAATCAGGGCCTGTCGAAGCCGTTTCGAAACGCCGTCACCTGCTCCGGGAACCAGCACAACCTGTGCGTGCAGGCTCTGAGCGTCGTACACGAAGGCGGACTCCCCGACCTCGGCAATCGGCGCGACAGCCGAGCTGAGCACCGAAGGATGGACCGCGACGGTCGTGGCATGTTGGCCAGGGAGATAGAGGATGTCTGCAGTGCGCCCGTCCACCGAGACCAGGCAGCGCCAGGGTCGACGTGAGGGGTTCGGGAGCGGGACTCGACGACCGAATCGGTCAGCTCATAGCGGATCAGCGGCTGGGCGTAATTGATCAAATTGGTCAGCAGCACCTTGGCGCCGGGCCGACCGGGCGCGACCGGCTGGCCATCCTCATCCACGATCTCGATCATCACGAGGTCCTCGGCGATCTCCAGCTCTGGATGTTCCGGGCTGCTCGTGGCAATTGTCGGCGCCTCGGTCGCGGCGTAGCCGCTCACCGGCTCGATTCCCCAAGCCTCACGGACGCGTCGGCGGACATCGGCCGTAAGTGCCTCACTGCTGAAGAAGGCCGCGCGTGGAGCGATCCGCAGGCGACCGGCGATCTGCTCCTCGGCGAGTGCTCTCCAGATGCCCACGGCTCCGACGAGTACTTCGGGTTGCTGGGCGTTGAGAGCGGCAACCAGCTCGGAGATCGGTGTCGCCGCCGAAATCGGAGGCGCCGGCACGCTAGGCGGAACCAGCACCTGCCTGGTCACATGCACTGGGCTGGGACTGCCGAGCGCCGCGAAGCGTGGTCCGAATCCGATCACCATGCGCGTCATGGGCCTCGCGCTGGCGGCCCGCCACGAAGCGGCCTCATCGTGCGTGAACGCGATGATCGACCGACGGCCGATCGTACCCGTGGTAGTCGCCACCCGGTACGTGCCGAGGAAGGACTGCGACGGGTCTGGGCTGGCAAGGTGTGCCCGCAGGTCCGACAGTCGCAGCTGTGGATCAGTGACGACCCGGTCGAACTCGGCCATGAGAGTGGCCTTCGACAACGTCGGCAGCTCGGCAAGCGGCCGTTCCGCGGCGTCGGCGCCCAGCACATCTCGGTAGTACGGCGACCGGCTCACCGCATGCATGATCAGTGCCCGTGCCCGTTCGCTCTGGTACGCGAGGAGGTCGTCTCGGGTCCAGCCGTCCCGCTCCATCAGCTCAGCTTCGAGCATGAGTCACCTTCCAGAGACAGACCGATGTCTTGGGTCGTCAGTATGTCTGATGGAGTTAGAGCCACATTGCCCGCACACTGCTCCGCAACCGGGAGTACTCCCATGACCATCGTCACGATCACCGAGGAACCGCTCGCCCTCGAAGACCTGCTCGCCATTGCCGGCGAGCGCAATCCCACTGAGTGTCCGCAAGACCGACATGGCGCTGGGGTTACTCGAGGACCTACTGGCCATCGAACTCATGCTCGCCCGCGACCTGCTCGGCTTGAGACCGGCCAATTCTGTCCTTGGCGGCGGCCCGGATGCGGCCCTTCGCATGCTGGAGGAGGCGATCGCGGTGGCAGATCCGCAACCAGACGCGGTCCACCGGGCACTTAGGGAGCGGTTCCCTGTCAGGCAGGCGGGTGGGTCCGCAACCAACGGGCGAAGTGCGGAACGGTAAAGGCGAGCGTCCCGCGCTCGGCGGAGTACACCAGGCCCTTTTTCAGCAAGGCGTCCCGGGCAGGCGAGAGCGACGACGGCTTGCGGCCAAGGACTTCCGCAACATCAGTGGTGGAGACGGCTGCATCCGGTGGCAGCTCGGTGGTCAGGCCTGCCATAGCCCGCAGGTAGTCGCGCTCGGCCGGCGTCGCCCGCTCGTACCGGGACCCGAAAAACCCGACGGCTAGCTCAGCCTCCGCCTCGGGCGCGGCGACCGCCACGTCGGCTGCGGTAATGGGCGAGCCGGGCGCATGGTCCCAGGCGGCCTTCCCGTACGCCTGCACAAAATACGGGTATCCGCCCGATGTTGCGCCCATCGCGGTAAGCGCATCTGAGGACCACGTTGCACCTTCGCGTTCGGCCGGTGCCAGCAGCGCACGCTTCACCCCGGCGGAGTCCAGGCGGTCAATTCGGACGTATCGGAACAGCCGCTCGGAGTACGACTTCGAGGCCGACAGCACACTGGGCAGATGCGGCAGCCCCGCGCCGACGATCATGAGCGGTGCGCCGGTCTGGGACAGCTCATGGCAGCTCGCGCAGAGCGCCGAGACGTCTTCGGGGGTCAGATCCTGCATCTCGTCTATGAACACGGCCACACCCACGCCAACATCGGCGGCCAGACCAGCCACATCGGTGAACAACTCGAGCAGATCGATCTCCATGTCACCGGAATCGGCTCGGCCGGTGCTCGGCGGCCCGTCGATCGCCGGTGTCCAGCGCTCGATGAGCTTCCCGCCGCGCGGGTTGGTGCGTAGCCCGAACGCCTTCAGCGTTGCCAACACCTCACGTACTCGATCCGGTGCTCGATGACGCACCGAAAGCTCGCGCACGGCTGCGTGCAGTGCCCCAGTGAGCGGCCGACGGAGGCTCGTGTC
>JBKPTR010000365.1:0-3913 GCA_046735615.1 Actinomycetota bacterium
GGTCGAGCTCACCTACTACGCTCAGGATGACTCTGGGACGGTCTGGTATTTCGGCGAGTACTCCGAGGAGCTCGACAACGGTAAGATCGACGATTCGCCGGCCTGGCTGGGTGGCCAGCAGAAGGCGCGGCCGGGCATCACCATGCAGGCCCAGCCCGCCGCGGGCACCAAGGACTACGCCGAGGGCTGGGGTCCGGCGGTGGAGTGGAATGACCGCGCCAAGGTCGATCAGGTGGGTATCTCGAACTGCGTACCAACAGGCTGCTACCACGACGTCGTGGTGATCGCCGAGTTCAACAACGATGAGCCCGGGAAGACTCAACTCAAGTACTACGCGCCAGGCGTCGGCGGTATCCGCACCGGCTGGCGCGGCAAGAACGAGAAAGAGCGCGAGGAGCTGGGGCTGACGTCGCAGGCAACGTTAAGTGACGCGGACCTGGCTAGCGTAGACAAGGCAATGTTGGCTGAGGAAAAGCGGGCCTATTCGCGGCGCCCGCAGGTGTTTGGGCCGACCGCGCGCATGGAGAAGGGCTGAGCCGACCCTGGGCGCTGGAGCTACCGAGCCAGATTCGCTTGGCCGAGCTCCACTAACGACGTAGAGATGACCCGGCGCAGCAGCCCGGCGGCTCACACAAGTGTCGCTTTCGAGTCGCCCCCGTCGCCATTCGAAGCAGGGGGCAAGCTGAGGGGCTCCCGGGCTGAATGGAGGTGGTACCACCTGCACGTCCTAGCACTCCAACGACGCCCGCAGCCCGCATCCAACTCGCCAACCTCACCAGGCTCGTCGCCCCCGAAACCATCACCCTCGGTGGCGGCGTCAGTCTCGCCGGCGAGATCGTCTGGAACCCACTCCACGCCACAATGGAAGAGTCCCTCGCACAAGACTCCATCCCAATCCCCCCGACTGGTCGAAGCCGAGCTCCGCGGCGACGCCGGCCTCCACGGCGCAGCAATAGCACTCCTGAACCACGAGCCGGCGCCGGCGTAACCCTGGCATCATGCACCCCGCCGACCGCCCCTTTGGGGCCGCCGCAGACCGCGAATGCCCACATCGGTGAGGCTGCGGTTCTTCAGCTCGAGAAAACTGGCGGCCGCCGCGGCAAAATGTCGAGGTCTCGTTGCCCGGCGGCGATCGCCCAGACGACCCCGTTGGACAAGCCGATCGCCGTCCACAGCCCCAGCCCCGGCGGGCCTATTCTCGACCGACACCATCCGAGCCACTCCGCAACAGACGCGCATCACCTCACCAGAACACACACCGATGCCATCCGCGAGACTAACGCAGGGCCCATCCGTTGTGCCGATTGGGCAGCAGGTGGCTAGGTGTCGAAGAGCTGGCAGTGTCGGGCGTTCTCACCAGCGGCTCCAATGCACAACCTCCTGGAAGGGCCGACGGTCCGGTCTGACGAGCGGTCGTAGCGGACGGTCTGCAGGGTAGCCAAATCCGATCAGGTACACGCAGAGGTAGCCGTCAGGAAACCCCAGCACGCGCTGCGCCTGCTCCTGGTCCGCCACGGCCGAATGCCCGGATCCGATGCCAAGGTCGGCCGCGGCCAACATCATGATCGCGGTCGCCTGGCCGAGGTCGTACATCAGCAGCTCGCGGTGTCTTGCGTCCTCCGGCTCGCGGGCTACCAGGGCGACCGTTGCCGCCGACCGGGCTATATGACCTCCGCCCTGCCACACCTTTGCCAGCTCGGTTAACTGCGCGTGGTCTGTAACGACCACGAAGTTCCACGGCTGCCAGTTGCTCGCGGACGGCGCTCGCCGTCCCGCGTCGAGGATGCGTTCGAGGTCCTCACCGTCTATCGATCGGTCGGTGTACTGGCGCACGTTACGACGCGCCCGGATGGTGTCCCAGGTTTCCATGGCCCAGTTCTACGCTGCGTTAGTCCGATTTAGGTTCCGCTGGTTCGTAGGCTTCAGACGGATACCGACCTGCCACGAGCAAAGTACACGTGAAGTTGCGGGGTGCCCTAGCCCGCCCCGCTCCCTCGCTCAAAGATCTACCTCGTTTCGCTCGTGATTGTGGGGTCGTCCAAATTGGTGGCCGCACTGATCTGGTACCAGCTGTCGACGTCGGCTTCCATTGGCGTTACGTGCGCGGGCATAGCCGTTGCCAGCGTCTTGGCCCGAGCTGCTGTACGTCTTTGCTGCGATCCACGTCCTCGACGCTAGAACTCAGCCGGGCGATGAAACAGGCACTGCCAGGACGCACCAAGGCTTCGTCGGTCCGCATCCGCGGCGCACCGGGTCAGATCAGCGATTGATCCACCGTTGCATGTGCGGGGGGTAGCGCTCGCCCTGGACGTCGACCTTGTCGGCGGCCGCAGTGATCTCCTCCAAGTCCTCGGGAGTGAGTTCGACGTTCACGGCGGCGGTGTTCTCCTGCAGGCGGTGGATCTTTGTGGTGCCGGGGATGGGCACGATCCACGGGTGCTGGGCCAGCAGCCAGGCCAGCGCCACCTGTGCCGTAGTGGC
Source organism: Actinomycetota bacterium (assembly GCA_046735615.1). Lineage (GTDB taxonomy): Bacteria > Actinomycetota > Actinomycetes > Propionibacteriales > Propionibacteriaceae > Microlunatus. Next base: position 2,482 of record JBKPTR010000365.1, read on the forward strand.
GCCCTTACGTGCGGCTATCGCCGACAGCAGGTCGACGAGGGTCTGGTTGGCGACGCGGGCCTGCTCGGCGAACCGGGGGAGCGTGTTGCGCAGGTCGGAGTCGTTGAAGGACGTGGTGCTGTTGATCGCGCCGGTAAGGAAGCCCTTGCCCAGCGGACTGAACGGCACGAACCCGATGCCGAGCTCGGCCAAGGTCGGCAGGATCTCGGCTTCGGGTTCGCGCCACCACAGGGAGTACTCGCTCTGCAACGCCGTGACCGGCTGCACGGCGTGGGCGCGTCGGATGGCGTCCACGCCTGCTTCGGACATCCCGAAGTGCGCGACCTTGCCGGCGGCGATGAGCTCCTTGACCGTGCCGGCGACCTCCTCGATCGGCACGTCGGGGTCGACGCGGTGTTGGTAGAGCAGGTCGATGCTCTCCACACCCAGCCGGCGCAGCGAGTCCGCAACGGTTGCCTTGATGTACTCCGGTCGGCTGTCCAGCCCGGTTGAGCTGCTGCCGTCGAGGGAGAATCCGAACTTGGTGGCGATGACGACCTGCTCGCGGACCGGAGCCAGGGCCTCGCCGACGAGTTCTTCGTTGGTGAACGGGCCGTACACCTGAGCGGTGTCGAAGAAGGTGATGCCGAGGTCCACGGCGGCGCGGATGAGGGCGATGCCGTCCTGCTGGTCAACGGCTGGACCGTAGGCGTGACTGAGTCCCATGCAGCCCAATCCGACCGCGGACACTTCCAGTCCGCTGCTGCCGAGAGTGCGCGTAATCATTGCTCTGCTCCTTACCTGTTCTAGGTCGTGGCTCGGCTTGCAGGTCCGAGAGGCTGCGGCGATCCACGTTCTCCCCGCCATCAAACAGGCACTGCGGGTACACGCCAAGGCGGCTGATCACAGACGGGAGAGCCTTTACGGCTGCAAAAAGACCTGTGGAGCGACTCGGATCGCGAGGATAGCTCCTGTCGGCCGCGTCAGCGGCAAGGGGCTGGGTCCACGAGGCACCGCATTCGCCGGTCACGGTTGCCGACCTCTGCGGCGGCGCCCACGGCCACGGCGGCGTGAACGAGAGATCAGCGGGTCAATTCCCCTGGGTCGCGCGGCTTCGGCATCATCGTGGTCCTCTCGGCGAAGCTGCGGGCAGTGCGTCGGTGCAATTTGGGGTGCAGGTGCCATGCCATCAGCGTCGGACGGCTGAGTGGGAGGGCCTGTTGACGCGGGTACTGGCAGTACCTTCCTCGGACTGGCGGCCGGCTCGTAGTGTCGAGCTGTGGACCGTCAAGCCGTGCACGACTTCCTGGCCAGCCGCCGGGCCCGGATCACCCCGGCTCAGGCCGGGATGCCGACCTACGGCGAGAAGCGGCGGGTGCCGGGGCTGCGGCGTGAGGAGGTCGCCTCGCTGGCCGGGGTGAGTTTCGACTACTACGCCCGGCTCGAGCGCGGG
>JBKPTR010000366.1:0-14335 GCA_046735615.1 Actinomycetota bacterium
GGCGAGAATCCGGAGGAGTACGCCATGGGCACCGCGGCCCGGCGCAGTGCCCGCTCGAACGCCCGCCCAAAGTCTCGATGGCTAGTGAACCGGGCACGACCCCGCTTGGCGTACTTCACCCGGAGCCACTGCACCGGCGGCGGGCGTTGCTCGGGCTGGGCGCGCGGCCTCGGCGAGGTCACGAGCCGAGACTAGCGACGCCAGCTCAAGAATCCGACCAATGCGGACTTTCGAAAACGTCGACTGGCCCAGTCAGTAGAGGTTGTTCGCGTACTGGTCGCCGTAGTAGGCGGTCAGTTCTTCGAGCGTTTGCTCCGGCGCGTCCAGCGTCTTGGCGATCACCGGCCGGGACGGCACCGGATCGAGCCAGGTTTCCGAGCGCCACAGCTGGGACCGCAGGAAGGCTTTGGCGCAGTGGTGGAAGATCTCCTCGATCTCGACTACCAGGGCGAGGATCGGCCGGTGACCCTTGGCGATCATGTCGTCGAAGAACGGTGCATCTGACACCAGCCGCGCCCGGCCGTTGATGCGCAATGTGTCCCCGCGACCGGGAATCAAGAAGATCAGGCCGACATGCGGGTTCGCCAGAACGTTCTTGTATCCGTCGGCGCGCCGGTTTCCGGGACGTTCAGCGAGGGCGATGGTTGTCTCGTTGATCACATACGCCAGTTGCCCGGGCGGATCTCCCTTGGGCGAGACGTCGCATGCCCCTGTCTCGTCGGCCGTCGCCACCAGACAGAACGGTGAAGCAGCGAGCCACTGTCGGTCCAGTTCATGCAGTGTTGACCTGACCTTATCGGCCACCCGAGGCAAGGGCACACCAATCAATTCCACCAGCTCGTCGACGGTAGTGATCTGCTTCTCAGCCATGCTGCCCAAGCGTAGGAGAGACCCGTCCGGTGAGGCGAGTGGACATATGGCCCCCCCGATGGGTCAGCTGGTCCCGGATAGACCAGTGACTGGCGTCAGCGGAAGCAGCTTGCGACCAGTCGGACCAATTTGAATGGTGGTGTCCAACTGCGGGCAGACCCCGCAGTCGAAGCACGGCGTCCATCGGCAGTCGTCGACTTGGACCTCATCCAGAGCGTCCTGCCAGTCCGCCCAGAGCCACTCCCGATCAAGGCCGGCATCCAGGTGGTCCCAGGGCAGCACCTCGGCGTAGTCGCGCTCTCGTGTGGTGTACCAGTCGAGATCCACCCCGCTTCCCTCGAGGCAGCGCTCGGCGCAGTCTGCCCAGCGCTCGTACGAGAAGTGCTCGCTCCAGCCATCGAACCGCCCGCCCTCTCGCCAGACCGCCTCGATGACGGCGCCCACGCGGCGGTCGCCGCGACTCAACAATCCTTCGATGACGCTCGGTTTCCCATCGTGGTAACGAAAGCCGATAGCCCGGCCGTACTCCCGGTCGCTGCGGATGGCACTCCCGAGCTTGGCCAGCCGGGCATCCACGGTTTCATGATCAGATTGTGCTGCCCACTGGAACGGCGTGTGCGGCTTGGGCACGAAGCCGCCGATGCTCACTGTGCAACGGATATCTCGGCGTCCGCTGACCTCTCGACCGGTAGCGATCACTCGCTTGGCGAGGTCTGCGATCGCCAGAACGTCCTCATCGGTTTCGGTCGGCAAGCCGCACATGAAATAGAGCTTGACCTGCCGCCAACCATGTGAGTACGCCGCCGCCACGGTGCGGATCAGATCGTCTTCGCTGACCATCTTGTTGATCACCTTGCGCATCCGCTCAGTGCCGCCTTCAGGGGCGAAGGTGAGTCCGGAGCGTCGGCCGTTGCGGGACAGCTCGTTGGCGAGGTCGACGTTGAACGCATCCACTCGAGTGCTCGGCAGCGAGAGTGACACGTTGCTGCCTTCATAGCGATCGGCGAGCTGTCGAGTGATGTCGCCAATCTCGGAATGATCACTGCTCGACAGGCTCAGCAGCCCGACCTCCTCCAGCCCGGTGGCCTCGATGCCTCGCTGCACCATGGCACCGATCACGTCGATGCTGCGCTCGCGGACCGGCCGCGTGATCATGCCCGCCTGGCAGAAGCGGCAGCCACGTGTACAACCCCGGAAGATTTCAACGGCGTAGCGCTCGTGCACCGTCTCCGCGAGTGGCACCAGTGGTTTCTTCGGATATGGCCAGTTGTCCAGGTCCATCAGCGTGTGCTTGGCGACGCGGAACGGTACGCCTAGCCGATTTGGTGCCACGCGATGGATTCGGCCATCGGGCAGGTAGTCGACGTCATAGAACTTGGGCACATAGACCCCACCCCCGGCCGCCAGTCGCAGCAGCAGGCCGTCGCGGCCACCCGGCCGATCCTCGGCCTTCCATTCCCGAATGACCTGCGAGATCGACAGCGCGATCTCCTCGCCGTCGCCGAGCACCGCAGCATCGAGGAAGTCTGCGATCGGTTCTGGATTGAACGCCGCGTGCCCGCCCGCAAGGACGATGGGGTCCTGCTCGCGGCGGGCTGCGGCGTGGATCGGGATTCCGGCCAGGTCGAGCTCGGTCAGCATGTTGGTGTAGCCGAGTTCGGTGGCGAAGCTCAGCCCGAAAACGTCGAACTCTCCGACTGGGCGGTGCGAGTCCAGGGTGAACTGCGGCACGCCGTACCGGCGCATCAGGGCCTCCATGTCGGCCCATACCGCGTACGTCCGCTCGGCAAGGATCCAGTCCTGCTCGTTGAGGATCTCGTACAAGATCGCGATGCCCTGATTGGGCAAGCCAACCTCGTACGCGTCCGGATAACTGAGGCACCACCGAACCTCGACCGACTCCCAATCCTTGGTCACGCTGTTCAACTCGCCACCCACGTACTGGATGGGCTTGCTGACTTGCGCGAGCAGTGGTTCGAGGCGCGGGAATACCGAAGCAGGGCCTGTCGCGATCGTCGTCATGACGCTCCCAGCGTAACGGCGACTTCGTGATCAGCTACTAGTCAGGCGAGATCAGGGAACCACAGCGCAACCTCACGCTTGGCCGACTCCAGGGAGTCGGAGCCGTGCACGAGATTTTCCCGATTGGAGAGCGCGAAGTCACCGCGAATGGTGCCGGGAGCTGCCTTCCGCCCGTCGGTGGCGCCGTTGATGGTGCGGACAACATCGATCGCCTCGTCGCCTTCAACCACCATCGCTACCGACGGGCCGGAGGTCACGAACAGCCTTAGCGGCGGATAGAACGGCCGCTCAACATGCTCTGCGTAGAGCTGGTCGGCGAGCTCACCGGTCATCTGACGCAGCTCCATTGCCACGATCGACAGGCCCTTGGATTCAAAGCGACTGATGATGGCCCCGGCCAGGCCACGGCGGACAGCGTCTGGCTTGATCAACACGAAGGAACGCTGGGTCGGCACGGGCGGTGCGACGTAGGTCATGCCAGCACCCTAGGGTATGTCGCCACCCTCTGGGGCAGTCTCCATGCGCGAATCCAACCGCTTGCCCAAGCCGAACGACAGCACCCACACCGCCGCGAGCAGCGCCCCCACAACGAACATCATGGGCGTCACGAAACCGAGAGTGATGCCAGCAACCTGGGCGGCCCAGCCGAGGATGTATCCCATCCGAGAACGGAGAAGTCCAGCGGCCAAGATGGCCAGCAGCGCGGCGCCACCCCCGAATCCAGCAGCCGCCGCAGCGGGCACATTTGAGATCAAGATCATGACGGGTATCGCGAGCCCGAAGACGACCACCTCGAAGATCAACACCGTCATCAGCACGACCCGCAAGGGGTTGCCGGGGGTGAGACTGATCACCGCCAATCCCGGTCCGTCTCGTGCCCGTCTTCGGAGTAGTCGGCGTCCCATTCGCTGTCGAGACTCTCGCGGGTCCCGGCGACAACTACAGGCTCGTCCCTGACGAGCAGCGTGCGTGCCTCACCGATCGCAATCACCGATCCGGTGATCAGCACACCTGGTGAGCCGACAACGTCCGCCTCCGCAAGTGCCACCGCCCGCTCGATCGCGTCGTCCAGCCGGGGAACCACAGTCACCCGGGAGGCACCGAAGACCTCCTCAGCCAGCTCCCCCAGCGCCTCAGCCGGCATGCCTCGGGCAGTCGAGGCGACCTGGGTGATCACGACATGGTTCATGATCTCCTCGAACGCTTCGAGGACACCGCGTGCATCCTTGTCGGCCATCACCGCGACGACGCCGATCAGCGGAGCGAATGCGAAGGCCTCGGCGATCGCAGCTGCAGCGGCTCGAGCGCCGTGCGGGTTGTGCGCCGCGTCGAGCACCACGGCCGGCGAGTGGCGTACGAGTTCCAATCTGCCGGGGAATCGGACCTGGGCGAACCCCTCGCGGACCACATCAGGGTTCAGCGCCTTCAGCCCAAGGAACGCCTCGACAGCAGCGAGCGCCTGCCCAGCATTAGCGGCCTGGTGCGCACCATACAGGGGCAGGAAGATGTCATCCACTGGGCCGTCCGCACCGCTGAGCCGAATGAGCTGCCCGTCGACGGCGAGCCGGCGATCGATAACACCAAAGTCGACGCCCTCCCGTTGCAGCAACGCCCCCACCTCGGCACACCGGGCCAGCAGGACCTGCGCGGCCTCGACACTCTGCCCCGCAAGGATGGCATGCGCACCCGGCTTGATGATCCCGGCCTTCTCCCGCGCGATCTCGGTGATGGTACGACCCAGGAACTGGGTGTGATCAAGATCGATCGGTGTGACCACGGCGACGTCGGCATCGGCCACATTGGTGGCATCCCAGGCACCGCCCAAGCCGACCTCGACGATCGCGACGTCGACCGGTGCGTCCGCAAATGCGGCGTACGCCATCGCCGTAATGATCTCGAAAAAGGTCATAGAGACGCCGTCGATCTGGCGTTCATCGACGAGTGCAACGTATGGCTCGATCTCGCGCCACACCTCATCGAAGCGCTCATCGCTGATCGGCGCTCCGTCAATGCTGATCCGCTCTGTCACGCTCATCACGTGCGGGCTGGTGAATCGGCCGGTACGAAGCCCATCGGCGCGCAACAGGGATTCGATCATGGCGGCGGTACTGCCCTTGCCGTTGGTCCCGGTCAGATGGATAACGGGGTAGGCCCGTTGCGGATCCCCGAGCAGCTCAGTGAGTGCCCGGATCCGGCCGAGGCTTGGTGCCGGGCGATGCTCGGGCCATCGGCTGGTGAGCACGGCGACGATCTCGGCGTGGGACTGTTCGGCAGGCATGACGCCCAAAGTCTAGAGCCGAGCCGCCCGGCCAGAACCTTGCAGGGCTGGTGAGCCCGCTAGGCTGGCACGCTGACTCGATGCCGAGCGACAAAATGCGTGTACTCACCCAATTTGGCTTATTTAGGATGCAAGATCATGACCACTTCAGCTGAGCCCCGAACCGACGCGCCGACCCCTACCGGCGCGGGCGTACCGGAGAAGGCGGCGCTGGAAGGTCTGGAGGATAAGTGGATCGCACGCTGGAAGGCTGACGACACCTACGCGTTCGTTCGGCCTGCCAGCCGGGGGGAGGTCTACAGCATCGACACTCCCCCGCCGACCGTGTCGGGATCACTACACGTCGGTCACGTTTTCTCCTACACACACACCGATCTGATTGCCCGCTTTCAGCGGATGCGAGGTAAGCACGTCTTCTACCCGATCGGCTGGGACGATAACGGGCTGCCAACCGAGCGGCGCGTTCAGAACTTCTACGGCGTGCGCTGCGATCCGACTGTGCCGTACAACCCCGATTTCACGCCGCCGGAGAAGCCCAACCCGAAGCACGAGTTGCGGATCAGTCGACCCAACTTCGTCGAGCTGTGCCATGCGCTGACTCATGTGGACGAGAAGGCGTTCGAGGACTTGTGGCGGCGGGTGGGGCTCAGCGTGGACTGGTCCAGCCTCTACACCACCATCGGCGATGACTCGATCATGCTGGCCCAGAAGGCATTCCTTCGAAACGTCGCACGCGACGAGGCGTACCTCTCCGAGGCCCCGACTCTGTGGGACGTGACCTTCCAGACTGCCGTCGCGCAGGCGGAGCTCGACGCCCGCGACTACCCGGGCGCTTTTCACCGGGTGGCATTCCTTGGCGCCGATGGTCCGGTGTACATCGAGACCACGCGGCCCGAGCTCATTGCCGCGTGTGTGGCCTTGATCGCCCACCCGGACGACGAGCGCTACCGACCGTTGTTTGGCAGTACAGTGCGCAGCCCGCTCTATGGAGTTGAGCTGCCCGTCCTTGCCCACGCCGCCGCAGAGCCGGACAAGGGCACCGGTATTGCGATGTGCTGCACGTTCGGTGATCTGACCGATGTCACCTGGTGGCGTGAGCTCCAGCTGCCGGCCCGAGTGATCATTGGTCGCGACGGGCGGATCCTGCGCGACAGGCCGGAGTGGATTGCCGACGACACTGCCTGGGATGCAATTGCCGGGAAGACGATCATCTCCGCTCGCGACACGGTGATTGCTGAGCTGCGCTCGTCCGGTGATCTTGATGGTGAGCCGACGCCGACGACGCGCAAGGCCAACTTCTATGAGAAGGGCGACAAGCCGTTGGAGATCGTGTCGACGCGCCAGTGGTACATCCGCAATGGCGGCCGCGACGATGACCTCAAGCGCGCGATGTTGGAGCGTGGCGCGGAGCTGGAATGGATTCCACCTCACATGAAGTACCGCTATGACAACTGGGTGAGTGGCCTCAACGGGGATTGGTTGATCTCGCGGCAGCGGTTCTTCGGGGTTCCGTTCCCGGTCTGGTACGCCCTCGACTCCAACGGCGAGCCTGACTACGACCATCCCATCCTGGCGAGCGAAGACAGCCTGCCGGTGGATCCGAGTTCAGACGTGCCAACTGGCTTCAGGGGGTCCGAGCGCGGTAAGCCGGGTGGGTTCGTTGCCGATCCGGATGTCATGGATACCTGGGCCACGTCGTCGTTGACTCCTCAGATTGTGTCCGGGTGGGAGCGCGACGCGGAGTTGTTCGGTTTGACATTCCCGATGGACCTCAATACGCATGCTCACGAGATCATCCGCACCTGGCTGTTTTCCCGCGTGGTGCGGGCACACTTCGAGAACCATTCCCTGCCATGGGTGCGGTCGGTGATCAGCGGCTTCGTGGTGGATCCCGATCGCAAGAAGATGAGCAAGTCCCGCGGCAACGTGGTGGTGCCGACCGAGGTGTTGGATCGCTACGGTTCCGATGCCGTACGCTGGCGGGCCGCGAAGATCCGGCCAGGGCTGGACTCCCCCTTTGATCAAGGTGAGATGAAGGTTGGGCGCCGGCTCGCGTTGAAGATCTTGAACGCGAGCAAGTTTGTCCTGGGAGCCGGGGCATTGACCGATCCGAGTGCCATCACCGAACCGGCCGACTTGTCACTGCTCGCCCAGCTCAGCGCGTTGATCACCGAGGCCACCAGGTCGTTCGAGGCGTACGACTACACCGGCGCTTTGGAGAGTACCGAACAGTTCTTTTGGCAGTTCTGCGACGACTACCTGGAGCTGGTCAAGGAGCGGGCGTACGGTCCAACGGAGGATTCGAGTGCCGCATCGGCCCGTGCCACCCTCACGCTGGCCTTGGACATCATGTTGCGACTGTTCGCGCCGATCATGCCCTACGTCACCGAGGAGGTGTGGTCATGGTGGAAGGACGGCTCGATTCACCGGACCCGCTGGCCCGTGACCGACGAGGTGGTCGTCGGTGCGGATCCGGCCTTGCTCAGTGACGTATCCGCGGCGCTGGTTCAAATTCGCGGCGCCAAGTCCCAAGCCAGCGTGTCGATGAAAACCGAGATCAGCCTCGCCAAGTTCTACGGCACAGCCGGCGCACTGGCGCACTTGCTGGCGGTCGAGAAGGACCTGCGAGCTGTCGGCCGCATCACAGGCGAGATCATCTGGGTCGAGGCTGATGGGCCGATCTCTGTCGATGTGACCCTGGTAACCGCCGCCTGAGCCTCGACCACTCGCCTTTCTGCGGAAAGTGGTCACAAACGACAGGGATTCGGCCGAGATCCATGTCGTCCGTGACCACTTTCTGTCCACAGGCAGCATTGCATCGGGCTGTCTCCACAGAATTACCTCGATGCACACGATCACCCGGCGGCGTTCGCAGACTTTGGTCGTGAATATGGCTGTACGCGGCCGCCGGCGGCTGCAGGGCTGGGAGCGAATGTCTCATGGTCTCTATGTGTCACAACCACGTCCGCGGCAGCTCATTGATGACTTACGCGCGTGGAGTCTCGTGCTGCCGACAACGCCTGCCTTCACCCATCTCACCGCTGCCGAGCTCAAAGGTTGGTGGCTGCCCGATGCGCCGCCGCATCCGGTCTTTGCAGCGATGCGTCGTGGTGACCCTCGCCGGCGACGAAGTGGACTGTACGTTTGCCGCCACCCGAACTCCTATCCCATGACCATTACGACGGATGGTCTAAAGGTGACCACTGCTGCCGAGACACTGCTCGCCTGTGCACGCGATCTTGGCACTCTCGATGTCGTGATCATGGCGGACTCTGCTCTTCGCTCATGCGACGTGACGATGATCGAGTTGAAGATCGCGGCGAGTCAGCGACGTAGAGGCGCACCGAGGCTGCGCCAAGCCATTCCCCTGCTGGATCAACGAAGCGAGTCACCCTGGGAATCAGTGCTGCGAGTGCTGCATCGCGCGGCGGATATCCCGGTAGAGCCGCAACATGTGATTGTCGACGACTACGGACGGTTCCTGGCCCGCGCTGACCTATGGATCAAGGGAACTCGTCGAATCCATGAATACGACGGTGCGGTTCATCGTGAAGCGGAAGTGCATCAGAGAGATCTGAAACGGGAGCGGAATCTGATCAAGAATGATTGGCAACGGTTCGGCTTTACGTCTGCTCACATTCTTAATGAGGGTGCAGCGATCCTCAGGAGTGTCGACGATCTGCTGGGGAGGCCCTGGGACAGCCGGCGGTTCCAGGCTTGGGAGGAGCTCCTCAACGAGTCAATGCTTCGGCGACCAGGCCGTGCACGAGCTCTCCGGCGGTGGTCACGGGCCGTCTAGCAAGCCAACTAGCCCCGAAAGTGGTCACGAACGACATGGATCGGCGCCGTTTGATGTCGTTTGTGACCACTTTCCGAAAGAGGTAGGGGTAAGGCTAGGTCTAGGGTCAGGCGCTCTTCTCGCGGCGCTCACGCTTGGCGAGCTTTTCGCGTGGCACCAGAGTCGGCAGCACCGAGTCCCGGACGACTTCGGCGGTAATGATCACCTGCGCGATGTCATCCCGACTGGGAACGTCGTACATGACGTTGAGCAGGACCTCTTCGAGGATCGCCCGCAAGCCACGAGCGCCCGTGCCGCGTAGTAGTGCAAGATCGGCAATAGCCTCGACTGCGTCAGGGGTGAACTCGAGTTCGACCCCATCGAGCTCGAACAACTTGCGGAACTGCTTGACGAGCGCATTGCGCGGCTCCACCAGGATGCGGATGAGCGAATCGCGATCAAGAGGACTAACCGAGGAGATCATCGGCAGCCGCCCGATGAACTCCGGAATCAAGCCGAATTTGATCAGGTCTTCCGGTCGCACGTCGTGGAAGGGGTCATCCGATTCCGGCCGGCGAGTGGCGCTGTCGTTGTTGAAGCCCAAAGGACGCCGGCCCACACGCTGGGCGATGATGTGGTCGAGGCCGGCGAACGCGCCACCGACGATGAACAGCACGTTGGTTGTGTCGATCTGAATGAAGTCCTGGTGCGGATGCTTCCGGCCGCCCTGCGGCGGTACTGACGCTGACGTCCCTTCCAAGATCTTCAGCAACGCCTGCTGCACGCCCTCACCGGAGACGTCACGAGTGATCGAGGGGTTCTCGCTCTTCCGGGCGATCTTGTCGACTTCGTCGATGTAGATGATCCCAGTCTCCGCCTTCTTGACGTCGAAGTCGGCCGCCTGAATGAGCTTGAGCAGAATGTTCTCGACGTCCTCGCCAACGTAGCCGGCCTCGGTCAGCGCTGTAGCGTCTGCGATCGCGAACGGTACGTTGAGCATCTTCGCCAGGGTCTGAGCGAGGTAGGTCTTGCCGCAGCCGGTGGGTCCGATCAGCAAGATGTTGGACTTGGCGAGCTCGACACCGTCGTCGTCGGGGCGGCGGCCTGGATTGGCAGCTTCAGCCTGGACTCGCTTGTAGTGGTTGTAGACGGCAACGGCCAGAGCTTTCTTAGCGTTGCTCTGGCCGATCACATAGCTATCGAGGAAGTTGCGGATCTGATGCGGCTTGGGTAGCTCATCGAGCAGACCAACCTCGGCGCCCTCGGAGAATTCTTCCTCGATGATCTCGTTGCAGAGATCGATGCACTCATCGCAGATATAGACGCCCGGACCAGCGATCAGCTTCTTCACTTGCTTCTGGCTCTTTCCACAGAAGGAACACTTCAGCAAGTCGCCGCTCTCTCCGATGCGCGCCACACCGCCTCCTCTCCGACGCCCGATCGTGTGGCTCGTGCCCCACCCTAGCCTGACCACTCCGTGAAGTGCAGGACATTTCGTCCAGCTGTCAGGCAGGCGATGCCACTAGACCGGAACAGCCTTAAGCGAGGTCAAGACCTCGTCGATGATGCCGTAATCGAGTGCCTGTTCTGCTGTCAGGTACTTGTCCCGCTCGATGTCGCGACTGACCTCTTCTGGAGTCTTGCCGGTGTCCTCAGCGAGCATCTGCTCCATGAGCGCCCGAATCCGCAGGATCTCCTTCGCCTGGATCTCGATGTCGGAGGATTGCCCGTAACCGCCTTCGGTCGCCGGCTGGTGGATCAGGATCCGGCTGTTCGGAAGCGCCAGTCGCTTGCCCTTGGTGCCTGCCGCCAAGATCACCGCGGCAGCGGAGGCGGCCTGTCCGAGGCACACCGTGCGTACGTCCGGCTTGATGTAGCGCATGGTGTCGTAGATCGCGGTGAGAGCGGTGAAGGATCCGCCCGGTGAGTTGATGTAGATCTCGATATCGCGCTCAGCATCCATCTGCTGCAGGCAGAGCAACTGAGCCATCACCGCATTCGCGATGTCGTCCGAGATCGGGGTGCCGAGGAAGATGATGCGGTCCTCGAAGAGCTTGGTGTACGGGTCGATCCGGCGCATGCCGTACGACGTCCGCTCCTCCCACTGTGGAATGTAGTAGTCCATCGTCGGAGAGAAAGGCTGACCCATGGCGAAAGGCGAACCAAGTCTGTTAGTCATCTCGACTCGCTCCTTCACTGGTTCGGCGCCTGAGGCGATGGGATCTGAGCCGCAGCCGCATAGACGTGGTCGATGAACCCGTACGCCAGAGCTTGTTCTGCGGTGAACCACCGGTCCCGGTCAGAGTCTGCTTCGATCTGCTCGAGCGTCTGGCCGGTGTGCTCGGCAATCAGCTTCTGCATAGTCGACTTGATATGTAAGGACTGCTCGGCCTGGATGCGGATATCGCTTGCCGTGCCGCCGAGGCCGCCTGAGGGCTGATGCATCATGATCCGGCTATGCGGCAGGGCGTATCGCTTGCCTTTGGTGCCAGCGCACAGCAGGAACTGGCCCATGGACGCAGCCAATCCGATCGCGACAGTCGCGACGTCATTGGAGATCCACTTCATAGTGTCGTAGATCGCCATTCCGGAGTCGACGGAACCGCCAGGTGAGTTGATGTAGAGATAGACGTCTTTGTGGGGGTCTTCAGCGTTGAGCAACAACATCTGAGCACAGATCGCGTTGGCGTTCTCGTCCTTGACTTCGGAACCAAGGAAGATGATGCGGTTCTGTAGCAAGGCTTGGTAGACGTTGTCGTCGAGTCCAAAACCATTGCGGCTGCCGGAGTTGTAGTCATAGGGGCCCTGTGCCCAGGGCTGGTTGAAGGCGCTGAGGATGGGAGATCGGGGAGTCGCGTTCACGTTGACGAACCTACCCCGGAGCGTCTTGGGAGTCTCGGGGAAATCAGTCGTGTTCGCTGTGGGCGCAGAAGGGCGAGTCGCCATTGCCGGGACGAGTCTCACCCACCGGGAGAACGCGAAAATGGTCAGGCCAGGCTGGGGTCCCCAACCAGGTCTGACCATCTCGCGCCTCGGCCCATCCCCCGAACGTCGCCCCCAGATACGCCTGGGCCTTCGGCCATGGGCGGTCAGCCCAGCGGGCCGATCGAGGTCCAGTGCAGTCAAGCCTGCGATCAAGCCGCTCTCACGACCTTAAGCGAGATTCTCAAGGTTATCTAGAGCATTGGCCGATGAATCGTAGTAATTCTTTGGGTTCGCAATCAAATTCACTAAATGATCTTGACCGCTCGGTAACTGATCATGCCAGCCTGTAGGCACGCCGCGAGGTTAGGTGCTTCTCAACAATCTCGACCAGTGCAGAGATCGTGAGGTCCCGCGGACACACGGCCGTCAACTTCCCGACCGATGCTGCAATCTAGTCAGGCGCTCGGTGCCTCGGCCTCTTCGCCCGCTGGCTGCTCGGCCGTCTCGCCCTCATCGTCGCCCGGCTCGGCGTCGGAGTCTGCGTAGCTGCCGTCATCCTGGAGCTTCGCGAGTTCGATCAACGAACCATTTGAGTCCGTCACCGTTGCGGACTCCACGATCATGGCCAGCGCCTTGCCGCGGCGGATCTCGAGCATGTACTCCTCAATGTGATGCGGGTGTTCCTTGAGGTGATCCGCAACTTGCTGTGGCGGAACGCCATCGGATTGAGCCTTGCGCACGATGTGTTGGGTGAAGTCGTTCTGATCAACATCGAGTGAGTGCTCTTCGGCGACCTTGTCCAAGATGATCTGCGCTTTGAGAGCCTGCGTGGACCGCCCCTCGAGGTCGGCCCAGAACTCGTCCTCGGTCTGATCTTCACCAATATCGGCGAGGTATTGCTCGACGGTGAGCCCTGCCTGCGCGAGCTGCTCTGTGATCTGCTTCCGACGAGCGTCGATCTCGGAGTTGAGCAGGTGCTCCGGTACCTCGATATCAACCTGTCCGACCAGGATCTCCAATACGGCGTCGCGGGCCTGGCTGGCCTGCTCGAGTCGAGCTACGCGGGTGAGGTGATCCTCGATGCTCGCGCGGAGCTCCTCGATCGTGTCGAATTCAGATGCTTCCTGTGCGAACTGATCGTCGGCATCGGGCAGCTCAGCGGCCTGCACCTTGGTGACGGTGACCTGTATTTCTGCTTCTTCGTCCTTCAGTGGACCGCTCACCAGCTTGGAGGCGAACTTCGCCGACTCGCCGGCGGACAACCCGATGACAGCCTCGTCGAGTCCGTCCAGCATCTGCCCCGATCCGACGGTGTGCTCCACGCCATCGGCGGTAGCGTCGGCCAGCGGCTCGCCGTCTCGGCTGGCAACCAGGTTGATTGTGACGATGTCGCCGTCAGCCGCCGGGCGCTCGACTGTTTCCCGGGACCCGAACCGGTTGCGCAGTACGTCAAGCTGTTGGTCGACCAGCGTGTCCGGCACCTCCAGCGCGTCAACCTGTGCCTCCAGGCTGCCGAAGTCCGGCAGGTCGAACTCGGGGCGTACGTCGACCTCCGCCGTGAACTCGATGACGTCACCGTCCTCGAGTTTGGTGACCTCGACATCAGGCTGGGCCAGTGGCGACAGCTTGTTCTCGCTAACGGCCGCGCCATAGAAACGCTGCCACGAGTCGTTGAAAGCCTCCTGGATGATCGCGCCACGTCCGAAGCGCTGATCGATCACAACCGGCGGGACCTTACCGCGCCGGAACCCTGGGACGTTCACAGACTTGGCGACCTCGGCGTACGCCTTGTCCATGCTGGGTTTGAGATCCGCGAAAGGCACCTCAACGGTGATCTTGACCCGGGAAGGGCTCAACTGCTCGACGGTGCTTGGCACGCTGCTTACTCCTGTGATCGCGGCACGGGCGGAAGGCGGAACCGCCCGGGGATGGCTCACGCTGAGCCGCGGCAATCCTACGGTGCAGGCTTAGCCCGGCCAAACCTCCGTACAGCGGGGTGCGCACACTGTGCCTGTCAGAGTGCAGCAGACTCCGCCAACTGGATTGGTAGGCGCAGTTGCGTGCCCTACACTCGTCGCGGACGGTCGGCCCAGGCCGGGCGGCCGGGGCGTAGCGTAGCGGCTAGCGCGTCTGCTTTGGGAGCAGAAGATCGCAGGTTCGAGTCCTGTCGCCCCGACTCCGTGAATGCTACGAACGCCGCAGCGTTCAAGATCATCACGGGACGCGGGTGTAGCTCAATGGCAGAGCCCCAGCCTTCCAAGCTGGCCATGCGAGTTCGATTCTCGTCACCCGCTCCACAGCGAAAGCCCTAGTCAATGGGGCGATTGTTCCGCTAACGCCTCGCGTTCGCTGCGAAATCCGGGCGCCACGGGCCATTAGCGGGCCATTAGCTGTCACTGCTGCGTCCGATCCGCTCATCAATCGCAGCCGCAATCTCTCGATCCCGCTTGCTGGTGGCGTGC
>JBKPTR010000367.1:0-4337 GCA_046735615.1 Actinomycetota bacterium
AGCTGAAATCCATCGCTCCGACCAAGACAAAGGCCATCGGCCGGAGCTCGATTGCCCATGGAACAGGGCCGACGTCGATAACCCTCATGACCTGCGTTCGGTCCGTTCGAGCTCGATCAACAGCCTTTGCAGCAGGCGGTCGAGCGTGCGGCGCTCGGCCGCGGTGAGGACACCGAGCAGGCGCTCCTCGTTGCCCACGTGCGTCACCACCGCCCGGTCGATGACGTTCTTGCCGCGGCGGGTGAGTCGCACGAGCGTTCCTCTGCGGTCGCTCGGGTCGGGGCGTCGCTCGATCAGTCCCGCCTCTTCCATGCGGTCGAGCCGCTTGGTCATCCCGCTCGAGGAGAGAAGGGTCGCGCGCATGAGGCTTGTCGGGTTGAGCTCGTAGGGCGCGCCGGCACGACGCAGCGCCGCGAGCAGGTCGAACCAGCCCTGCTGCAGCCCGTATTGGGCGAGTCCTTTCGCGAGCTCGTTGTCGGAGAGCTGGACGACGCGGAAGAGGCGGCCGTAGACGCCGAGAGGAGCAACGTCCAGGTCCGGGCGTTCCCTCCGCCACTGCGCCAGCAGCTCGTCCACGTCGTCCACGTGGTCCCGTGCCTCGTTCACCAGTGTATAGTAGCGAGAAGAAACTCTCTAGAGTATATCTCGCCAGAGAGAATAAGAGAACAGAGTCGACATGACCGTTCCACGAACGATGAAGGCAATCCGCCTGCACGCCCCGGGCGTCGACGGGCTTCGGCACGAGACGATCGAGACGCCACCGCTTCGAGCGGGCGAGGTACTCGTCGAAGTCCACGCCGCCGCCATCACTCGTGACGAGCTCGAGTGGCCGCTCGATCGGCTGCCGGCGGTTCCGTCGTACGAGCTCTCCGGTGTGGTCGCGGCCGCAAACGGCGTCGCCGAGGTCTCGGTCGGCGACGAGGTGTATGCGCTTACTCCGTTCGACCGTGACGGGGTTGCGGCCGAGTACGCCGCGGTCACGGCTCAGCTCCTGGCGCCGAAGCCGGCATCGCTCAGCCACGTGGAGAGCGCCGCGGTCCCACTGCCGGCGCTCAGCGCCTGGCAGGGGCTCTTCGTTCACGGTCGTCTGGCAGCTGGCGAGAGAGTGCTCATCCATGGAGCGGTGGGCGGTGTCGGTCAGTTCGCGACGCAGCTTGGGCGCTGGCGGGGTTCCCACGTCATCGCGACCGCGTCGCCGGATGCGTTCCAGGCTGCACATGCGCTGGGGGCGCACGAAGTTGTCGACGGCCGGAGCGGACTGTTCGACGATGAGCTTGACGCGGTCGATCTCGTCTTCGACACGGTCGGCGGCGAGTCCCTCGTGCGCGCGCTCGCGCTACTCGCGAGGGGCGGTCGCGTCGTCTCGGTGGCCGCGGAGCCGCCGGGGGAAGGGTCGTACTTCGTAGTGGAACCGAACCGGGCGCAGCTGATCGGGCTCACGAGACTCGTGGATAGCGGCCAGCTTCGCGTTGCCATCGACTCAACATTCACGCTCGCCGAGGCAGCCGCGGCCTTCGAGCGCAGCCTCGCGTCGGGCAAGCACGGCAAGGTCGTCATCGAGGTGGCCGATGACTAGAGCTCTCGACGATGTTGGCGCGCTACGAGCGCCAACCCGTCGAGGACTTGACCGACGTGGAGACGTTCGAGTTCGTCTACCTGCCGCAGGTCGTGTCCGAGGTCGCAGGAGCGGCGGGCTGGACACGAGACTGCTGCGGCGTTGACGACACGCTGACCCCTTTCTTTATATGGACATGGCTCTAGGAAAAGACGATCTTCGGCCCGAAGATTCATCGGTCAGGTAGCGGGACAGGGTATGCCCCGCATCGCCACGACCCTGGCAGTGCAGCTTGCCTGACCGAACAAGACGAAGCGACGCGCTCAACCGTCTCACTGCCGGTTGCCGAGCACGGAACCGATGAAGGCGAGGAGGAGTGTGGCGGTCTCTGGTGGATCCTCGAGCATCGGCGAGTGTCCGACGCCGGGCAGCAACTCGACCCTTGCGCCGGGAACGGCACTGTATTCGGCGGCGGATGAGGATCGCCATCTCCGGTCTTCCTTGCCGAAGATCACCAGCAGCGGCTTGCTGATTGCTGTCAGCCGGTCGGGGAGTGCGCGTTGCTTCAGGTAGTCGACGGCTGCGCGCGATGTCGCGGTGAATGCGTGATAGGTGATGCCGCGCAAATCGTCGATGAGCTGTTGGGGGATCTGGTAGCCGGGGCGGCTGAACCCGGTGCTGGCAGCCTTACGGATCAGGCTGTCGGTCCGCAGCCGCCACAGCAGTTGCCCGACGATGGGGACCGACATCAGCTGGGTTGCGGGCCTCTGCGAGATGTCAGCGTCCAGGCGGGGGCCGGTGTCGATCAGCGCCAGCGCGATCACCAGGTCAGGTCGTTGCTCGGCGAGGGCGGTGGCGACCCAACCGCCGGTGGAATGACCGACAACGATGACGTGCTTAACGCCGAGCCGGTCCAGTGCTTCGCCGACCCGGCGTCCCTGCTCGGGGATTTCATAGCCGTGGCCGGCCGGTTTGGCTGACTGGCCGTGCCCGAGTAGGTCGATCCGGATCACGCGATGGGACCTGGCCAGCAGCGGACTTAGCGAATCCCACCAGCGGGTCGACCCGGCGAGCCCGTGGATCAGGACGACGGCCGGGGCGTCGCGGGGACCTTCCTGGCGTACGTAGATGTTCCCGCCATCGAGAGGCAGGGTCGAATCGCCCGTGGCCTCGGCGCCCTGCTGCCCCACCGCTACCGCGTTCGCCAGGAGCAGCCCGACAACGGCGGCGACGGCGGCCGTGGCGATCAGGAGTCGACGCCTTCGGCTTCCCGCGCGGATCTGTTCTTCGAGTTTCGTCGGAACGTTCATGAACCCACTGTCACCGTCGGTGTGCGGCGCTGGCTTGAACAAATGTTCCGTTCTTCCGCTTTTGTAGCATGTGATCATGCGGTTCGGCGTGCACGAGGGTGACTCTGCCGCTGTGTGGGACGTCGCGCGCCCGGCGTGGCCCAGCCGGCTGCCCGGTGTCACCATGGCCGGGTTCCGTGACCGTGGCGTGTCCGGGGCTGCCCATCGGGCAGTCCCGCATCCGGCTGTGACGCTGGCTGTGGAGTTCGGTGCCGGCCCGCTGATCGTGGACGATGCGGCCGGGCGGCAGCAGCAGGGAAGTCTCGTCGCCGGGCTCGGGTTCGGACTCGGCGCATTTTGGGTACGAGGCGAGAACTTCGAGGCCGTACAGATGCGGCTGTCCCCGCTGATCGCCCGCGCAATTCTGGGTACTTCCCCTGCCGACCTGAACGGCGCCGTGGTGTCCCTCGACGACGTGTGGGGCCGGGAGGCGTCACGGATCCGTGAGCAACTGGGCGCAGCCTCCTCCTGGGAGGATCGCTTCGCGATGACGGACATGTTGCTCGCCCGCCGACTTCAGTCGCGGTCCTCGGTAGACCCAGAGGTGGCCTGGGCCTGGCACCAGATCGTCGTCAGCCGCGGCCTGATCCGAGTCGACGGACTGGCCGCCGAGGTCGGATGGAGCCGTAAGCGCCTGTGGTCTCGATTTCATTCACAAATCGGCCTGCCGCCCAAGCGTGCCGCAAGGCTGGTCCGCTTCGACCATGCTGCCCACCGCCTGACCGCGGGTGAAGACGCCGCCCGAGTCGCGGCCGAGTGCGGCTACGCCGACCAGTCCCACCTGCATCGCGACGTCGTGGCGTTCACTGGCGTGACCCCGACGGGCGTGGCCAACCAACCATGGCTAGGGGTTGACGCCATCGCCTGGACCAGTCACGCAACGCCCGCCCCAGACTCACGCCACAAGCGACGCTTTCTTCCTTGATCGCTAGGACCCCCTCAACAAGGTGTCCGGGACATCCTCCCTCCCGACCGGTGGTTGGCGTCCTAGCTGGCCTCTGAGTCGCGGTCAAGGCGGTCCCCGAACCAGCTATGGCGGGCACCGACACGTCCATTCAGCGGGCAGATGGCCCGCACGGCGGTTCGGGATTCGGCTCCTGGATGGCTCGACGCTCGCCTTGAAACGGTTACTGAGGCTCGCCATCTGATACCGAATCAAACGCAGGAGAGCCCCGGGGTTGCATGACCAATACACCGCGGCCACTCGCTCCGCCGGCGGTCAGCTCGGGAAACGCGGGCGGTAGCCGCGGCTTACCTGGTGGACCTTTCGATAGCCGATGGCGCCGAGCAAGATCGCGGCCGCGAGAGTGGCGAGGACACCGGCGATGGCTTGCAGCACGACCCCGGCGCCCAAGGCCTGGCAGACGACCGCGGTCAGCACGCCAGTGACGACCGCGTCGATGATGCCCACGATGACCGGCGATCCCGACAAC
>JBKPTR010000368.1:0-11187 GCA_046735615.1 Actinomycetota bacterium
CATCATCTGCGGCATCGGTGGGGTCTTGATCGGCTGGTTCATCTACACCGCCTTCGGCGGCAACGGCAGCCCGGGCATCGACTGGGTGCGCTGGATCACCGCAATCGTGGTAGCCGCTGTGCTGGTCATGATCGCCTCCGCAGCAACGGCCAGGTCACGCTCCCGGGCCCTGTAAATCACCGGATTCTTTCAGAGCTGGGCACGGGACCGACCCAAAGCCCACCACCGCTACGGTGAGGTCCCGTATTCGCAGCCACGAATGGCGGCCAAGGGGATCGGCACAAGCACAAGCAGGTAGCCAGACAGGTGCAGCGGCCACCAGAAGAACTTGTTGATCTCATCGAAGAACAGGCCCAACAGGCGGCGGCGGCTACCAGGGTTCCGATCTCCTGAAGGCCAGAGGCGAAACCGATCACATTGAACGCCAGATTCATCTGCGATCGCACAACAACGTCGTACCTCGATGGGGGGCCTCGGCGCCCTCACCTGCACTGCCCGCCACCCAGGGTTATTCGCCGCGGCCGCCTCCTTCAGCGGCATTGTGCACACACGCCTGTCCGTCGACGAGTCCCGGTTCTACCTCAGGCTCATCGACTCCGAGGGCGAGCACCCCTACGCCGTATAGGGGCACCCACCGTGGACCATCAGATCTGGGCTGCGCACAACCCGTACGATCTCGCCCAGGACCTCATAACCACGCCGCTGTTCATCTCTGTCGGCAATGGCCAACCCGGGCCGCTGAATCATGGGGGCGCGCGGGACCAGGTCGAGCAGTCCCTCCACGCCGAGAATGTCGCCTTCCGAGCGCGCCTCACGCAGTTGGGCGCCGACGCCACCTTCGACTTCTACAGTCCCGGCAGCCACGACTGGCCGTGTTGGCCACGCGAGCTGCACCGCGCGTGGCCGCTCCTCACCAATGCTCTGGGTTGAGCCCCCCAAACTGGCAGTGACGTGAGACAGCAGCGCGGCGGGGGCCGCGCCGCTCGGCGGGATGGGGGTTACCGTTTCCGCGTGACTACATTCGCCCTGATCGGCAGCGGCTGGCGGGCGCGGATGTTCCTCAAGGTGGCGCGTGAGCTCGGCACAATCGGGTGCGGTGGCGTAGTGGTGCGCACTCCGCGCCGCCTGGACGTGCCGGTCTTCACATCGCTGGACGCGTGTCTGCGCGAGGTCGGCATCGACTTCGCGCTAACCGCTACACCGCGGCACGTGACACCGCTTTTCATCACCGATGCTGTTGACAGAGGGCTGCCGGTGCTAGCCGAGACTCCGCCAGCTCCGGATCTCGCAGGGCTTCGCGCATTGTGGTCGGCGGTGGGCGACTCCGGGCTGGTCCAGGTCGCCGAGCAGTACCCAATGATGCCCTCGCACGCCGCCCGGGCGGCCCTGGTTGCATCCGGCGCCATCGGTACGCCGACCCAGGTGCAGGTCTCCTCCACCCAGCAGTACCACGCTGTTGCGCTGATCCGCCGTCTGCTCGGCGCAGGCCTGGGCTCGGTTTCGGTCCGGGCCACCCGGTTCGCCGCACCGCTGGTCAGTCCGTTGAACCGAACGGGCTGGACCGACGACGAGGAGGCGCACTCTACGACCACGACCATCGCGACACTCGACTTCGGGGACGGACGCTCCGGGGTGTACGACTTCACCGAGCAGCAGACGCGCAACCAGCTGCGGTTCCGGCGGCTCACGGTGCGGGGATCGGTGGGTGAGCTGCACAACGACGAAGTGATACGGATGACCGGCCCCCGAACGCTCGTCCGCGCCCCTCTGGTGCGACGGCAGACCGGATATGACCTCGACTTGATCGGCTACGACACCGAGCACATCTCCCTCGGCTCCGAGGTGCTGTATCGCAACCCCTATCCGGGTCGGCGCTGGATGGACGATGAGATCGCTATGGCCACCCTGCTGGAGCGCATGGCGGACTGGGTGCGCGATGAGGGGGCGGAGCCCTATCCGCTGGCCGAGGGAGCCCAGGACCAGCAGGTCGCGCTGGCCATCGAGGAGTCGGCAAACAGCGATACCACGGTCACCACCTCTTGGGAGGCCTGGAGCCGAGCGTCGGCGCTCTAGGCCACGCTCGGTTAGCTGAAGGCGGCGGCGGCACCAACGGTGGATCAAAGCCGCTGACCTTCGTCCAGGCCGGGGAGATGCTCCCTAGAGCACGTCAAACGTCACCTGCTAGACGCCGCCAACGCTTTGCACGTCACCGTTCCCGGTGCACGACCAAATTGTCCGGTCCCGCCAACGATGGCAATTCTGGGCCGCGTTCGTCCAGAGCGGACCTTCTGGCGCCTACCGATGATCAGCGTGAACGGTGCCATGGATGCCCTCCACTGCGGACGGTTACAAAATGTCCAGGGTCAAAGCATTTGAGGGGCCTTCGGAAGATCGACGATCGCAGTCCCGGATGGACCGGCTCGTCTCAGCTCGGCTGCAGGCCCTTCCGTGCGAAGTCGAGTGTGTCGTATAGCTGGCGTGGAGTTTCGTAAGCAATGCCTTCAAGTTGCACGCTGGCAAGGAGCTCATCAGGACTGTGACTTTTGGCCAGCTCCTCGGCAATGTTCTCCAGCGTCGCTGCATTCGCCGAATCAATCAGTGCCCGAAGGTCGCCATCGGACTTCTGCCGACGCTCTGCCCAGAGCCTAAGAGCGGCGAGCAATACCGCTCCGTGTTCGACGAAGTAGTTGGTGGAGTCCACAACGAAGTGGTGGGTGGAATCCGAAGACGTAGACCGGATGTGCGCCCTAATGTCTTGCTCCGCCTGCTCCCTGAACTCGATGAAAGTGCTCACGCCTTAGCAGTTTGGCACTGATGTTTCCGCGGGCCGTCACCACGCCTTGGTCATCAAGTCTCCAATGCTGCGGCCCCAACATCTTGCGCACGTTGTCCTTCGATTCGATCTTGATCCGTCCACAGGAATCGATGCCCCATTGATCGAGCCCAGCTGGGCAGCAGCTTGTCGTTATCAGGATCAATGTCGATCTCGCCTTGTTCGAACCGCTCGCGCAATGTCCAGTAGTCCTCCGCTCGAGCATTGAGGCGCCTTGTGACACTGACGCGTGGGGCTATGGCACCGTCGCGCACGCCGCATGCCGGATGCCGGTTTCGTGGGCTATCGGGCGGCCACTCCTCCTGTCGGTACAAGAGTCTGGTTTGCTGCTCAACATGACGGTCGCGTTTTTGTTGACAACGCTGGTGATCGTGGCGGCGCCGGGCACCGGGGTCCTGTTCACCGTGGCAGCGGGCCTGTCGCGCGGGGCCCGGGCGAGTGTCGTAGCAGCAATTGGCTGCACCTTGGGCGTCGTCCCGCACATGGTCGCAGCGATCACTGGGCTAGCCGCGCTGCTCAACGCCAGTGCGGTCGCGTTCCAGACGCTTAAGTACGTGGGCGTCGCTTATCTGCTCTACCTCGCCGGGCAGACCTGGCGTGACCGGACGCCGCTGGAGCTCGACCAGCAGGCGGCGCCGCAGTCGGCGTGGCAGGTGATCCGCACCGCGGTGCTCATCAATGTGCTGAATCCAAAGCTGACGATCTTCTTCTTCGCGTTCCTGCCGCAGTTCGTCCACCCTGGCGAGCACGCCGCGACCAAGCATCTGGTCGGGCTGAGCCTGGTGTTCATGGCAGTCACCCTCGTCGTCTTTACCATCTACGGATACTTTGCCGCCGGCATGCGGCGCTTTGTGCTCGGGAGGCCCAGGGTGGTCGCCTGGGTGCGCCGGACCTTCGCGGCCTCCTATGTGCTGCTCGCCGGACGTCTGGCCGTGCAGGACCGGTAGCTGCGGATGCGATTCCAGCCACAGTGAGGCGCTTCGGCGCAACGTCCCACTCCTGTCCGCCGGTCCCGTAGTCATTCCGCGGGAGCCTCGTATCACGACTGTCGATGAACTGCCCGATGAAAGTGAACCCGCGAACAAGTGCGGACAACGTCCAGAATGAGCCGTCCGCGTGGCCCGGAAGTGGGTCGCCCTAAGGGCGCGTTTGCCCCTCATCGGCACCGTGGTGGTCGCGCGAACGGGCCGCCGCGGATACAGCTAAGGCCGCAGACAGCAGCAGTAGAGCAGCCCCCGTGACAGCGAGAGGTACATCCAGGCCAGGCGCTGGAGCACCGCCGGTCTCGACCCCGCCACGCGGCCGCCCTGTCATGCCCGCGCCCTGTACGACGCCGCAGCTAGCCGGGTCGGTTGCCTCCTCCGGAACATTGGGCACTCCCAGGCTCTCTGCGAATGTCGAGACACCCAGGGCTTCCACATCATATTTGTCGTTGTTGTTGGCGTCGATCCCGTGCTGCACGACGTGCAATGAGGAGAGGTGCTCCAGCAGGCCGTCGGGAACCGACTTGGCGGAGAAGGTTCGTTCGTAGTTAAGACGGCCATTTGAGTCGGCCACCGGCATCCGGTCGACGTCAAGCCCGTCTTGTGGCGTCGCACCACCACGCGTTGTCAACGCGAGGAAGACGGTGCCGTACTCGCCGGTCGCCTCCTCGTTGGTGAGGACCCCGTCGCCATCCGTGTCGTTCTTTTTCAGGGTGGGGCAGGAGAAGTGTCCCCCGTGTGCTGAGCCGTGGATGTGCTGGGCGTGGGGCTGGCCCGGCACTAGGCCTTGAGAATGGATGACCACCTTAAGACCACCGCTGTCGAACGCCGTCAGGCTGACTGTGCCGCTAACGCCGCTGCCGTTTTGTTCCACCAGCTTTGCCTTCACAGTCGTATCGGCCGCGGCGCTCGTCGGTAGGCATAGCAGGGCCGCGGCCGCTGCGAGTATCAGCAAATTCCGCAACTTAGCGACGCGCCTCATGGTCCCCCCGAGAATCAGAATGCCTTGGGTGCCTTGGGAGTTTACATTGTTAATTTCGCAATTGAAGGGGTGCTTCGCAGACGAGCTTCTGGATGAGGAGGCCACCGGAACCGGCCCTCCGCCTGGCCGCAGTGGGAGCTCACCACACCTGTCGGAACCGATCTACGTGGTTAAGCCAGGGTTTTCGAGCGCTGGCCAAGAGCGTCATTTGACCTCGTGCGACTCGCTGCCACTGATGAATCCGTGGCGCCCCATTTGACGAGGACGCCGCAGTTCCAAGGTTGGGCTTGACGGTCGCCGTCGGGCGCGTGCGCCGCCCTTGCCGCCGTCAGTAATTGCGGTTGCCCATCCGCAGGCCTCTCTACACTTACCGCTGCGGTGAGGACAAGACCCGGTCAGGCCTCGATCACCAGCACAAACGGTTTCGACGTCACTCCGGAATCGGGGTCCAGCACGCGAAGCCGGTAACGACCCGGCTGCCCAAATTCGACATGGGCGGTGAACCGGCCCGACTGGTCGGTCTTCGTGGGCACTGGGAAGGCCAGCCACTTGCCTCCCTCCGAGCGCTGCACCTGCAGAAAAGTGTCTGCTCCACCGCGGTACCTCCCTTGGATTCGAATCGTTTCGAAAGGCCTGGCAGGGTCGGGCAAATCCTCCAACTGAATGCTCGACTCGGTATGCGTCGATTCATCTGGCGGCTCAGCCGTCGGCATGCTCACCGTCGCGGGTGCGGTCGCCGTAACGGTAGGGATCGATTGTGCTGTCACGCCGCGATCTCTACTCACGCCGAACAAGAATGCGCCGATAAGCAGCGCCGCCAAGGCGGTCGCGGCTACGACCAGAGATCTAAAGCGCCTCTTCTCCGCAGGATTCTGAACCAGCACAGGTCCAAGGACCTGCTGCTCCGGGAGTTGAGGACCTGGGTGCCGACCTCCGCTAGGTACCGCAAGCGCTGCAGGCACCTCTACTGTGTCGCTATCGTGTGGGCCGGCAGGCGCTGTGTCGGCCTTCTCCGTGTCCACCTTCGCGCTATCCACCTTCTCGGCGTCGGCAGCCGCTGTGTCGGCCTTCTCCGGGTCAACCTTCGCGCTATCGGCCTTCTCGATGTCGGCAGCCGCCGGGTCAACCTCGCCTTCCGCCTGAATGTCGTTCGAGTCCCTGGTCTTGGTGCTCCACGGCAGGTCGAGAATCGTGTCAAGCCAGGTCCGGATTTCACCCGACTCGGGGCTCTGGTCACTGGTCCGTTCAAGGTTGCCGACTTCGCAGAGCGCCGCCTTATGTACGTCGTCGGGCAGCTGGGCCTCCTCGACTCGGGCCCTATAGTCATCAGCGCCGTCGGGCTCGTCCTCGGCAAGCTCCTTCTTCCCATGAACCTTCTCGGCCTCGACATCCCCACGGTCGTCAGCTCCTGGATCGGCCATCTCGTGTGCGGATAACCCCTGTCTCGAGAGCTTCGCCCGAGGGATGCGCTGGGTCAGGATCTCCCTGTCAACCGGGGCAGGGGCGGGTGTCGGCGCCGGGACTGCCGTTAAGCCAGGCTCGTCAACAGGGGCAGGTAACCCCGCTGAAGCCGCTGCTTCTGCAGGAACGAATGGGACTGCGCCCGCTGGACTGCCGCAGACATCGCAGTAACCATCGACGATCGTGCCAGTGCAGCCTGGCTCCGTACAGGCGGTATTGAGGCCTTCGTCTTTCGGGTCCCGGGAGGATCCTCCCGCTCCCCAACCGACTGCCGTCAGGCCAGGCCCCTCGGCCGAGGCGGGTGACCCCGCCGAAGCCGCTGCCTCTGCAGAAACGTACGGGACCGCGCTCGCTGGACTGCCGCAGACATCGCAGTAATCATCGAGGATCGTGCCAGTACAGCCTGGCTGCGTACAGGCAGTCATGAGAGCCCCCCGTTTCCTGCGCCATCGACATTTCGCCATGGTAAGACGGCGGCGAAGTCCCTAGCCGACTGTCGTCGGGGCACCCTAATTGCCAATGCAGGCAGATCAAGGAAGCTGCGGCGAGTGGCTCCGAAACGTCGGGCGACATCGGCACCCGGGTCCCTGACGCCGAGCGATCGCAACTGTCGAGTAGACCTTCAAATCGCGCGTCGCGCGCCGTCATATCCACCGTCACTTCATTGATGTTGCCCACTCGCGGGCCCGTACACTTGCCGCTTGGGCGAGAGTTCAAAGAACTCAGAGGCACTTCCGCAGGCTGTGCGGAGACCATGTCGTGACCGCTGTCCACGAGGGGGATCGAAGCTGATCTTCAGTTCATTCAGCTGGCATCCGAGTCGAGTGCGAGCCTTGATCGCTATCGGACTGGGCATTTTCGGCGCCGTGCTGGTGTGGGCAGCATTGGCAAGGCCGTCTACACCCGATTCAGCCCTCGCTCCTGTGCCGAATGGGGACAGGATGCCGTCGACGTCTCCCACTGTGCCCAAGGGCACTCCCGAACGGCCTACGGAACGAGCGGATCACGTTCGGGACCAGATCACGGGGTTGGTTTTGCCTGAGTCGGAGCCAGTGGCCGTGTCGATACCGAAGCTTGGTGTCCGATCGAGGTTGGTCGACCTTGGGCTCGGCAGGGATGGAGCTATGGAGGTACCACAAGACCCTGCCCGCGCTGGCTGGTTCTCTGGAGGGCCCGCGCCGGGTGCACTCGGGCCGGCCGTCATCGCCGGGCACGTGACTTGGGACGGCGCTCCTGCGGTTTTTCACCGCCTAAGTACCATGCGCCGCGGCGATCAAGTGACAGTTACTCGAAAGGATGGGAAAACCGCAGTCTTCACAGTCAGCCGAGTGGCCCGCTTTTCAAAGTCGCAATTTCCGAGCCGAGCGGTTTACGGCCCAATCAATCATGCTGGACTGCGACTGATCACTTGTGGCGGCACCTATGACGCAGCCAGACACACATACCTGGACAATGTCGTTGTCTTCGCCACGCTCGAGGCGGTGCGGGGGCCTCATGGCTGACGACCAGACGCGGTCAACCCTTGATCACCAATACAAAGGGTTTGGACGTCACGCCAGAGTTGGGGTCCAGCACGCGAAGTTGATAGCGACCCGGCTGCCCAAGCTCGACATAGGCGGTGAACTGCCCCGACTGGTCCGTCTTAGTGGGTAACGGGAAGTCCAGCCACTTGCCGCCCTCCGAGCGCTGCACCCGTAGAAAGGTATCTGCTCCACCGTGGTACATACCTTGAATTCGAACGGTCTGGAAAGGCATAGCGGACTTGGCTAGATGCTGTAGCTCAATGATCTGCCGTTCCTCTGGCGAACCGCTCCTAGGGTCAGAAGGTGGTGAGCGACCGGCGCTCGACGACAGTCCGCCAGACGTCGCACTCTGAGTTGAGGTGCGCTCCACCGCCCGCTCACCCGGCGCTCGGGACAGCAAAAACCCCAACCAGACCACGTTGAGTATGACGAGCACCGCTAGGGCCAACAGCGTCAGCCGCCGCCTTCGGTTGCGGGCAGGCAGGACACTCGCTTCCGATTGCTGAGCACTCGGCGAAAACCGCCGGTACGCTGCCGCCAGCTGAAGCATCTTGCCCCTGGGGCGTCCTCTGGCAACCGTGTCAATCAGAAGCAGCCAGGTGAAAAGTAGCGTGACCGCGATGATGATCAACGCAAGCCACTGATGACCAGTCATGGCTCGTCCTCGACGATCCTCAATTCGGACTCGGCAACGCCACTGTTTCCTTCGTCGGCGTCGACAGCGACCATCCAGCCCCGCTCAGGAGTGATCGCCAAGCGTTGGGCCAGGAGGTCGGTCGTCAGTCCGATCTGCTGCCGCTGCCCCAGCGCTTCCTTGAGCTGTGCGATGTCGGACTCTCGCTGCGCCCCGCGGGAGCTGGTCTCCAGACTCTGAGAGCCTGAGCAAACCCTTGTTTGCGGGGGCTGCAAGACCATGCGTCACCTCGATGACGTCACGTCCGCAGACACAGGGCGGAGGCCGACAGAGATCATTGCGAGTGTAGGTTGCTCTTCGCCAGTCTCAAACGCTGCCGGCGGCCTCATAGAAGCGCTGCACTGGCGAGCGTGCTCTCCTTGACGGCCTTGAACACGTGATGACACCCTCGAGCGCCATTGACCTCGGCGACCCCTTCCAGGAGGCGAACGCGACCGCCGCTCCGAGAGAGAACAAGGATGGATCGGGCTGCAAAATCGCCTCAGCCTTGTCCATCGCTCTCCCGAGGCGGCCTTCTCCCAGTAGAAGTCCTGGAATGCGCCGTAGACGTCGACCGCACCCTCACCAGCGCCACCGGCGACGACGCCAGCGCCAGGGACCACGGGCAAGATCAGCAGCCCGATTCCGATCTTGATCTTGGCCGAGAAATCGGCGTCTTCCGGCATCTGGCGGATCTTGTCGTCGATGGCCGCGTTCGGAAGCGACTTGCGATCGATCGCCATGGTGCACTTCGTGCTGTCAACGAGCATCGGGGCGGCCCAGAACTTGTCGATCTTGTCCTGTCCTTCATCCCGGCACGAACGACTGCAATCTTCGACAGCTTGTCGGCGATATCGAACCTGATTTGTATTTGCGCGTTCAGTATCGCGGCGGTCGCGGGCTGCCCCGTCGATCCGGGCTGTGCGAACTGGGCTCCCGCGGCGAGTTCGGCGAGGCGTTCGTCGCTCCGCTCGAAGGATGCCAAGATCGGAAACTCAGTGCACTGCATTGACGTAGCTCGTGGTAGTCCTTGGCGCCGGTTCCAGAGTGGCCGGCCTGGTCATCTCCCCGATGAACGGATTCGTCGCCATATCGGTAGTTTCCAGGCGCCAGCGGGGGACCATCCTGCAGAGCGAGATGCAGCACTGGTGCCGGTGCCGCGGCGATGAGCGTGGCCGCCGCCTGGTTTGCCAGCGAGTCGCTGCAGTGAAGCCAAGTTTGTTCGAACATCTCGAGACCCGGACCGCTCAGACCTTGTCGCTGCTCGGCCAGGTTCGCTGGCACTGCGGATCGCACCGGTTTCCGCTTGATGTGCTTGGAATCGGCGCACTGCTGCTCTCGCGCCAGCGTCATCGCCATCCCACCTCGGTCGGTCTCGCGATTCGAGGCATTTCGGAGTTTCCGGGGTGTGAGGGCGCGCGGCGGAAGCGGTTGTGTCGCTCCGAGTGAGTGAGGTCGAGGTCCTTCAAGATCGGTAGCGACCAAGCAAACCGTCCTGAAGGACCTCGACGATGGCTGAGCCTACGTCGTGCTGCGTGGAGCCTGGTGGCTACTGCGCACGCGTCGATACTTTGTTCAATCTGGCTGGCGTGCACGTGCTTGACGTCGTGTGGCGCGACCGCAGTGGCAAGGTGCCGGTTGGGTTGCGGTTGACGGTGGAATCGCACCCGGCCGAGACCGGCTGCCCCGGCTGCGGGGTGGTCGCTGTCGGGCACGGCAGGCGGCTGCGGCGGCTGCACGACATCCCGGCGTTCGGTGCTCCGGTAGAGCTGGTGTGGCGGCAGCGCCGGTATCGATGCGCCGAACCGGCCTGTCCGGTGGGCGGGTTCAGCGAGGACCATCCGCTGGCACCCGCTCAGGCGAAGCTGACCGGGCGGGCGGCGTGGTGGGCGATTAGCTGCATCCAGCGTGACAACGCCTCAGTGGCTTCGCTTGCTCGCCGGCTTGGGGTGGACTGGCATACCGTCTGGGACGCGATCGCCCCGCTGCTCGCCGAGCTGGCCGACGACCCTGCCCGACTGGCCGGGGTTGAGGTGCTTGGCGTCGACGAGCACATCTGGCACCACAGCCCCAAGCCTGGAAAGGGGCCGAAGGAGTTGACCGGCATGGTCGACCTGACCAGGCACGATACGACCCCCGCACGGCTGCTCGACCTGGTCCCGGGTCGATCCGGCAAGGCCTACGCTGACTGGCTGTCCGGCCGCGGCGACAGCTTCACCGCCGGAGTCCGCACTGGGACACTGGACCCGTTCTGGGGCTATTCCAACGCAATCCGCGACGAGCTCGAGGACGCCACCGCAGTCTTAGACGCCTTCCACGTGGTACGGCTCGGACTCACGGCCATGGAACAGACCCGACGCCGGGTCCAGCAAGAACAACTCGGCCACCGCGGCCGCAAACACGACCCGCTGTACCGGATCCGCAACGCGCTGCGAGCCGGAGCCGACAAGCTCACCGCCCGCCAGATCAGCCGGATCGAAGCCGGACTGCAAGCCGGCGACCCGGACTTCGAGGTCACCGTCGCTTGGCGCTGCTACCAGCAGCTGCGGTCGGCGTTCACCACCACCAGCCTCGCCGACGGCAAAAAGATCGCCCTCGCCGTGCTCGACTCATTCCACACCTGTCCGGTCGCTGAGATCGCCCGGCTCGGTCGGACACTGCGGGCCTGGCGAGACCAGTTCTTGGCCTACTTCACCACCGGCCGGGCCAGCAACGGCGGCACCGAAGCCATC
>JBKPTR010000369.1:0-4817 GCA_046735615.1 Actinomycetota bacterium
CCCATTGGTACGGCGACCAGCAAGCCGGACAGCCAGGCCGCCCGCGAATGGTCACCCGTGCTCAGGCCAAGTCGTCGCTCCAGGCAGAGCAGGATGAGCACGATACCGGCGACAAGCAGTGAACCGATCCAGGCCGCAGCAATGGGGTTGAGCACGGCACCGTTCGGTGCGCCCGATCGACCGAGCAACCAGACCAGAGTGATCAGTACGAGCTTGGCGAGCAGCACGAGCAAGACAAGTCGTGGTCGGCGCTCGATCCTGGCCGACAGCCTGGCTCCGTGCGCTTGTGTGCTCGCCAGGCCTGCCAAGGCTGCGCTCACCAGTATTGCCGGGACGACGACAAGGGCCGCGAGCGCCACGATGGTCAGCGCGGGCAGCACGAATGCGAGCACGGCAACCAGCGACCGGCTGATCAGCAGCAGGAGAACGATCAGCGCGATAAGCAGGACGGTCGGCAGAGCGAGTCTGCGGAGGCGTTCTGAGTCGGCGGCCCTCGGAGGAGGATCTGGCCAGGATTGGCGGGGTGTGACGAGGAGCGCAGCGGCAAGCGCCAGCCAAAGCAGCGCGCGGAGCGTTGCCTCCGGCGCTCGTCCCATGCCGGTGAATGCCGGCGCGTCAACCGCGACTAGTGCGAACAAGATCGTCAGCGCGGCCCCTGTCAGCAGGCCGTCGGCGAGGCGACCTAGCCGGTGTCGACGGTTCGTTACGGCATCCGGATCATCGAAGCCACCAGTGGCTCCGACCGTGGCAACTCCGAGTCCAGCGCCAGCGATGACTACCACGCTCAGGGCGATCCGTACGATTGCGAAATTCGGACCGGTGTAGTCGCATCCGAAGGCCAGCGCCAGCGCAAGAGTCAGCATCGTGGCTACCGAAAGCACTACCAGGGCGAGGACCAGGAACCGGAGGTTGCCCGGCAGGTGCGTGAGCCGTCGCTCCATCACTCGACCACCGAGGGTCCGCCGCATCCGAGCGAGGTAGGCCCCCGATAGGGCCGAATCAGAGTCACCCCGTCGCGTGGTCACCCAAAGGGCATAGCGCCAGCCACTGCATCCGGTCAAGAGATGACGCGATCACCGTATTGTTGGGGACCTGGCCGTCTCGGGCCTTGACAAACCGCAAAGATCCCTGTCTATGGCTGCGAGCCCCGGGCGCATAGCGAAGCACCAAGCCGCTGGCCAGTCTGACTCGCCGGCCCGGCTCCGGGTGAGCTGCACGAGATGACCAAGGCCACGAAGGAACTGAACGAAATCATCCGAAGTGCCAGCCTCGCGCCTGCTTGATAGCCAAGAGCGCATCTGCAACGGGGAGCAGCGGTAGACCGAGAACCGCTCCGGCGACCGCATGCCGGTGACGGGACTCCTGGTCACGAGCCGTGATCACTGAGATCAATGGCGCGGCCCTCCGCAAGTCAGGGGTAAGCCACCTGGGGCCGGCGTATGGACGTTAGCGGGTCGGCCCGCCCGCTCACCGCACGACACTAGCGGGCCTCTACCGCTCTCCGTGGCTTGATCTCGTCCTGGCTGGTGGGCAGAGGTTTGGGAGCCAACCTTCGAGGGGTCTGCGAGACAGATTCTGTCCGACGGCCGATCGAGTGATTCCGGAGTTGGAACCGCTCGCGGGTAATTTCAATGAGTTTGCCTCGGTCATCGGCCCGGAACCAGCGGACGTCATAGAAGCCGCTCGGAAACACTTTGTGGTTGAGATCGAAGCGGCAACGGATCACCTTGTCTGGCATCAACACCAGGTCGTCGTCATCAACGACCTCCCAGTTGCCATGACTCTTTACGCATAACTCCAGGTCAACTCCGGGATTCGGGCTGCCGCCGGTCCTGCGACCGAGCTCGAGGAAAAGAGCACCACCCGGATCGGAGTCATCGTGTCGCGCAATCCAGTCGTCGTCGCGAAATCCGCTCGATCGATACCTCAACAGGTGATAAATGAAGAGCCCAGTCCAGATGGCGACGTATCCAACTACTGCCCACACAGAGGCCCATACGGCTTGCGCCACAGCGCTATCCCACTGCAGGGGCAGGACCGAGGCGGCCATCGTTCCGACGGCTGCCGCGCCGCAACCCAAAGCGATCTGCCGAGCGAACGGAGCACTTGCACGCCGGGCGGCGCGTCGGACCTCGCGAATCCACAGCCGTTCCATCAATGAGCCTCCTCGCGCCAACATCGACCCATTGCCCAGGCATCCTGCCACCCCGGGCCTGACACCGTTGGAAATACGCGAAAGACGGCTGGCAAGCCACGGGCCTACGCCTGGGTGCATGCGATCGCGTTCCTGTTGATCATCGCGATGGCGAGGCTCGCACCTTTGACGATGGCTCCCACGGTGCGCGGTGACCCCAAGCAGCGACCGATCGCGGTCGTTTCACGAGCGGCCAGTGCGCTCTTCATTGTTTTCCTGTTCTTGCCGTGGGGCAACGCCACATTCCTGCTGGCGATCGTCACCCTGTTCGGCTGGATCGCAGCACTTGCCGCACGCCTAGCGACGCATCACCCGCAAAGACCTGTGCTCGGGGTGACCTTTCACAAAATGCTTAGCTCTTGAGCATCAACCGCTTAGCTCTGTTGTTGGTGTACTCCTCGTCAAGGTAGGACTCGTAAACCTCAAACCGGGTGATGTCCAACGCTTTGGCTAGCGTGCTGTTGCCTAGCTGCCGCGCGTTGTGTGCAGCCGCGCGGAGTCCTTCTACCCAGTCCCTTAACTCAGCCAGGTCAGCAGTTTGTCTTGCCCCCACGCGCATAGGCTATCTGCTCGGCTCTGTTGGCCCTTGGCCTTCATGGCGTAGGTTCATGTTTCTCACACTGTGGCTGGAGAGTAAGACGTCTTGCTTGCGGATCATGACAACGCATTAGGACCCGGGAGTCGCTGGGAGTTCTGAGCCCCTTGATCATGTCACGACTGCTGGAAGCAGCCCTCTGACGCGGTCCATGATCATCTGGGCATAGGTCGTGCTCCGGCGCACTCGGTTCGGATTGCCTCGCGGTCCTGCGCCGCGATCCGTCGGATTGTTGACCCGCCGAACGGAGGTCGCCTCTCTACGCGTCGGTTTGACCCAAACTGTGGGGTGGGCGTGACCAGAACCCTGACGGTGTGCCCGCCGGCGATCCAGATCGATTGATCAGGTGGTTCATCGGGGTCGCGGTGATTGCGGTGGGAGCCAATCTGCTCAGCAGTTACGTCGTCGCGCAGAACTGGGCCCTGGCTTCCGCCGGCTGTCTTTGTTGCGGCGCTGTTGGTCGCTGTGCCGAGTGCTGGTCTCTCCGGAGGGAGCGTTATCGCACAACGCGGGCTCGCGAGATCATCACGGAAGGGGCCCAGTCACCGATTCCCAGAACTGGGGTCCCATTCCTGCTGTTCGGAGTCGCGGCCCTCGCCGGGATTGAGTTCATGATGTCGCTGCTGATCGGCGAATTTGCCTACGGGTTCGCCGACCGTCGCGCCGAGTACGTGAGGATCGGCGTTTTGGCCAGCTCGCTGTTAGCGGGCAGCGCCAGCCGCGGTGATCTTCCGCAGTCGGAACCGCGCCTACCGCGACCTGGCCGCAATCGAGGAACGCGACAGCGACGCCGACGGCATTCCCGACCTGTACGAGGCAACCACGCCTGCCACGACGGGTAGCGCGCCGCCAACTGCTGCCGGCGCAGCCGGCACCCCACGCGGTGGGGCTAGCGACCGTAACCGCCGAAAGGTACCTATCTTCCTCGACAGGCACAGCGACTCAGCAGCGTTGCCGATGCTGATCTTGGTGAGCACCCACAAGTACCTCGACGCCTTAACCGAGCGGGTCATGCAGGGGGGGTTACGGCGACCAGAACGTCGATCCAGGCAGGCGACGGACTTGTGATTTCGCCTATACCGGATCGTATGTTGCCGGCGTTTTGGTGGGTACTTTCGAGGTAGCCGCTTTGGACGGGAGGCCACTTTCATGTCGTGGATCGCGTGGTTGATAGCGGCTGCGGCCTTGGGCGTCGCAGAGTCCTTCACGCTCACCCTGGCGTTCGGGTTGCTCGCTGCCGCAGCGCTCGTGGCCGCGATCGTCGCCGGTGTGGGCGGCTCCTTGCTGGCGCAAGTTCTCGCCTTCGCAATTACGGCTGGGGTGGGGCTATTGATCGTTCGGCCGATCGCGAGACGGCAGATGACTCATCCTTCGCCGGTGCGTGAGGGCAGCTACGCGCTGGTTGGGAAGAGGGCGGTGGTCATCGAGGAGGTTACGGGTACGCAGGGCCTCATCAAGCTGTCCGGGGAGGTGTGGTCGGCTCGTGCGCTCGATGAGGACCAGGTGATCCCGGTGGGCGCCTCGGTGGATGTGATGGAGATCGAGGGCGCGACGGCGATCGTTTATCCCCGAGAGCTTCTGCCGTGAGCACACATTGCTGGACGACGGTGAAGGAGGAGATATGGATCTGAATCTTTTAGTTCCGATCATCATCGTGGCGGCTCTGTTGGTATTTCTGGTGACATCGGCTGTGCGGGTCGTGCCACAGGCGCGCCGCTACAACGTCGAGCGCTTCGGCCGGTACCGGGCGACGTTGCAGCCGGGTCTGAATTTCATCATTCCGTTGGCGGATCGGATCAACAACAAGCTCGACGTTCGGGAGCAGGTGTACTCATCGCATCCCCAGCCAGTGATCACTGAGGACAATCTGGTGGTCAACATCGACACGGTGTTGTACTACCAGATCACCGACCCTCGGGCCGCTGCGTATGAGGTCGCGAACTATCTGCAGGCCATCGACCAGCTCACCGTCACCACGTTGCGCAACGTTATCGGCAGCCTGGATCTGGAGCGGACGCTGACCTCGCG
>JBKPTR010000370.1:0-24561 GCA_046735615.1 Actinomycetota bacterium
AGCGGCAGTCCTGGCGGGTCGATCAGCCGGTGTTTCCCGTCTGGTGAAAGCCGGAAACGTCTCGGTCTTGGGAGCAGACTGCTTATCGGCTGCTTTCTCGATCGGCGCAACGACGGTCGAGGTTTCGGGCAGAGCTGACAATTCGCCGTCGCTGGTCCGTGCCTTGGTCGTTAGGCCGACTGCGCCCGCGACGACGAGGCCCAAGGCAGATATGCCAAGTGCGGCGAATCCATGCCAAAGCCAGCCCCGGCCCGCACTGGGCTCGGCTGGAGCGGTGACGTCTGGATCTTTTGTGTGTTCGGTTCGCTGTTCCCCGGACAGCTCCCTCGCCCCTCATCGATCGGTGCTGGCACGCGATCGAGCCCCACAGGGCCGATCCGGCATCCAGGAGATCCAAAGAATGTCCTGGACCGTGCGCCAACTGTGTCTGATCTAGTTCCGCTCTTGACTGGACCCCGAAGTAGGCCAGACAACGTGAGAAAGATAACAAACAGGTTACGGAACCTCAACGGCCTGCCCGAATTTTGTTGGGCCTAAGCGTTAAGTGCTGCCGCGGTTCCGTCCTGATCAAGCTGTTGCAACGCTCGAGCAATGGTGAAGGCGATGCGTCCGTTGTTGGGCATCGAGAGATGGCCGACACTGTGCACTGCGATGTTTCGCACGTTGAGGTCGGGATGGTCTAGCCGGGCGTTGCGGCTGGGCACGATCAGATGGTCGATGTCGCTGTGGAACGCGATGAACCGGGTACGGCAGCCGGCTGCCGACTGGGCGAGTTCCTGAATCACCGGCGAGCTCGGAGTGAGCTGGCGGATGAGCGGCAACAGGGGCGCGGCCCACGCTAGCTGGGTGCCTTGGTGCGGCGTGCCCAGGGTTACCAGGGTGTGTACGTGGCTGTCGCCTCCGAGGCGTTGCACGTAGTAGCGGGCAATCAGGCCACCGAGACTGTGGCCGATGACGTGGATGCGTTCGTATTCGGTGGCTGTGGACAGTTTTTGGATGGCCTCGCCCAACCGTACGGCTGCCCGCGGGATGTCGTGGGTGTGTAAGCCGTAGTCATAGGCTGACAGCGTTTGGAAGCCGCGCCGCCGAAGCGCGCGCTCCATGACACTGAAGATCACACGGTTCTCGATGAGCCCGTGCACCAGCAGAATCGGCGTCTCGGCCGCGTCCACGTCGACATGGAAGAGCCCACGTTGTTCAGGGCTGAGCCGGCCGAGGTTGTGATGGCGAGGCCCATTGGTGACACGAGTCGGCGCCGAGAGAAATCCGAGTGGATACATCACGAGGTGTGCCGTGGCCCAAGCTGCCTCGACCACGAGTCCTGATGCGATGTGCGGCAGGTCTCGCGTCACGAGGCGTGAGAGCGCCGCAGGTGAAATGCCTCCATCGGCACTCTGCCGCACAACGAAATATTACTCGGTAGTAGTTTGGCTTGCGTGGAATCTGATGTGGCGTCTTCGTCCTCGGCTCCACTGCGGATCGTTGTGGCAAAGCCGGGACTTGACGGTCACGATCGCGGCGCCAAGGTGGTGGCACGGGCACTGCGGGACGCAGGCATGGAGGTGATTTACACCGGGCTGCATCAGACGCCGGAGCAGATCGTCGCAACTGCGCTGGCGGAGGATGCCGACGCTATCGGGCTGTCGGTTCTCTCAGGCGCACATATGACGTTGTTCGCCAAGGTCATCCGGTTGCTGAAGGAGGCCGAAGCCGATGACATCGTTGTCTTCGGAGGCGGCATCATCCCCGAGGCCGATCGGGAAGCCTTGGCAGAGATGGGCGTCGCGAAGGTCTTTACGCCGGGGGCGACGATGAGCGAGATCGTGTCCTGGGTGCGCGCCAATGTTGGAGATGCGCACCACGTTGACGCGAGCTGAGCTTCACAAGGCTGGAGCCGCTTCGATCGCGCCCTTCGACAAGCTCAGGGCGCATACCTCCGCTGATCTGGAGGCATCGCGAGGGAGGCGCCACCCGGGATGGTGCCCGGATGACGCCCATTGACACGCCGGCTATCCAAATAGCTGGTTGACCTGGTTGTTGGCGTCGGTCAGTGATGTCACGGGCGCCTTGCCGGACAAGACGTCATCCATGGCCGGGTGCATGATGCCCTCGATCTGCGAGGCGTGGTCGGTGATCGGGAACAAGAACGTGGTCTTCTCCTCCACATTGACCAGGAAGGCCGACACGTCAACTCCCTTGGCCTTGAACGCGGCCTCAGCCTTGTCAGTCGCCTGCGGGATCGCCGGGAACACGACGGCCTTCTCGCCCACGATGTTCTGGCAGTCCGGTGACCCGAGGAACTCGACCCACTTCGCCGCTGCTGGCTTGTTCTTCGAGCCGACCCAGATGGAATCAGCCAGCCCGTTGTACATGCTGGCCCGCTTGCCACTCGGTCCGGCTGGCAGCGGCGCGACGCCGGTCTGAATGCCCTTGGCGCCGAACATCTGGTTGATCATCCACGAGCCATTGGTGATCATCGCGTATTTGCCGGCTGCGTAGATGTCGGCTGAGCCCTGGCCGGTAACCGCGGCGACTGAGGGCATGTAACCCTTCTCGATCAGCGAGGCGAGCCACTTGATGCTGTCCTGGAAAGCGGGCTGGTCGTAGTTGTAGTGGGTTCCCCACGGATTCTTGTCGGTGAATTGCCAGTTGTTGGAGCCGGTGTACATGCTCCACTGCGTCTGCCCGACCCCGCTGCCGGAACCACCGTCGAGTCCCAGGCCGTAGACCTTGACCTTGCTCTTGTCGAAGCCCGGCTCGTCTCCACGCCTGCCGCTCTGGTCCAGCGTCAGGTGAGCGATCATCTTTTCGTACGTGCCGCCATCCTGGGGATTCCACTGGAGACTTTGCAGATCGGCTTCCTTGACACCCGCATCGGCGATCAGTTTCTTGTTGTAGAAGATCGCGACGGTGTCGAAGTCCTTGGGCAGGCCATAGCGCTTGCCGTCCGGGCCCTTCCAGAGATCCGCCAGGCCTTCCTGGTACTGGTTGACGTCAAAGCCGTCCTTGGTAAGCGTGTCGTCCAGTGGGACCAACTGCTCTTGAGTGACGAACTCTGGGTACTTGGCCAGATGGTCGGTGAAAACATCGGGAGCGTCGCCGGCCACGAAGCCATTGGTGAGCTTGGCCCAGTAGTCATCCCATCCGTACTGGGTGATCTTGACATTGATATTGGGGTTGGCCTGCTTGAACTTGTCAGCGCATTCCTGGTACGCGGGCTGCTGGTTGGCATCCCACAGCCAGTAGCCGACGTCGCCCGAAGCGCCGCTGGTGTCGATCGCGCCACCTTCGGCGCCTGCCTCGCCTTCGGCTCCACCACCACCGCCACCACATGCGGTGAGAGTCAGGCTCAGGGCGGCCGCGCCCACCAGCACGGCGCCTAGCTTCTTGCGCATTCTTGCCATCGTTGGCAGATCCTTTCGCTTCTACCTCGGCGAAGATCACCAAGGTTGTTAATGGGTCGGAACGTCACTTCACGCCGGAGAAGCCGATCGAGTTGACGATCTTCTTTGCGAACGCGAAGAACAGAATGAGGATTGGCAGCGCGGCCACGAGGACCGCTGCCATCAACCCGGCCCAGTCCGGGCTGCCTTGCGGGGTCTGGGATTTGAACACCCCGATCGCGACCGTTAGCACACGCACCTTGTCGTTGGCCCCGACCAGCAGCGGCCAGAAGTACTCGTTCCACTGGGTGATGAAGGTCAGGATGAACAAGGTGATGATTGGCGCCCAGCTCATCGGCAGGACGATCCGGAAGAAGATCAGCCAGTGCCCGGCGCCGTCGAGCTTGGCGGCTTCTTCGATCTCTCGACTGATGCCGAGGAAGAACTGCCGCAGGAAGAAGATCGCAAACGGCGTCATGAAGAAGTAGGGCAGGATCAAGCCGGGGAAGGTGTTGAGGAGTCCGAGGTTCTTGATCAGGATGAAGTTCGGCAGCGCGACGAAAATCGGCGGGATCATCAGCGCCGTGAGGAAGATGAAGAACACCTTGTCCCGCCCGGGCCAGCGCAGCCGGGCGAACGCGTACGCCGCCAGGGCGCTGAAGAACACCTGACCAGCCGTGGAGAGCGTGGCGTAGACGATCGAGTTACGCAGGAATAGCCAGAAGTTCACGGCCGCGCCGGAACCGCCCTCGGCTTGCGCTTCTGCTGATGTCGCCAGGCCGAGGACACGCTTGAACGCACCCCACGTGAAATCGACCGGCAACAGCGAGGCCGGGTCGGAGAAAAGCGATTTCGAGGTGGAGAGCGCAGTGCGCAGCATCCAGTAGAACGGGAACAGGGTGATCAGAATGAGGATGATCATTACTGTCCAGGCGGCCACCCGGCCGGCGTTGATCCGCTTGCCCTTAGGCTCCGGCTTGGGCGCGACTTCAGCTGCACGAGAGGGGACGGAGGTGGTTGTTGCCATAGCTGACTCCTCTCAGGCCAGGTCGGATTCGCCGGCGCGCAAGATTCTGAGCTGGAAGAGCGCGACTGCGGCGAGGATGATGAACAAGATCACAGATAGGGCGCTGGCGTAGCCGAACTGGCCTTCGGTAAAGCCCTTTTGGTAGATGTAGTACTGCATGACGCGGCTGGCATTGCCTGGCCCGCCCCTAGTGGTCACTGCGACGGTGTCGAACACTTGGAACGACCCAGTCACCGTGATCACCAACACCAGCGCGAGGATTGGTCGCAGCAGCGGCAAGGTGATCCGCCAGAACGACTTCCACTCGGTACTGCCATCGACGGCGGCCGCTTCGTACACGTAGCCGGGAATCGTCTGCAAGCCAGCAAATACCAGCAGGGCGGTGTAGCCCATGTGCCGCCAGACATTGACCACGGCGATCGTCGGGATCGCCCATGCGGCGTCTCCGAAGAAGGCGATCTTATTCAGCCCGATAGCGGAGATGAACTCATTGACGAGGCCGATCTGATAGTCCAGCAGCCAGAACCACAACATCGCCGCGATGACGTTGGAGATCAAGAACGGCAGCAAGATCAAGCCTCGGACCACCGTCGATTGCGTCAGCCGGTGCATGAGCACGGCAATCGCGACGGCGAGGATGGTCTGCAGCACGATATTGATCACGACGTACTCGACCGTCACCACCAGCGCGTTCCAGAACAGCTTGTCTTGGAAGAGTTTGGTGAAGTTGTCGAGGCCGATGAAGTGCGGGGTTCCGAGCAGGTTGTACCTGGTCAAGCTGAAGTAGAAGCCGCGGAAGAACGGATAGACGTAGAACACCAGGAAGCCAATAAGGGCGGGCAGGATGAAGATCAACGCTATGCCCAGATCACCGCGGCCCGGCGGCTTGTCAGTCCCCTTTAGGCCGGACTTGTAGTCCGCTGCGACGACGGGTTCAACAGTGTCTGTTGTCATGTTCTCGCCCCCTCAACGCGGGTTTGAGAAGTCCGGGTACGCGCAATCTTGTGGGACGTCATTGTCAATTCCTCTCGAGGCTCCCATGCGCTGACCAATGCGATGCCGCGGGCGTTCGCAAAATGTTGCGCTGGGCCGGAAGCTACACCTGTAGATATCGGGGTAGCAAGACTTTCCTAGGAGTTGTGTCCAAGAATTTAGTGCCGGTTCTCACCCATCATTCAGGCTTTTGGCCAAAGCGCCGTGACGAGTGAGGCCCCGAGCAGCGACACCACAGCAACGATTCAAGGACCACGCGGCGGTCTCTTCAGCAGTAGGACCTGTGAAACCAGCGTGCAACTGAGGCTTGGAATCGGCTTGAGCATGGCGGAACTTCAGGCTTGCTGGAGCTGGCTTGTCAAAGCCTCGTCTACACCTGTAGATTCTCGGGCACCCCAATCGACGACGCGAGGGAATCGTGGACATGGTCGCGAAGAATGGACTGCCCCCCGCATCTGCATCTAATGCGGATCGTGTCGGCTAAGCCGCCTGAACCCCGGATGCGGGCCCGTCCGCCCACGAGGGCCGACGTTGCCCGCTATGCAGGTGTCAGCACCGCCGTTGTGAGCTATGTCGTCAACGACGGCCCTCGGCGCGTCGCACCAGCGACGGCGGCGCGAGTACGCGCGGCGATCGAAATTCTGAACTATCGGCCGAACGTCAATGCTCGCGCACTCAAGAAAGGCTCGACGAAGATGCTCGGGCTGGTGCTTCCCGACATCACCAACCCGTTCTTCGCCGAGTACGTCCGTGCGATTGAGGTCGCCGCGGCCGCTCATGGCTACGTCTTGGTGGTTGCCACCTCCGATGGCAGCGCGGCTCATGAAGGCCGGATCGTGAGCGACCTGGCTGACAGGCATATCGACGGGCTACTTCTCGCCACCGTCCGTTCACCCGCCGGTTTCAGCACCATTAGGCTTCCCAGCGGTCGGACGGTGATGATCAACTGCTCTACCGCCTTTGCCGGCTACGCCGGAGTGGGTCCCGACTCGCGGGAGGGCGCACGCGTTCTCGTCGACCATCTCATCACTGTCCATGGCCATCAATCGGTCGCATTGATCATTGGCGAGTCGACCGAGCCGATTCCAGACCCGCGCGAACAGGGTTGGAGCGACGCTTTTCAGGAGCATGATCTGCCGCCTGGTCCGATCGTGCGCACCACCTTCAGCCTGCAGGGCGGCTACAAAGCGGCGAAACGACTCCTGAACTGGCCGACTCGGCCGAGTGCGATCTTCGCCGCCTCAGATCAACTGTGCATCGGCACCCTTAAAGCCATCCGGGAAGCAGGTTTGCGCTGCCCAGATGACATTGCCGTCGTGTCCTACGACGGCACATCGGACTCGGAGTATTCCTGGCCACCCCTCACGGTCGCTCGGCAACCAATCCAGGCTATGGCGGAGGCTGCCGTATCTGCCGTTCTCAACCTCAATTCACCCTCTCCTGCCTATCATCGCTTCGCCACAGAGCTGGTCATTCGTGAGTCGTGCGGCTGCCGCAGACCAACGGCAGCGTCCTAGGGATCGACTCGGCCTCTGCTGCGTCCAGATCGCCGGTCACGGATAGGCTTCGGAGCGTCTGTCTGGCGGCGCACCCGAGCGGGTCCTCCGCCACAAATCTGGTTGTCCCACCTCAGGGGAGCACGGAGGCAAGTGTGGATCTGTACGAGCACCAAGCGCGAGACATCTTCGAGGCCCACGGGGTTCCGGTGCTCCGCGGCATCACGGCCACCACCCCGGCCGCGGCCAAGGAAGCCGCCGCCGCAATCGGTACCCCCGTGGTGGTCGTCAAGGCACAGGTCAAGACGGGAGGTCGGGGCAAGGCGGGCGGTGTCAAGATCGCTAAGAATCCCGATGAGGCAGAGGCTCGTGCGGCGGAGATCCTCGGTCTCGACATCAAGGGACATGTCGTCAAGACCGTCATGATCGCCGAGGGCGCGAACATTGCTGAGGAGTACTACTTCTCGTTGTTGCTCGATCGAGCTGAGCGTCGATATCTCGCCATGTGCTCAAAGGAGGGCGGGATGGACATCGAAACGCTTGCGGCTGAGCGCCCCGAGGCGCTGGCCCGTGTCCCGGTCGACCCCCGAATCGGAATCGACCAGGCCAAGGCCGATCAGATAGTTGCCGCCGCCGGCTTTTCAGGGCCGGATGCTGCGGAGATCGCGCGCGTGCTGCAACTGCTCGGCACTGTATACGAGGAAGAGGATGCGACGCTGGTTGAGGTGAACCCGCTGGTCAAGACCGCGGACGGCAGAATCATCGCGTTGGACGCCAAGGTGTCCCTCGACGAGAACGCCTCGTTCCGTCATCCCGATCACGCGGCGCTGGCCGACACGTCGGCCGAGGACCCGCTTGAGGCGGCAGCCAAGGCCAAAGGCCTGAACTATGTCAAGCTCGACGGCTCAGTGGGGATCATTGGCAACGGCGCTGGCCTGGTGATGAGCACCCTCGATGTTGTCGCGTACGCCGGCGAAGAGGTCCCGGGATCACCGAAGCCAGCGAACTTCCTCGATATCGGAGGAGGCGCGAGCGCCGAGATCATGGCCAACGGCCTGGAGATCATCATCGGCGACGACCAGGTCAAGAGCGTTTTCGTCAACGTGTTCGGCGGCATCACAGCCTGCGACGCGGTGGCGAACGGGATCGTGCAGGCTTTCAAGCTGCTGGGCGGTCGCGACGAGCATGTCGATGTCCCCTTGGTGGTACGCCTGGACGGCAACAATGCCGAGTTGGGCCGGCAGATCCTGGCGTCTGCGAACCTGCCGGGCCTCGAGCAGGTGGACACCATGGACGGTGCGGCCCGCCGGGCCGCCGAACTGGCGGCGAGCTGAAGGGCGGGTGTGATCATGGCAATCTTTCTGAATTCCGACTCCAAGGTCATCGTCCAGGGAATGACTGGCTCCGAGGGTCGCAAGCACACGCACCGGATGCTGAACTCCGGTACCAACATCGTCGGCGGCGTCACCCCCGGCAAGGGTGGACAGGTGGTGGAGTTCGCACACGGTGGCGTACGGGTCTATAACTCGGTGGGCGAGGCCATGGCCGCGACGGGAGCGAATGTCACTGTGATCTTCGTGCCAGCGAAGTTCACGCTGTCCGCGGTCGTCGAGGCAATCGAGGCCCGCATCCCGCTTGCGGTGGTGATCACGGAGGGCGTGCCGGTTAAGGACACGGCGAAGTTCTTTGCACTGTCGCACGAAAGCTCGACTCGGCTCATCGGGCCTAACTGCCCCGGACTGATTTCACCGGGGCAGTCCAATGCCGGCATCATTCCTGCCGACATCACACAGGCTGGGCGTATCGGCCTGGTGTCCAAGTCGGGCACCTTGACCTACCAGATGATGTATGAGCTGCGGGATATCGGCTTCTCGTCCGCGGTGGGTATCGGGGGTGACCCAATCATCGGCACCACCCACATCGATGCGCTTCAGGCGTTCCAGGACGACCCTGATACCGACGCCGTCGTGATGATCGGAGAAA
The DNA here is from genome assembly GCA_046735615.1 of Actinomycetota bacterium. Classification (GTDB taxonomy): domain Bacteria; phylum Actinomycetota; class Actinomycetes; order Propionibacteriales; family Propionibacteriaceae; genus Microlunatus. The sequence continues at coordinate 8,883 of JBKPTR010000370.1, forward strand.
TTGGCGGTGATGCCGAAGAGCGGGCTGCTGATTACATCGCCGCCAATGTCAGCAAGCCGGTGGTCGGCTACGTGGCCGGGTTCACCGCACCTGAAGGCAAAACCATGGGACACGCCGGCGCAATCGTTTCCGGCTCATCCGGAACCGCGGCCGCGAAGAAAGAGGCCTTGGAGGCTGCCGGAGTCAAGGTCGGCAAGACGCCGAGTGAGACCGCGTCTCTGATGCGCGAGATCATGACAAGTGTCCGTGCCGCGAGCGTCGGGAATCGCGCGCTGGCGAGCGGAGGAGCGAGGAGCGAAACGACCTCTACGACCGAAGGTCAGACTCCGCAATAGGCAAGTTTCGCGAGGAGTGACGACGTCGCTAGCTGCCCGGCGCGATGCGCGAGCGGCTAAACAAAATGTGCAACCTTCCTGAGAGCGCCTCAGTTCACCTGGGTCGTACGCTCGCCGGCACGTACGGCCACCGTGTTCCATTGACGGCTGGTGAAGTCGTAGTCACCTCGTGGGTTCAGGAAGGTGTAGACCACCTTCGGTCCGGCGGTAACGATCCCGACACGGTACTTGGCTATGCCTTGCGTCGACTTCTGCGACACCACCACCGTCCAGCCAGTGATCTTGGTGTTCTGGGCGCCAATGCTGGTGACCTTCTTAGACTTAGCCACGCTTGCGGTGAGCACTCGTTTCTTGCAACTCGCCAGGTTGGATTTGATCTTGGCGACCTGCTTGCTGGCGGCCTCGTGGTCCTTCATGGTCAGCACGATCTCGTTCAAGCCGAAGAAGTTCGCTCCACTCTCCTGGATCAGGTAGACCCTTGAGCTCTTCGACTTTGCCGAGACGGTTTTCCAGTTCACGTTTTCGCACTGCGATCCTTTGAACTCCGCCTTCGGCAACTCGAGGGGCGTGGCTACCCACGGAGCGATCTTGTCTCCGGGAGGGGGGAGGTCTCCAGTGGCGAGAAACCCTGGCTCGTCACCACCCATCGGCGGAGGGCCCTTCTTAACAGCCGCGGTGCCTCCGCACTCCCCGCCGGCTGGGCGGCACTGAACGTTGTTGACCTGCTCCAGCGCCTTGGCGACGTCGCTTATCGCGAGCGCCTTTGACGGTTGCGCGGCGTCGACGATGTTCATGACACGGCCGGTTCGGTTGAGGACGATGCTGTGGGCCTGGCCCTTCGAGGCGTCGATGACTACCACGCCGACGGCCTGGTTGCCGACCCCGCTGACGGCGTGTCCAGATTCGATGTAGGAGCCGGTGACTGCGCAGCCGCCGAGGGTCCTCGAGGCGATCGCGTATGCCTGGATGGCTTCATCAACCGAGTTGTAGGCCGTGGCCTCGTGAAGCGCCGTAGGTTTCTTCTTCCCGCCGCTCTCCAACACGCGGAGCATCTTTTGCTGTGGCGTTGGCTGGCCCTGCAGTGCCTCGTTACCAGAGCATGCCGCGGTCGGCGCGTCTTCGGCTGGGCTGGACTGCGTCAATCCGATCTTCCAGGTGCGATCTCGGTCGAGAACCTTCGCCTGGTCCGGATTGAGCATGGCAGCGTCGGACAACAGTGCCGTCCCGGTCTGATCCGGACTTTGACTGCCGTTGCCGGAGGTGCCGCCGCCGCTGGCGACGCCGGGCAGTGGCTGAGGTTGGTTGCGCTGAGGTTGGTTGTCGGCACCGAGGATTGCATACCCGATGACGAGGCCGATGACGACTACGACGGCGGCTATGCCGATGAGCAACGCCAATTTGGCGCGCTGCCCCAAAGGCCCTCGCTCGTCCTCGTCGAAGTCGTCGATCGCGTCAAGGGGAGGCGGGGTACGGCGCTGACCCCCCCGACTACGGGGCAGGATCGCGGTGGTCTCATCATCGACGCCCCGCGGACGCCGTGGCGGAAGGTTGACGGGCCGTGAAGTCTCTTCGCCGGGCGGATCTACCGGCGGGATAGGAGCCGTCGGCGACGCCGGCGAGGACCAGCCGTTACTGCGCGTCTCGTCTCGGTATTGCGGCTTTAGATGATCCGCATCGTTGGCGGGAGGCGGGACCGACCACCCATTGCCGCGAAAAGACTGTGCCGGCCGCTCTGGCTCGGCGGGCTCAACATCAGGTTCGATAAAGGCTCGCCGCGGCCGATAGGTCTCGGACTTCTGGTCCACCATGCTGAACTGCTCCCCCCCGGGTCTTGGAGCGCCATCACAAGCTGGCTGGGCCGGCCCCCGGATCCCTCGAACGCCGACGATCTCGGATGACTTTACTCGGGCCGGCGTGTCTCGCCCACTCCTGGCCGCAAGATGGCCAAAGATTAAAAGGCCCATGCCTTCACTTCTTTCCTCCCGACGAGCCGTTGCAGAGGTCTCACTGCACCGGACTTCTGCGCGGAAAAAAGTTGCCCGGGCTGCTGTGGCGCGAGCCTCCGCGCCCCCGATCAGCTGGCCAGTCATGGCACTCGTTGGTGCGGTTGCGACGGCTGCCGCGAGCTGGATTCTTTGCGCCGGTGTGGCGGTTCTCGGCTTGCTTGGCACCGGGCCAGGGAGCCTGGGCGGCGCACTGCAATCTGGCACCTTGTTCTGGCTGCTGAGCAACGGCGTCGGCGTGCGGATCGGCCCTATACCGGTAACGCTGGTGCCATGGGGCGCGACCGCGATGATCGCGTTCATGATCTCGCGATTTGCGGCGGCGAGCGCTCGCCAGGTTCACAACAACAAAGCGAGTCCAGGGTTGATCAGCATCGTCACGGTTGCCGCGTACCAGCTGCCCGTTCTTGTCGGGGCAGTGTTGTGGGGTGAGCCATGGCAGGCGCCGGCCCGCTGGGCGTCGGTGATTGCAGCGCTTGTCATGGCGGCGTGGTGGGGCTGCAGCCGGAGTTTGGGTGCGACACGAGCCGAAGCGCCGGGCTGGACATTGACGATCCTGCGCGCCGTGTTGGCGGCCCAGCTCGTGATTCTTGTGGCGGGTGCTGCGGTACTGGTCACCGGTCTCTGGATGCATCTCAAGCAGGTGGAAGCCTTACATGAGGCGCTGCAGCCCGGTGTTTCCGGCGGGATCGTGTTGCTGCTCCTCCAGCTCGCGTTCGTGCCAAATGCCATCATGTGGTCCGCGTCGTACGCGCTCGGCTCAGGGTTCTCACTAGGTGCCGGCTCGGTCGTTGCTCCTGCCGCGACCCAACTGGGGATGGTCCCCGGCATCCCGCTGCTGGGTGCCCTCCCATCGCCGGGCCCAGGCGATCTTGCTCAGCTCTGGTGGCTTGCTGCTGGCGCGGTTGCCGGGGCAATCGCATGTTGGGTTTTGCTCGCTGCCCGACCGGCTCCCCGGTTTGACGAGGGCGGTCTGGCAGGCGGAGCGTGTGGCTTGCTGGCTGGTGCGGTGTTCGCTGGGTTCGCTTGGGCGGCCAGCGGTGACCTTGGGACGCTTCGGCTCGCGGATCTGGGCCCGCGGCTGCTTCCCTCACTCGTGATGGCCGGCACGACGATGGGTTTGTCCGGCCTGATTACCGGGCTGGCGTTGGGCTTGGCCGGTCGGCCCAGGGGAAATGACTGACGCTGCGGTCGGAACCTCGGTGTAACCTGCGACACCGTAATCAGCGATTCCGGTCGCTAGGCTGTGCGTCGTGCCCGAGCCCCTCGTCGCAACACGCCTGGGCCGGGCGGCCCGCCTCGTCGTATTGATCTCCGGGAGCGGCACCTTGCTGCAGGCGCTGATCGATGCCTGCGTCAACCCGGCGTACGGAGCCAAGATCGTGGCCGTCGGTTCTGATCGTGCCGGCATCGAGGGACTGGAGCGGGCGGCGCGTGCCAACATTCCCACCTTCATTGAGCCGCTGCAGGACCACGCCATGAGAGCCGACTGGGATCGAGCCCTCACGGCAGACGTCGCAGCCTACGAGCCGGATCTGGTGATCAGCGCCGGGTTCATGAAGCTCGTCGGACCTGAGTTCCTGGCGCGCTTCGAAGGTCGCATGATCAATACGCACCCGACTTTGCTGCCCTCCTTTCCCGGCGTCCACGGTCCTCGCGACGCATTGGCGTACGGCGTCAAGATCACCGGCGCCACCGTTTTTTTGGTAGATGCCGGGATCGACAGCGGCGTCATTCTCGACCAACGGGCGGTTCCGGTAGCTGACGATGACACGGTGGACAGCTTGCACGAAAGAATCAAGGTTGCCGAACGCGACATGCTCGTCGCAATCACCCATCAGCTCGCCACCCGGAGCTGGCGAATCGCCGACAGGAAGGTGCTCTGGACATGACCGCTTCACCCAATGCGGATGATGGCAGCCGACGACCCATAAAGCGCGCACTGGTCTCGGTCTATGACAAGACCGACCTGCTCCTAGTGGCACGTGCTTTGGCCGACGCCGGGGCGGAGATCGTCTCCACGGGCTCGACGGCAGAGAGGATCGCCGAGGCGGGACTGCCGGTCACCCCAATCGAGAAAGTCACCGGATTCCCCGAATGCCTCGACGGTCGGGTCAAGACGCTGCACCCGATGGTCCACGCCGGCCTGCTCGCCGATCTGCGGCTGGAGTCGCATCGCATGCAGATTGCTGAGCTCGGTGTCGAGCCGTTCGATCTGTTGATCAGCAACTTGTACCCGTTCACCGCGACGGTGGCTTCCGGCGCGACTCCCGAGGCCTGCATCGAGCAAATCGACATCGGTGGCCCGGCGATGGTGCGCAGCTCCGCAAAGAACCATGCCTCAGTGGCCGTGATCACTTCACCTGAGCAGTATCCGCAGCTGCTGCAAGCCGTGGCTGCTGGCGGGTTCACCTTGTCGGAACGGCAAGCGCTGGCAGCGGCGGCCTTCGTCCATACGGCTACCTACGACGTGGCGGTGGCGAGCTGGATGGGAAGCGTCGTAAGCGATCTGAGCGAAGGCACCGGCTTCCCGCGCTGGATCGGGGGTACGTGGGAAAAGGTCACCGGACTTCGGTATGGCGAGAACCCACACCAGCCGGCAGCCCTCTATCGCACCAGCGGAGCAGCCCGCGGCCTGGCTAGCGCGCAGCAATTGCACGGCAAGGAGATGTCGTACAACAACTTCGTCGATGCCGATGCCGCCCGTCGGTCCGCCAACGACTTCGATGCCCCCGCTGTGGCGATCATCAAACACGCGAACCCTTGCGGCATCGCAGTCGGGAAAGACATCGCAGAGGCTCATCGAAAGGCCCATGCCTGCGATCCGATCTCGGCGTTCGGGGGCGTGATCGCGGCCAATCGCCCGGTCAGTGTGGAGATGGCGCGACATGTCGCGGACATCTTCACCGAGGTGATCATCGCGCCCGAGTACGCCGCCGGCGCGGTTGATGTGCTTGCTGCCAAGAAAAATCTCAGGATCCTCGTCGTAGAGCCGCCGGCCCGAGGCGGGGTCGAGAGTAGGCGCATCGATGGTGGACTCCTGGTCCAGCTCTCCGACACCGTTGATGCTGATCATGACAGGGCCGCCAATTGGCAGCTGGTCGCAGGTCAGCCGGCGTCCGACGAGACGCTCGCGGATCTGGAGTTCGCATGGAAGGCGGCGCGCGCGGTGAAGTCGAATGCGATTCTGCTGGCAAGCAATGGTGCGTCAGTAGGAGTCGGGATGGGCCAGGTGAACCGCGTGGACTCCTGCCGGCTGGCGGTTCAGCGCGCGGGGGAGCGGGCGGCCGGTGCAGTCGCTGCCTCCGACGCCTTTTTCCCATTTGCCGACGGACCTGAGATTCTGCTGGCCGCCGGGGTCTCGGCTATCGTGCAGCCGGGCGGCTCGTTGCGGGACGGGGACGTGATCGCAGCGGTCCAAGCTGCGGGAGCGACCATGTACTTCACCGGTGCGCGACACTTCTTTCACTGAGTCTGATCAACTGAGGTGCACATGACGGCGCGGATTCTCGACGGCAAGGCCCTGGCCGAGACCATCAAGGCCGAGCTGAGGGCTCGGGCGTCAACCCTCGCCGAGCGCGGCGTGGTTCCAGCTCTCGGTACGGTGCTCGTCGGTGACGATCCCGGCAGTCACGCGTACGTGCGGGGCAAGCATCGGGATTGTGCGCAGGTCGGCATCGCCTCGATTCAGGTGGAACTGCCGGCCTCGACCAGCCGGGAGCAGCTGGCATCTGTGATTGCAGGACTGAATGCCGATCCGGCTTGTACCGGCTATATCGTCCAGCTGCCGCTGCCGGGCCATCTGGATGACAACGCCGCACTGGCCCTGGTCGATCCCGACAAGGATGCCGACGGCTTGCATCCGGTCAACCTCGGCAAGCTGGTGCTGGGGGTGCCTGGGCCGTTGCCATGCACGCCCCGGGGCATAGTCGAACTGCTCCGCCGCAATGGCATCGGCCTCAATGGGGCGGAGGTCTGCGTGATCGGCCGAGGCACCACGGTCGGCCGTCCGCTTGGACTGATGCTCACGCGCAAGAGCGAAAACGCGACGGTCACCCTGTGTCATACCGGGACCGTTGAGCTTTCGCGGCACACTCTTCAGGCCGACATAGTGGTTGCGGCGGCGGGCCGGCCTCATCTGGTCACTGCAGAGATGATCAAGCCGGGCGCGGTATGCGTGGACGTCGGTATCACCCGTACCGATTCGGGGCTGATTGGTGATCTTGATCCGAGCGTACGTGAGGTCGCGAGCTGGGTGGCGCCTATGCCTGGCGGTATCGGGCCGATGACCCGAGCCATGCTGCTCAGCAACGTCGTCGAACGCGCCGAGCAACTGGTGGCTCGTGCGGCGGCCTGAGGCAAGCGCGGCGGCAAGGTCATTGCGGCAATGGCCGCTGTTGATCGTGGTGGTCGGGGTGCTCGCTGGCCTGGTGGTGAGCTTCCTCGGAGAGTCCACGTGGCGCCTGGGCTGCCTGCTCATCGGCGCGTCCCTCGGAGTCGGCGCAGTGGAACGGATCGCCTTGCCTAGCCGCGACGCTGGGCTACTTCAGGTAAGGACGAAGGCCTTTGATGTCACCGTTCTTGCCGTCACTGGGGCGGCAATCATCGCACTGGCGATCGTTGTTCCCGAGGGTCGCTAGGTTCTGCAGCTGCTCGCGCGATCGCGCGTGGAGTCCGCCGACTTCGTCGTCGCTCGCAGAGGGAAGAACACCTCCACTCGCTCCTCCTCAGCACGGCGGCGCGCGATTTTCCGACGCTCGCAGCTGATTTCTGGAGCTGCTCGCGCAATGTTCGATCGCTCGCAGCTGTTGCCGCTTCCCCGCCTATCCGCTCGTACTGGCTGCAATGGCAATAATGATCCACACGACGATCACGAAGACAATCGAGATGATGGCGATGATCGTGAAGATCTTGCCGAGCATGCGCCCAACGCTGATGTTCTGTTCATTTGAGTACTGGATGCCCGAGGTCTGGATATCTCTCTTGGCTTTGTTGCCCAGGTACCAGGCGATCGGGGCGAAGATCGTGATGAAGATTCCGAGGATGCCGAAGATCAGGATCAGGGTTCCCTGCGGATGCTCCTGCACCGGCGGCATGGTGTACGGCTGCTGGCCATATGGCATGGGCGACTGCTGGCCATAAGGCATGGGCGACTGCTGGCCATAAGGCATGGGCGACTGCTGGCCATAAGGAGTCTGCTGACCGCCGCCCTGGGGGTATTGCTGACCCGGCTGAGCGTAGGGATCTTGTTGGCTCGGCTGAGTCTGTGGATTTTCCTCGTACGGGTTAGTCATGGCCAACATTGTTCCTTATGGGCTCGGCAGAACGCAGGTGGCTCGCCCGCTATGCGATCTGTCTACCGTGGGTTAAGAGTTAGAAGTTTGCATTCGAAATGCCGGCCACCACAGCGAGCACAATGAGCACCGTCACCAGTGTGAAGATCGACACTCCAACAATTCCGGTGACAATACCGGCGACCGCCTGGGAGCGACCGGTGTAGCGTCCCGGCTCCGCGTCAATCTCGTTGCGGACGCGCCGACCGACCACGATGCCACCGATCCCAATCAGTCCTCCGACGATGCAGGTCACTCCAAGCACGGTGCCAAGGACGCCCAAGATCAGCGCCAGCGTCGCCTGTGGGTGCTGCGTCTGCCTAGTTTCCTCGCTCGGCATTGCGCCGTACGGGCTCACCCCGCCAAAGGCTGGCTGGTAGGGATTGGCCTCATAAGAAGCGCTGCCGTAGTTGTATGGCTGTTGGTAGCTCTGGCCGGGGTCAGCGTATGGAGCGCTTGGACCAACGTTGAAGCCATGCGCTGGTCCGGCGTACATCGAGTTCGAGTCACCTGGCATTCCGTACGGATCCGCAGTAGACCTGCCGTACGGGTCCTCGGCAGGATAGGACGGCCAGTCAGGAGCCCCTGGGTCACTCGCCTCAGCGGGAGACTGGTGCGGCTGTTGCGTTGCCGCCCCTTGATCCGGATCGCCGTCGAGTCCGTCCGAGGGTTGTGATCCTTCGCGGCTGAACGGGTTCGGTCGCTGGCTTTCACTCATGGCAACCAGTGTGGCGGTCGTGCCAAACGTGGCGGGCGCATTAGTCGATAAGACCTAGCGCTCGGACGGCATCGCACTCCTCGACCAGCTCGGCCACACTAGCGTCGATCTTGCCGCGGGAGAAGTCATTGATCGTCAGATCCTGCACGATCCGGTAGGCGCCGCCAGTCGTGGTGCAAGGGAATGAGCAGATCAGGCCCTCGGGGACCTGGTACGAGCCATCCGACGGGACCGACATTGACACCCAATCGCCCTCCGGCGTCCCGCGCACCCAGTCCCGCATGTGCTCGATCGTCGCGTTGGCGGCACTTCCCGCTGAACTGGCGCCGCGAGCCTCAATGACTGCTGCTCCACGCTGTTGCACGGTGGGCAGGAAGGTCGATTCCAGCCATCCCTGGTCGCTGATCAACTCGGCGGCGTTCTGCCCACCCACCCGGGCATTGAAAAGATCCGGGTACTGCGTCGCAGAGTGATTGCCCCAGATCGTCATATGGGTGATGTCATTGACGCTGGCCTCCGTCTTCGCGGCCAGCTGAGCCTTCGCTCGATTGTGGTCGAGGCGGGTCAACGCGTTGAACCGCTCGGCCGGGATGTCAGGAGCGTTGCGCATGGCAATCAGCGCATTCGTGTTGGCTGGGTTGCCGGTCACCAGCACCTTGACATCATCGGCAGCGTTGTCGTTGATCGCTTGCCCCTGTGGCTTGAAGATGCCGCCATTCGCCTCCAGCAGATCCCGACGCTCCATCCCCTTGGTGCGAGGTCGCGCGCCAACCAGGCAAGCCAGATTGGCACCATCAAAGATGGTCTTGGGGTCGTCTCCAATTTCGACCTTGCTCAGCAGCGGAAAGGCACAGTCGTCGAGCTCCATCACCAGGCCCTCCAGCGCTTTGAGTGCTGGGGTGATTTCGAGGAGGCGCAATTCCAGCGGCTGGTCCGGACCGAGCATCGAACCGCTGGCGATCCGGAACAACAGGCTGTATCCGATTTGGCCGGCGGCGCCGGTCACGGCAACCTTCACGGGTGTGCTCACGGAATTCCTCCAACGTGGGACGGGTCGATACGTAGGGTGACGCTAGCAAGGCCAAGAACTCCTGGCATGGTGAGGTCTGGTGATGGATCCCAGCTCCGCGGTCGACCCGGTCGCTGCCGTGGTCGCCGGCCTTGAGGGGCGGCAGGGGACCCGCTGGGTAGGGGTCGATGGCAAGGGTGCGACGGGCAAGACCACGCTGGCGGCCCGGATCGCGGCAGCACTGCCCGGGTCGGTGGTCGTGCACATTGACGATTTCGCCCGCCCTGACCTGCAGGGCTGGGAGCGGGACCGGTTCGTCCGGCAGGTGCTGCAGCCGCTGCTCACCGGTCGACCGGGTCGGTACCAGCGCTGGGATTTCGACCGCAACATGGGTGCGGAGTGGCGCACCGTTCCAGTTGGGGTGCCGATCGTTGTCGAGGGGGTATCGGCTACCGATGAACGGCTCAGTGTCCCCTGGGACTTCACGATTTGGGTCGAGGTGCCGTACGAGGTTCGGCTGGCGCGAGCCTTGGAGCGGGACGGCCCGGAGCGGATGGACCGCTGGCTGACCGACTGGATGCCGAGCGAGGACGCGTACGAAGAGGCGCAGCGACCTCAGGATCGGGTCGACCTCGTGTACCGGCCGTCGTATGCGGGCTGAGCGCGTCGAAGACCAAGTGGCCCATTCGATAGGTTGGCCGCATGGCGAAGATCAAGGTCGAAGGCACGGTCGTCGAGATCGACGGCGACGAGATGACACGGATCATTTGGCAGTTCATCAAGGACCGGTTGATCCATCCCTATCTCGATGTGGATCTCGACTACTACGACCTCAGTATCACTCATCGCGACGCCACCGAGGACCAGGTCACTGTCGACGCTGCGAACGCGATCAAGAGGCACGGCGTCGGTGTCAAGTGCGCGACGATCACACCGGACGAGGCGCGGGTAAAGGAATTCAACCTCAAGAAGATGTGGGTTTCGCCTAACGGGACCATCCGCAACATCTTGGGCGGCGTGGTGTTCCGGGAGCCGATCATCATCTCCAACATTCCGCGACTGGTGCCCAACTGGACCAAGCCGATCATCATCGGCCGTCACGCCCATGGTGATCAGTACAAGGCAACCAACTTCAAGGTGCCAGGTCCCGGCCAGCTCACCATCACCTTCACTCCCGAGAATGGTGGTGAGCCGATCCAGCATGTCGTCGCGAATTACCCGGCCGACGGTGGGGTGGCGTTGGGCATGTACAACTTCAATGATTCGATCGCCGACTTCGCGCACGCATGCTTCGCGTACGGGTTGGAGCGCGGATATCCGGTCTACTTGTCGACCAAGAACACGATCTTGAAGGCGTACGACGGCGCGTTCAAGGACATCTTCGCCGAGATCTTTGAGAACGAGTACGAGGCCGAATTCAAGGCGGCCGGGCTGACGTACGAACACCGGTTGATCGACGACATGGTCGCCGCGGCGCTCAAGTGGGGCGGAGGATACGTGTGGGCCTGCAAGAACTACGACGGCGACGTGCAGTCCGACACAGTGGCGCAGGGCTTCGGCTCTCTCGGTCTGATGACGAGCGTCCTAATGACGCCGGACGGCAAGACTGTCGAGGCTGAGGCCGCCCACGGCACAGTGACCCGGCACTACCGGCAGCACCAGGAGGGCAAGCCGACCTCCACCAACCCGATCGCTTCCATATACGCCTGGACCGGCGGACTGAAGCATCGAGGCAAGCTCGACAACACTCCGGAGGTGATCAAGTTCGCCGAGACCTTGGAGGACGTGGTCGTCAAGTCGGTCGAGGCCGGTGCCATGACCAAGGATCTGGCCCTGCTCGTCGGCCCCGATCAGTCCTGGCTCACCACCGAGGACTTCCTCGACACTCTCGACAAGAACCTCGCCGCCCGCGCCTCCTAACTCCTCTACCTACCGACTTGTCAGCGTCGCTGGTTGCTATAGCAGCCACTTGTGCTGACAAGTCGGTGTCGTTGTCCACAAATGCGGAGCCTGCCAGTCGTTCATTAACAGATTCTGACGAGCGCGGACGATTTGTGACTCGATCAAGAGACTCTCAATGTGATCTGCTCGCCGTACGACCCGGATTCCGCGGTCAGCCGAACGGCGCTACAAGCTGGCGTGATCAGGCGTGATCATGCTGACCAATTCGGCCTGACTCGTGCCTTCGCGCGAAACCAGCTCAGAGCGTCACGGTGGACCCAGTGGGGGGCTCACGTCCTGCTGATGCAGAACAGTGGTCCCTCGCGTCGACAACTGATGCTTATCGCAGTGCTAGATGTCGGATATCCGGCAGCACTTGCCAGCCACACCGCCCTTGAACTGGCGGGTTTCAACTCATTCGCGAATGAGGCTGACGACATCCACATCATCATTCCGCGTGGAGCTCGGTGCTATCCCTTCTCAGGAGTGCGGGTCCACGAGTCACGGCGGGTGAAATCGGATTTTCATATCGAGTTGGCTGGACTCCCTTGCACTGACGTTGCGCGTTCGGCGATCGATGCGGCCGCGTGGCAGCCGTGGCCGCGTTTCGCTTGCGCGCTCCTCGCAGCTGTCGTGCAGCAACGGTTGTGTACCGCCGAAGAGCTCGATGGTGCGATGCACCATGTCGGGCGCATACGACATAAAGCCCACCTGCGCGAAGCAATCCGTGATATCCGTGGTGGCTCACAAGCCTTGAGCGAAATTGACCTGATACGAATCTGCCGCCGCTTTGGCCTTCAAGAGCCGGATCGGCAGGTCAGGCGCATTGATTCGCACGGTCGGGTGCGTTATCTCGACGCTGAATGGAGGCTGGAGGATGGGCGGCGTGTGGTCCTGGAGGTGGACGGCGCTCATCACCTCGACGTGCAGAGCTGGCAGGTCGACATGCGTCGAGAGCGTGGCCTTGTCGTGCGCGGCGCTCATGTACTCCGTACAACCGCGATTGAGATACGGGTGGAGCCGGCTCTCGTCGTCGCCGACCTTTTGCGCCATCGGTGTACCCCGAGTTGTCAGCGTTAGTGGTCGTCAGAGCATCCACCGACGCTGACAAGTCGGCGTGGGTTAGAGAGTGGTGGCGCGGCCGATCTGGACGAGCTTCCAGCCGGCGTTACGCCAGGTGGGGGCATGGAGCTTGAGGCGGCCGTCGATGATCACCTTCGATCTGACCAGATCACCGAGGCGTTCGGGGTCCAGCTGGCGAAACTCGGGCCACTCGGTCAGATGCAACACCACGTCCGCGCCCAGCAGCGCCTGTTCGACGCTAGCCACCTGGGTGAATCCCTCGCGCGGTGGCAGTCTCGCCTGCGGGTCGTAGATGCGTACGTCCGCTCCAGACGCGTGCAACTGATCAGCGACGGTCAGTGCAGGTGAGTTGCGAGTGTCATCGGTACCGGGCTTGAACGCCGCCCCCAGCACTGCGACCCGCTTGCCGGCCACACTTCCACCGGCCTGGTCGATCGCCAGTTCGGCAAGTTCGGTTCGCTGGCCTGCGTTGATCGCCTCAACGGAGCGAATGAAGTCGCTGAGCACATCTACGCCGAGCTCCTCGGCGCGGACGGCCAACGCCGCGATGTCCTTGGGCAGACAGCCCCCGCCGAACCCCAACCCCGCGTTCAGAAACTCTCGCCCGATCCGCTTGTCGTAGCCGATGGCGTCGGCCAGCAGGACCACATCGCCGCCAGCGGCCTGGCACATCTGTGCCATCGCATTGATGAAGCTGATCTTCGTGGCCAGAAAAGCATTAGCCGCGACCTTGATCAACTCGCTGGTTGCGATGTCGCACCGAACCACCGGCGTACGGTCGCTGATCGGGATCGCATAGATCTCTTCCAGCACTTCCAGCGCGTGCCGCGAATGGGTACCGAATACCAGCCGATCGGGACGCAGCGTGTCCTCGACGGCGTACGCCTCGCGCAGAAACTCGGGATTCCACGCCACCTCGACCGCATCCCCCGCCGGCGCCACGCTACGCAGTCGCTCCTCGAGCGCCATCGCTGTGCCGACCGGCACAGTGGATTTGCCGACCACCAGCGTCGGCTCGGTCAGCAACGGCCCCAGCGTATCCACCGCCGCATACAACTGACTCAGGTCAGCGGCACCGCCCGGACCAGACGGCGTACCCAGCGCCAGGAAATGCACATTGGCCCAGCCCGCAATCTCGGTGTAGTCGGTAGTGAACCGCAGCTTTCCCGATGCTGTATGTCTCTCCAGCAGCGGCTCGAGGCCGACCTCGAAGATGTGGGCCTGGCCAGCATTCAGCGTCTTGACTCGATCGACATCGATGTCGACTCCGATCACCTGATGGCCGAATTCCGCCAGACTAGCCGCATGCGTTGCACCCAGATAGTTAGTGCCGATGACGCTCACCCGCAATGTCACCCGCAGATCTTCCCACAAGACGCCAAGCACTCTCCGCCGGTATGGGCCAATTGCTACGGGCAGGAATACAGCACGAGGTCGGCAAACTCGCCGTCGCCCAAGGGTTCGGAGGTGGGTTGGATCCCGATGGTGGTGTACCCAGCATTTTCAGCAACATGCCGCGAGGCCGTATTGCCGCGGGCGCAACGAATCAGGATCGACCTCGCCAAGCCGGACTTTTTGGCGTGCTGCGTCACGAGCCGGACAGCCTCGGTCACAACGCCCCGACCGCGGGCGTCGGGATGCGCCCAATATCCAATCTCGGCTCGCTTCGCATACCCGTTGAGACCATCCAGGCTGATCGAACCCAGGCAGCGGTCGTCCTCCGAATCAGCCATGCACCACGCGACACCGGCTCCGCGCGCCGCTAGCTCGCCAATGGAGTCCAGGTAGGCCAGTGCGTTGTGACGCTGGTACGGCCGCGGCATCGTGACGAGCCAGTGCGCCGTACGTGGGTCGGAGCAGGCTTCGACGATGCGGTCGACGTCGGACGTACGGAACGCCCGCAGCCGCACTCCATCGCCCTGCATCTCGATGGGATGCAGCCACGGCTGCGGTGCTCGGGGATCGTCTCGGAGCAACGTGGCGATCCAACCGTCCAACAACTCGCCTCGATGCACCAGCAGGCTCCGGACGGCACCGTCGAAGACAAACCCGACATTCGCTGCCACCCGCCGGGACGCCCAGTTGCCGACTACCGCGCGCCATCGAATGACCTGCAGTCCGACAACCTCGAACGCGTAGTTGCAGACCAGGTGCAACGCTGCGGTCATGATCGAGCGGCCCCGTGCCGCCGGATGCAAGCCGAAGCCGACCTCGGCGACCCCGTCGCCCTCCAGCCGGAGATCGATGCTGCCGCAGAAGCCGCGCTCGGAGTCTCGCTCCGCCTCAATAGTCCAGCCGAGTCGTTGACCACTGGCCCAACCGACGGCGGTCAGTGCAAGGAACTCCTCGGCGTCTCGCAATTGGTAGCCATCTGGTGGAGTCGGCACCGTCGTCCAGCGGATCATCTCCGGATCGCGGCATTGCTCCACCATGGCGGGGAGATCTCTCCTCGTAGCCGCCCGGAGCGTGACGCCGGCCTCGGCATCAAAGAGAATCGGAACCGCTTCGGGGAACACCCTCGCCGTAGGCAGGGCGGGTGGGTTCGAGTCCGCCATGAGCTCCATCCAATCCAGTGACGCGATGGAGTGACAACAAAGTTTTCGGCGCCGGCCATACCAACCCTGAGCCGGTTACTAGGCTTGCTCGGGTGAGTGACGACGCCGACTGTGACAGACCTTTGACCTGCTGCAACGATGTCTAGCGCCGCTCTCAATATTCTGCTGATCTTGCTTCTGGTGGTGATCCAGGGCATCTTTGTTGCCGCCGAACTTGCGTTGGTCTCGCTTCGGGAGAGCCAGGTCAAGCAGCTGGCCCATCGAGGCACGCGTGGCCAGTTGGTCGCCAAGCTCACCTCGAATCCAAACCTTTTCCTCTCCGTGGCCCAAGTCGGCGTCACCCTCTCGGGATTTCTCGCCGCCGCATTTGGCGCCGACAAGCTGTCGGGTGATCTGGCGCCCCAACTGGAGCGACTGGGCATCAGCAGCGGTGCGGCAGACACAATCTCCTTGGTGTTGATCACCCTCGTGATCTCCTACGTCTCGATCGTGATCGGCGAACTTACCGCCAAGCGGTTGGCGCTGCAACGCGCCGAGAGCGTGGCACTCGCCCTGTCACCGCTGGTGGATTTCACAGCCCGAATCGCGCGGCCGATGATCTGGCTACTTGGCGTCTCCACCAACATCGTCGTCCGGATTTTGGGCGGTGACCCGAAGGTCTCGCGTGAGGAGGTGACCAATGAGGAGATCCGTGCCATGGTC
>JBKPTR010000371.1:0-5898 GCA_046735615.1 Actinomycetota bacterium
GTCAGACCCGAATTGAGCTCCAACTCAGCTGAGGTCCTGACAAAGGCGAAGCGGCACGGGTGCCGTGCCGGTGTATCAGGACATAGAATACAGATCTGTACTGTATCTTAATCGGAGCACTGCAATGGAACGGGCGAGCGTGCTGGTGGTGGGCGCCGGCCCCACCGGGCTGACACTGGCCTGCGGGCTGCTTCAGCACGGTGTCGAGATAGGCATCGTGGATCAGGCGCCCGGGCCCGCGACCACCTCGCGGGCCTTGGGCCTGCAGCTACGGGGCGCCGAGGTCCTCGATCGGGTCGGAGCATTGGCTGACATTCCCGACCGTGCCGTGAAGGCGCTTAACGCCCACATCGACGTCGATGGCACGGCGTTGACGTTACCGATCGGGCACGGCTCACCCGACGGACGGCAGACCATGTTTATTTCTCAGGCCGAGATCGAGGCCGAGCTGCACCGACGCCTGACCGAGCTCGGCGGGCACGTCGAGTGGGCCACCGAATTGGTTGACATCCACGACGACATTAGCGGTGTCGTGACGACTGTACGCGACGGCAGCGGTGACCACACGGTGTCCAGTGGCTGGCTGGTCGGGGCCGACGGCGCGAACAGCGCCACGCGAAAGCTGAGCGGCATCGGGTTTCCCGGTACCCCTCTCTACGATCGGGTGGTCCTGGCCGACGTCCGGGTGGACTGGGATTTGGACCGAGACGGAACCACTGTCTGGATTCGGGGCGGCGACTTGTTCGCGGTCATACCACTACCGGGTACCGACGATTGGCGGCTGTTCGCGTCCATTCCTGAGGACTTTCCCGAGTACGCGTCCGCCGATGAGGTGATCGCCGCCTTCGCATCCAAACTTCGACGGTTCATCGGATACGACGCCGGCGCGTTGGCGGCGGTCGGGTGGACTTCGGTGTTTCGGATCAACCGTCGGCTTGCGGACAGCTATCGGAAGGGCCGGGTGTTCCTCGGGGGAGACGCCGCGCACATCCATAGCCCGCTCGGTGGCCAAGGGATGAACACTGGCATCGGCGACGCTGAGAACCTCGCCTGGAAGCTCGCTCTGGTCGCCCGTGGCGCGGTGTCAGGACTGGCCGCCGACAGGCTGCTGGACAGCTATCAGGCCGAGCGTCGCCCGCAGGCCGAGGAGGTTCTCAAAACCACGACTGGGGCCCTCGAGGCCATCGTCGGCCGGGGATTGCGTGCCCGCTTCATGCGTGCGCTGTTCTTCCCACTGACGCGTCTTCGCCCGGTGCAACATCGGATGTGGTACGCGATGTCGCAGCTCGGCATCTCCTACCGCGGTGGTCCACTCGCTCCCCGGTTCCCTGTTTCGGTGCGTCGTCCGCGCGCCGGTGATCGGGTTCCGGACGTCGCTTGTCGGAGCGACGCGGGCGGGCGTACCCGGCTGTACGCTGAACTTCGTGGCAACTGGGCGATCCTCGCCCCAGACGTGGTAGCCGCCAGGGACCTGGCGACCAGAGCCCAGCAGCTCGGCATACCGGTCGTAGCACTCTGCCCAACTGACGGCCGACACTCGCCGGCTTTTCTGATACGGCCCGACGGCCACCTGGGATGGCGCGGCACCCATGGACAGGACCTGGTCGAGTGGTTGCAACGATGCGTCGTCGGCGGGAAACCGTCTGCATGACCAAAACCCCACCGGCACGAAGGCGATCGGGACGGCCGCGTGACCAGCAACTCGATGCCGCCATCCTGTCCGCCGGACTCAAACTACTGATCGAGCGCGGCGCCGCTGACACCAGCATCGAGCAAATCGCCCAGCAAGCCAACGTCACCCGAGCCACCGTCTACCGACGTTTCCCGAACAAGACCGACCTACTAATCCACGCCATCGAATCGGCACACCACGAGCTCGCCCCCCAGCCACCACAATGGAAAGACATGGCCGACATGGTCGCCGACGGGGCCCAATTCCTCAGCCAACCGATCCTGCGCCGCATGCTCCGCCGCCTGCACGGCTCGGTCGACGACTACCCCGAACTGCTACAGGCCTACTGGCACAGCCACGGCCAACATCACTGGTCGGGCGTACGAGCCGTCCTCGAACAAGCCCGCGATCAAGGACAGTTCCCCCAAGACGCCGATCTCAACCTCATCCAGCAGATCCTCTACGCCACAATCATCTACGACCTCGCCGCACAACCCGACAACCACAACGCGCAAGACATCGCCGAACGCATCACAACAGTCCTTCGACAAACCGGATACCGGTCGAACACCAAGCAGGCATGAAGGGTCTATCCGGTGAACGGTGGATCTGATTTTTCAGTGATCATCTGTTGCGATGCGGCCCTGCGAGCATATATGGCCCAACTCGCACCAAAGCGATCAAGGCGCATAACCCGACATCGTTCGCATGAGGAGGAGCTCGACACTGACAAAAGTGAGGATACTGACCGACCTGGCCCAACCGTCAATCGCTGGCGGTCACAACTACCTCCCCGCCGAGGTCCGCGGGCCGCTTACGAGTGGGCCGATGATGTCGCCAATCTGCGTCCGAACTCGGGGCGCCCAGATTCTCGGCGTCATCCTCTGATGTGTACCCCGTGAACATTACAAGTTCCTCGGGCGCCGTGTTGATCACGTAACAATCGATCAACTCTATAGGCGGCGTTCGCGATCGCCCACGCCACCGTGTGGGTGAGTTGCTCCTCGAGGGCGGCGGTCGCATCGAGTAGGGATCTGGGCTTTCAGTGCGTCACCCTCGGGGTCCGCCACGTGCGGCTCAACGTCGGCGTAGCTGACCGCGGCCGAGACCGGGTGGCCACCGAAGGTGTAGCAGCACGAATCCGCTCAGATAGCGCAGATCTCTACCGCAACTTAGAAGGGTCTCCCTGGATGTCAAGAGCGCGGCAAGCCTCGCCGGCTGCTGTAAGGACCTGCTCTTATGTCGCCAAGGCCGGCCATGCGGGCGGCAACGACAGGACGGGGATCACGGGGCCTGCCTCCACAACACGAATGGCCTGGGCGTGGTAGCGGCCGTGCAGTTCTCGGGTGAACAAGATGTTGGCCAGTTTCGCGTCGCGGCCGTCCCTCCGGCCTTGATGGCGTGCCGGTGGTCGCCGCGGTCAAGATCGTTCCTCCAGTTGGGGGCTGCATCTTGACCCCGCCTGCGCGTCGGCAAAATTGGCCTAAATGGAAGGACGGCCGCGTGTGAGCCATCGTCAGATCCGTGGGTCGAGACGGCCCGGGAAGGCCGAGCTCAAGGCGCCGTAGTCTTCTCGAGTCTGGTTGATGCCGGTCGCTAGCTGGTGGGTTGTTTCGTCGTTCAGGCCGACGAGTGTGGCGCTGTCGCGCCATAGGGCGTGCATCAGATCGTCGCGGCGCGCCAGCTCCGAGGGGTCGGGCCAGGTGAGCTGATCCCGGCGTAGCGCCGCGTAGACGCGGCCTGCCGGCGGATGCGCCCTGCCCAGGGCCAGCTCGGCCAGGGTGCCGCCGGCCGCCGTGCGGCTGTTGGCGCTCGGCACCAGCGGCCGCAGCAGCGGTGATCCCAGCAGCTGCCAGAGGGCATGGGGCACCGGCCCGTGGTTACGCAGCAGCCCGGTGCCGGGCGTGCGCCCCGGATCGTAGGCAACCACGGTGAACTGGCGCGCCCGGGCCTCGGGCTGGGCGGCCAGCGCCCGGGCGGCGAGCACCACGCACAGCTTGGAGGCGGTGTAGGCGCGGCCGCTGGCGGTCCGCGGCTGCCGGTCGCGGTCGGGGTCCAGCTCCGGATGCGCCAGTAGCTGCGCGTCGGCGTGGCGTGGTGGCGGCAGCGGGGCCCGTTGGGCCGGGTCATGGGTGCCGCTGGTGGTCAGCACGATCCTGGCATGGTCAGCAAGCCGCGGCAGTAGCAATCGCAGCAGCAGGTAGTGGGCGAGGTGGTTGACCACAAAAGTGGTCTCAAACCCGTCGGCGGTGCGCCCTGCGGCGTCCCCTGAGCGGCCGGCGTTGAGCACCAGCGCGTCGATGGGGATTGCGTCGAGCCGCCCACCGACCGCCGCAGCGAAGGATCGCACGTTG
Organism: Actinomycetota bacterium; assembly: GCA_046735615.1. Classification (GTDB taxonomy): domain Bacteria; phylum Actinomycetota; class Actinomycetes; order Propionibacteriales; family Propionibacteriaceae; genus Microlunatus. Next base: position 4,027 of record JBKPTR010000371.1, read on the forward strand.
TCGAGGTAGGCCAGGTCCAGCGGGATCGTTTCCGCGGCGGGCGGCCCTGGTCGACGTGCCCCGAGCAGCAGTCTGGTGCTTGGTGTGGCCAGCAGGCGGTTGGCGGCGACCTGACCGAGTCCCGAGGTTCCGCCCGTCATCACGATGGTAGCCACGCTGGCTCCTGCATGTGAGAATTATATCTCATAGCATATGATCCTACAGCATCATATGCTGTAGGTCTAGAATCAAGGTCCATGACCGCCAACGTGCAAGCGCTCGCCCTGCTGGTCAAGGCCGCCTACCGCGCCGGCATGCGCGAAATGAACGACGCGCTGGCCGACTTGGGACTGACCGCACCCCAGGCCGAGGCGTTGGCCGTGCTGGCCCAGGCCGGCCCGCTATCACTCAACCAGCTGGGCGAGCTGCTGATCGCCGAGGGCGGCCATCCCAGCCGCCTTGTCGACCGGCTGGTGCAGGCCGGCTGGGTCGCGCGCCAGGAGGCCGCCGATGACCGACGGCGGGTGACATTGCGGCTGACCGCCGCCGGCGAGCAGCTGCACGCACTGGCCATCCAGCGCACCGCGCCGGTGTTTGCGCGGGTGGCCGAGCGGGTGGATGGCGAGGATGTCGCCGCCGCCTGCGCGGTGCTGGCCGCCAGCCTCCGCGGCACCGACCTTGCCGAGGTCGTCAGCCGGCGTCTGGCCGCCGCTACTACCATCCGCCCGACCGCCACCCCACCGACCGCGAAAGAGAGCACTTAACTGGAGGCGACGAGAGCGCCTATCTCGACCCCTACGGTCAGAGCCAACCTGCATCAACGATGGTTAGCACAACGGTTCCCAGTCCATGGTAAGGATGAGCCGCTTGGCACACGGGGCGCCTTCGATGGGTGGTGCTCTGCCGCTCCGACCGTCTGACTATCCCGTTGCTCATCCAGATGATCCGACGGGAGCGGGGCCTGGCGCGGCGCTGAGGTTCCAGGGACACGACATGCTGCGCCCGTGGCCTGGCCTTCCCGCGTTGACCCGGAGCTGGATGGCCGCCACCAGGTGTCGCGGTTGATGACACATCCGCAGGTCCAGTTGCGCATCAACTCCATTGCCGGCTATCTTATAACCGGCAATATAACCAAATGGGTGGAACGGTGATCCAATCAAGCCACCGGGATCCTGTCGGCGGCCGCGACGACGCGACATCGAGACGGTTCACCGAGAAGAGAAGGTGTGGCATCGACGAGAAGCTCGGGCCCGGGGAGATCAGAGTCTGGACCGATGAGGTAGTGCCGACGTGCTGACCGGCGATCCATGGCATGCCGATCGAACAGCTTCGCGAGTCGGCAGGCACAGTGTTGTGACCCCCGCTGCTCCTGTGCTCCGGGGTGGTCGTGCGCGCGCGGCCGGTATCGATCCTGTCGGCGTCGCCCTGGTTGCGGCCGCACGATCGCACCGCGCGGTGCTGCAAGGCGAACTTACCCGGATGGGCCTTCATCTGGGCCAGGAGCTGATGGTCGCCGATCTCGCAGAGCACCCTGACTGCACGCAGACCGAACTGGTCGATCGGCTCGGTGTCGAGCAGCCCACCGTCGCCAAGATGATCGCACGCCTCGAACGTGTCGGCATCCTCACGCGCATGACCGATACCGGTGATCGCCGCCAGATACGCCTGCGGCTGACACGCCGCGGCGCCGCCCTTGTTCCTCGCGTTCTCGAGGCGTGGGCCGTCGCCGACCAGGCGGCATCCGCTGGGTTAACCCCATCGGAGAAGCAGACGCTGATCAAGCTCCTGCACAGGATCGCCGACGGCTCCACACAGAAGGTGCAGGATGAACCTCGGGCTTGACCAGAAGGTGGTGTTCGTCACCGGCGCGAGCTCTGGGATCGGCCGGGCCAC
>JBKPTR010000372.1:0-7498 GCA_046735615.1 Actinomycetota bacterium
GACAAAAAGACGGGAGAGAGGCTGAGCGACGACAACATCGTGGCCCAGTGCCAGACCTTCCTGATTGCCGGCCACGAAACCACCAGCGGCCTGCTCTCTTTCACCATCAGCTTTTTGATCAAGCATCCCGAGGTGGTCGCCCGCGCCCAGGAAGAGGTCGATCGGGTACTGGGCACCGATACCTCGGTGCTGCCCACCTACCAACAAGTGCAGGGCCTCACCTATGTGAATCAGATCCTCAGCGAAACCCTACGGCTGTGGCCCACGGTGGCGGGCTTCACCCGCTACCCATACTCCGACGCCAGGGTCGGGCCGTACTTGATGCCGACGGGATCCTCGATTACCGCGCTGACGATCATGCTGCACCGCGATCCGAGCGTCTGGGGCGCCGACGCGGAAGAGTACAACCCGGACCACTTCCGCCCCGAAACCCGCTCCCAGCTTCCGCCCAACGCATTCAAGCCGTTCGGTTCGGGTCAGCGGGCTTGCATCGGGCGCCAGTTCGCCATGCAGGAAGCGATGCTGGTCCTCGGCATGCTGCTGCAACGCTTCGAGTTCGTCGATTACCTGAACTATGAGCTGAAGGTCAAAGAGGGCCTGACGATCAAGCCCGACGGTTTGTTCATCAAGATCAAGATGCGCCCCGGTCGAACCACCGGAACCGCACCGATTGCGATCACTACCCCGGCGACCGACGGGCAAGCCGCCGAGCCCAAGGCGCGCCCGCAGCGGACCGGGGAGGGACACAACACGCCGCTCATGGTGCTGTTCGGGTCCAACCTGGGGACCGCAGAGGGCATTGCAAGCCGCATTGCCCAAGACGGATCAGACCGCGGTTATGCCGTCACTTTGGGCGCCCTCGACGATCACACTGGTGAGCTGCCCCACGAGGGAGCACTGGTGGTGGTGTGCGCGTCCTACAACGGCCACCCGCCGGACAACGCTGAACGCTTTTGCCGTTGGATCACCGACTCCGCAACGCCGTCTGACGCCGGATCCGGTCTGGCCTTCGCCGTCTTTGGTTGCGGCAACATGGACTGGGCGTCCACCTATCAAGCTGTCCCGACACTGATCGATACGCAGCTTGAGGCCCACGGCGCCCGGCGGGTACATGCGCGCGGCGAGGGCGACGCCCGCTCTGACTTCGACGGTCAGTTCTCGGAGTGGTATCAGGGCCTGTGGTCGTCGCTCACCGACAGCCTCGGACTCGCTGCCGAGTCGACCACGGCGTCCACCACTGAGCCTCGACTCCGCCTCACCATGGAGAACAAGCAGACGACGAACCCAGTTGTGATGTCCTACCGCGCTCACCCCTCCAGGCTGATCATCAATCGGGAGCTGCTCAGGAACGGTCAGTCCGGGTCCGACTCGAGGTCGGCCCGCCATATCGAGCTGGAATTGCCAGCCGGAATGGAGTATCAGACCGGTGATCATCTCGGCGTACTCCCTCGCAACAACGTCGATCTCATTCGGCGAGTTATGGCTCGGTTCGGTCTCGATGCCGGCACATACATCACCATTAATCCGACCGGTGGAGGCGCCTACACCCACCTGCCGCTGGGAGAACCCGCGCCGCTGCTCGGCATCCTCGGCGCCTGCGTCGAGTTGCAGGACGTCGCCAGTCGCAGTGATCTTGCTGTGCTGGCCCGATACGCGGCGGACCCCGAAGAAGCGGCGCAGCTGCAGACAATGTCCGGGCTCGACGAGGCAGGCCGGGAGGCCTATCGCGAGCGGGTGGCAGCCCGTCGGCGGTCGGTGCTCGAACTGCTGGACGACTTCCCCAGTTGCGACTTGCCGTTCAACGTCTACTTGGAGCTACTGCCACCCATGCGGCCTCGCTACTATTCCATCTCCTCCTCCCCCGCGGTCGCGAGCAGCTGCCACATCACGGTCGGCGTGCTCCATGGTCCCGCTCGCAGCGGCGACGGGTACTTCAACGGCGTTGCCTCCAATCACCTCGCGAGCAGCATGGAGGGCAGTACACAGTTCGCTTTCGTTCGGAAGCCGACCATCCCATTCCGCCCGCCGGCGAATCCGCATAGCCCGATGATCATGGTCGGGGCAGGCACCGGCATGGCACCCTTCCGTGGTTTCCTACAAGAGCGGGCCGCGCTGGCGGAGAAGGGCGTTCCCGTCGGGAAGTCGCTCCTCTTCTACGGCTGCCGAAACGCGGAGCATGACATGCTCTACGCCGACGAGCTGAAGGCCTTCGAAGAGTCGGGAATCACCCAGCTGCAGATTGCCTTCTCGCGGGAGCCGGGACAGCCGCGAACCTTCGTCCAGCACCTGATCGAGCGCGAAGGGGACCATGTGTGGGATCTGATCGAGACCGGTGCGGTGATCTACGTGTGTGGTAACGCCAATACCATGGCGCCCGGTGTACGCGCGGCCCTGATGGACGTGTATCGAGCCAAGACCAATGGGTCGGATGCCTCGGCGGAGGAATGGTTTGCCGGACTGCGGGATGCCGATCGCTACCTGGAGGACATCTGGGGAGAGATGGCGACTGGCCTCTGACTTAGTACTGTCTTCCTTCGGCTGTTGCTGCTAGCGGGGTGGCGACAGGTCGGACAGGGAGGCTTGCGAACATGGGCTCAGTCATCGGTGAGATCTTGCCGTTGGCGGTCGGTATCGCGATCAGCCCGATACCGATCATCGCGGCGATCTTGATGTTGCTGTCGCCAAAAACGAAGGCCACGAGTGTGGGTTTCCTGCTGGGCTGGCTGGCTGGCATCCTCGTCACGGTAGTGCTGTTCACTTTGCTGTCGTCGGTACTTCCGCAGCAGGATTCCTCTGACTCATCTCCGGTCTCTGGGGTGATCAAGATCATCTTGGGCGCCTTGTTGCTTTTCTTGGCAGCAAAGCAGTGGCGAGCACGGCCCGCCGAGGGCGAACAAGCCGCGATGCCGAAGTGGATGTCCGCCATCGACTCCATGACTGCGATCAAGGCTCTCGGGCTTGGCTTCCTGCTCTCGGCGGTCAATCCGAAGAACCTGTTGCTGGGGATTCGGCCGGAGTGATCATCGGCGGCGCAAACCTGAGCTTGGGTGATGCCGTAGTGGTCATCGTCGTCTTCGTCTTGATCACCGGCTGCAGCGTGCTCATTCCGGTTGTCGGTTACGTCATCGCCTCAGCTCGGGTGGCCGGTCCCTTGGACAGGCTGCGGGAATGGCTGGTTGACAACAACGCCACGATCATGGCCGTCTTGCTTCTCGTTATCGGCGTTTCGGTGATCGGGAAGGGCATCGCCAGCTTCTAGCATGATGTCTTGTATCGAACGAACGATCGTGCTATTAATATCTGATGGGCAAGGGACAGCTCACCCGGCACGCTGTGTTGGAGCAAGCGACGCGCACGGCGAGTGAGGTGGGACTTCGAGGCGTGACCATCGGATCCCTCGCCGACTTGATGCACATGTCGAAGAGCGGATTGTTTGCCCACTTCGGCTCCAAGGAAAGCTTGCAGTTGGCAACGGTGCGTTACGCCCGTGACCAGTTCGTGAATCTGGTGATCCGGCCGACGCTCGCTGCTCCACGAGGGGAGCCACGGGTAAGAGCGTTCTTCGAGAACTGGTTGGAATGGGACACCAACGTGCTGCCTGGCGGCTGTTTGTTTGTTGCAGCTGCGGTGGAGTTCGATGACGAGCCGGGTGCGGTGCGGGACGAGCTCGTTCGCAACCAAGTCGACCTCGACGAGACAATCGCGCGGATATTCCGCAGCGGGATCACTGAGATGCATTTTCGCGACGACGCCGACCCGGAGCAGTTCGCGTTCCAGATGCACGGCATCCTGCTCGCCTTCCACCAGCACAGCAGACTGCTGGGCGATCCTCTTGCTGCACAACGCGCCCGACGAAGCCTCGACGCCCTGCTCGATGCCGCCCGACCCTGATTGAGCCATACCCCGGAGGAGATCAACCGATGCCTGAAACCCGCATCAAAAGTACGACCGTTCGTGCCTCGAGAATAGCCATGGGCATCCTCGAGGTAATTGCCCCGGGACTGGGCGCTCGATGGGTAGACCGCCTCTGGTTCTTAGTCCCACCCCCGCGACGGACGAAGCGCGACATTCCGGCCGGCGACACGCCATTTGAGCTCACGACCAGTGGAGCGACAGTGCGCGGACACCGATGGGGAGACAGCGAGAAGATCATCTACCTGATCCACGGCTGGGGCAGCAGCAGCACCCAACTCGGCAGCTTCGTCAAGCCGTTGCTCGACGCCGAGTTTGCCGTCGTCGCGTACGACGCTCTTAGTCACGGGAACTCCGACCCAGGACCCAGCGGTCCGAGGGGCAGCAACGCGCTGGAACACCGCGACGTGCTGAGAGGCGTCGTCGCTGCGCACGGCCCCGCGTACGGCGTCGTCGCGCATTCGCTCGGCAGCATGGTCGCAGCGCTTGCCATGCGGGATGGCATTGTCCCCGACCGCGCCGTGTACGTGGCACCGATGGTCGACATCACGTCGTATGGAGAGCCATTCGTTCGCATGTTCGGCGGCGGTCCGCGCATCTGGGCCAAGTTCATCACACGCATCGAGCGCCGATTCGGCCTGCGAATGTCCTACTTCGACCTCGCGGTGATGGCCTCCGAGCTCACCACCCCGCGGCTGCTCATCGTTCATGACCGCGACGACCACGAAACCAGTTGGGATGCTTCCAGGAAGCTTGCGAGTAGCTGGCCAGATGCGCAGTTGCTGACCACTACCGGACTAGGTCACAACCGCATACTCAGCGACCCAGCCGTCGTCTCCGCGGCGGTCGACTTCATTCGTAGCGGCCCCCGAACAGGCGCCGTCCAACATCCGCAAGCGTCAAGCAACGCCGCATGACAGGATCGTGGCACTGTCAGGGTAAGCACGTGGAGGTTTGATGCTCGCGGCCTGGTACGAGCGGCAAGGCGCGGCGCATGAGGTTTTACAGATCGGCGAGCAACCGGATCCAGAGCCGGGCCCGGAGGAGGTCCGGGTGCGTGTCAGCTACTCGGGCGTCAATCCGGGTGACACCAAGAAACGCCGTGGGTGGCTGGGATCGGCCATGCCGTATCCCCGAGTCATCCCGCACAGTGATGGCGCCGGGGTCATAGATTCCGTCGGCAAGGGCATCGATCCCGCCAGGATCGGACGGCGAGTATGGATTTTCGGTGCGCAGTCCTACAGGCCTTTCGGTACGGCGGCGGAGCTGACCGTGGTGCCGGCTCAGCAAGCGATTGAGCTGCCCGACGGCGTTTCTGATGAGGTTGGCGCCTGCCTGGGAGTTCCAGGAATCACAGCACACCGGGCAGTGTTTGCCGATGGCCCAGTCGAGGGCCTGACCGTCCTCGTACATGGCGCGCTGGGCGGCGTCGGAGGGCTTGCCGCGCAGCTTGCCCAATGGGGCGGAGCGAAAGTCATCGGCACCGTGCGAAGAAATGCCGATCTGGAGCACGTGCGCCCTGCTATGACGCACGCCATGGCTCTCGACCACCCCGACCCGGCCGGCGCTATTCGCGCGCTCGCGGTCGACGGGGTTGATCGGATCATCGAGGTCAGCTTCTCCGACAACATCGACCTCGACGCCGCAGTTCTGAAGAACAACGGAATCATCGCCGCGTACGCCACCCGACGGGATCGGCCCGACTTCCCGTTCTGGCCGATGCTCTTCGACAACATAGTGATCCGCTTGCTCGGGAGCGACGATTTCCCAACCGCGTCGAAGCAACAGGCGGCAGCGGACCTAACAACCGCTACGCGCGATGGCGCGCTATCCACTGCGATCGGGACACTGCTGCCGCTGGACAGGATTGCCGACGCACATGATCGAGTGGATGCAGGAACCAGAGATCGCGTGCTACTCGCCATCCCTGGACGATGACGCGGGCCGCGAAATCCCGGATGACATCTAGCCCCCGAGGCCACCAGCAATGGTGGTGGCAAGGACGACGTGCACGGTTGTGCCGCCCGCCAGGCTGAGCACGAGGTTGGACCGCCACATCTGAAGGCCCGGTTGTCATGGCGCCGCTCACCAGGATGGGCAGGGCGATCGTCGGGTCGAGCCAGGCGATGTTGCGGACGGTATAGCCGACCAACGCGATCATCACGCCGACCGGGCTGTGATCACCGAGAAAGCGGATCAGCTCGCTGTGACGTAGCGGCGCCAGCAGCGCGAACGGCACTGCGCGCAACGCCCAAGTGATGGCGGAGGCCACCAATACTGCGCCAGAAGGTAATGCGGGTCAGGCATGGTGGATTCGACCTTTCAGGCGGGCTTCCCGAGATGCTGTCTGACAGCTGGCGCGGCGGATCCAGCGGTAGCGGGCTATCAGCACGAGAGTAAATAGGCCGACCCCGAGGCCGAGGGTCGTGGCATGGAGGTCATGGTCTTTGCCGAGATCAGCCAGATGACCCAGGCAGCCATTGAGGAGTTCGAGTCAGCCGTCGTCCAGTTCGACGAAATCCTCGAAGCCCGCCGCATGTTCGGCACCCCCGACTATCTCCTCAGAGTGACCGTGCGCGATCACCACGCCTACGAAGGGTTCGTAACGACCAAGCTGAGCACTGTGCCCCACATCACCCGGGTCGTCTCCCACCAAACCATGAAGAACCTCAAACATGGCTGATCGGCGCCCCCAGCAGGATTCGAACCTGCGACACGAGGTTTAGGAAACCTCTGCTCTATCCCCTGAGCTATGGGGGCTGACTTGGGAAAACACTTCGAGGAATCTTCTCTCGTGCCATTAGCGTGCCATACACTCGCGTCTAACAATGAGCGCAGCGGACGCGGGCATACCGCATCCGCTGCGCTCGGATGCCTGATGCAGCTTGGTAAGGATCGCGCTCGGCCGGCTGCCCTGCGGCACTTCTATCGCAGTGACCGCCACCGCGACGACCTGCTGCAGCGTGTTGCCCAGCACATGACCCGCCAGCACCGCCGACCGCGAGATGTCCATAGTGCGGAACCGCGCGATAACCCCTTCCGTCATGTCCTGGGCGACTGAGATCGCAGAGAGCTGCCCCCTCCGACCACCGCGAGGAACACAATGCCGGGCACCACGTACTCAAGGTATGCGGCCGAGCCGCCCCCTCCTGGCAGGCCCTGGCCGATGCGGTGGGCGAGCTCGTCGGCCTCGTCGATATTTTGGGTGGTGAGCAGGATCGTCGTGCCAGCTGCGACGAGCTCGCGTACGATCTGCCACATCTCTGCGCGGCTGCGGGGTCGAGGCCGGTGGTTGGCTCGTCGAGGAACACCATCTGTGGACGGTCGTCCACCGTCATGGCGAGGTCCAGCCGGCGGCGCATGCCTCCGGAGTAGGTCGAGAGTGGCTTCCGTGCGGCATCGGTCAACTCGAAGCGCTCGAGCAGCTCGTTGACGCGCTGGCGTCCCTCGCGGCGCCCCAGGTGACGGAGGTCGCCCATCAGCCGCAGGTTCTCCTCGCCAGTCAGGTTCCCATCCACAGCGGAGAACTGGCCGGTCACGCCAATCAGGGCGCGTACGGTGGCTGGCTCGCGCACCACATCGTGGC
>JBKPTR010000373.1:0-2259 GCA_046735615.1 Actinomycetota bacterium
AACTACCTACCGGTAGCTCCCCGTGCACGAGCCTGAGTGCCAACTCGTCAATCATGTTGCGCTCGTACAGCTCGATAGTGTCGATACTGAGCCCATGGATGCCTGCAATGCGCTCACGGCGCCGAGTGAGGGTGTCCGGCGCGGGCATGTCAATGGCGTAGGCGTTGCGCAGAGCCATGGCTTGCACGTCCTCACCGAGCATGCGCACCATCCCGGCTAGCCGCTCATAGGCGACCCTGAGCGGGAGGTCGCCTAATGCTTCCATGACGTACTGGCACTCCGCGAGCTTGGCGAACGTGAGACCCCGGCCCCGCCGGATGTACTTCAGGTTGTCCCGCAGCCTCTCCAAGTCCACCATTCGCTTCCCCTATCTGCCCTATTACTGCCCCACAAAGCCGCTTCTGGGTTCCCCCAGCGCAACGAAAGGCTTGTCTCACCAGCAATAAGGGGTCAACTCCATTGAATATCGCCTCTCTTTGATGTGAGGTGCATCACATGAACGAACCATGCAGCAGACGCTTGCCGGCGGGACAGCTGGAAGCCGTATCTGGCCAATGCGCCAGTGTTCGTCGCCATCCTCGCCACCGGAGTCCGGACACCGAGACCGTGCTCGCGTTCGCCCTGGTCAGGACTCCCAGCGGATCCATAAGTTGATGCATCTCGCCGTGACGTCACCCGTGGTACCGATCTACTCCGGGGACAAGCAGCGCGCAAACCATCGTTCGGAGTAGCCATCCATGCGGCGCGTTCGACCGGTGGCCTGCGATACCGCTGGTCGATCACGGCCACAAGCTAACTGGCGCGGTGACCACAGATCTCTGATCCGTGGAGTCGACTCACTGCGAGAACTGGTTGAGGTGGATCGGGAACCACGAGGTGTCGCTCGAAGCTTCCGTCAGCTTAAGCCACAGGATGTTGGTCTGCGGGTCGTATTTCCGAGGTCGACCACGGACACCGCGTTCATCCAACCAGCGGCGCACGGCACACTCTGAGCGCGCTCTCCCGGAATGCCGCGCCGGCTTTGGCCGGTGTCATCCGGCCGGCGATGACCTCCTGACCGGCGGCGTGGCCAAGGCCGATGATTGCGGCGATGTACCACGTCGTCGGCATCGCCCGGTCGAACTCGCGGCGACGGCTCCCCCGCTCGATGAGCCGGCGCAGCCCGTCCGTGACCGGTTCGTGGCGCTCCTGCTCGTCGTTGCTCTCCCGCGCGACAATCGCCGAGGTGAGAAGTACCGGGTAACGCTTCGCCAGCGCCCAGCTTGCATCGACCCAACGGCCCAGCGCGTCGATGGCGTTGCCACGATCGAGGTCGAGGCCGCCAAGTTCCCGTGCGACCTCGGCCGTGACGTGCCGTGTAACGGCCTGCAGCAGCGCGTCGCGGGACGGGTAATGCGCGTAGATCGTCTGGCGGGAGACCCCAGCGGCCATCGCGATCTCGTCCATTGACGCGTCTGGGTGCCGGCCCAGCACCGCGACCGAGGCGTCCAGGATCACGGCCATACTGCGCCGCGCGTCGGCCCGCTGCCGCCGTTGCTTTGGCTCCCGTAGCTCAGACACGGTTGTCAAGTCTACCGCACGGGCTTAAGATTGACAGTGCTGTCAGAGCTATGCCGATCAACAGGGAGCCGGAACATGGATGTCAGCGTCGCCGCCTACCTTACTCAGTACCCGCAGGCGGTCCACTTCAGCACGCAGGATGTCTGGTTCTGGCGGTTCTGGCCAACGGTTCTGGCCTCTCTCGCGGTATTCCCTTGAAGCGCGAGCCTGCGGGACCACCCTCCAAGGGCGCTTCGCGTCGCTGGCACGACGGCCTTTCGTGCCGCCGCCCATGTCCTGTGAGCCTCTGCGGTCCCTGCTGACAGGCTTATGCGCAGGCCAGTGGCCTGCCCGCGCGGTATGTGCCGCAAGGGAATCCCGGGAGTCGTGTCGAATTGCGCTTAATGCGCACCCCGCGGATGCGTCAGGAGGTCCAGTATTCGACCGCTACCCAAACGGCGGATTTCGTCATCCGTAACGACGGCATCCACCGGCTCAGGTACTAGCCGGACCGTCGGTTGTGGACGGAACCAAAGCAAATTTATCGAACGCGCTTTCAGGATGCTGGGATTGGCAATTAATGAAGTAGGAGTGGGCTAACGTGAAAAGACTATTCACCCTAAAGACGCTATTCGTAATAAACGCGGTCTTTGCTCTAATTGGCGGACTGGGAGAGGCATTAGCCCCTCATGAGTTCGTTGGTAGTTTTATCCCAACACT
>JBKPTR010000374.1:0-7500 GCA_046735615.1 Actinomycetota bacterium
AATGCCTCCGGTGCCACCGACACGCATCGGGCGTAGGTCTCCGCCCACGAGCATCCAGGTTTTAGCTGCAGGTTCGTCACGTCGACATTCTGGCGCCGCAGCAATCTCGCCAGGCGAGCGGGCCGATTGAGCCTTGCCGCCCGTCAGAGCTGGTGATCTTCGTCCCGCCAGCGGCTCGCAGCCATGACTGGGTCGCAAAGGTGGGCTGGCCAGTCGGTGGACGCTCCTCGCGCGTCCGGGAGAATCGCTCTCGTGGATGAGGATCGAGGTCATCAGGCGTGGGTCGACGCGCTGGTGCAAGCGCTCCAGGATGGCACCGCGCTGGATCTTGCGCCCGACGAAGATGTCTACGTCACTCAGGCGGCGAGCTGGCCGGCAAGCCGCCGGCTGCCGGGCGAGGCTCCGTGCCGCTCTGCTGAATTCCGATGTCCGGCCTGATCCTCTTGGCCTCACAATTCGGGCGGCCTGCATCATAGGAATCACCGAGTTGGCCAATCTTCAGCTCTCTTTCAGTCTGGCCTTTGACTCTTGCGCTTTCGAACACTCCGCCGACTGGTCAGGCATAACCGTTGCCAGCCCTCACTTAGCAACTGCACAACAGACACCCTCACCCTCTGCGATGCCCACATCGGCACGAACCTGTACCTGGACGGTCTATCCACAAGTCAGGTCAGAGCCATAGGTGCCACTATCGGCGGTCAGCTAATCCTGCAAGGTGCGACGCTAGATGCGATGCTCCTGGATGGTGCCGCCGTCAGAGGCAGCGCCTTCCTCAATCCTGTGACTGTGACCGGTTGCGTGCGGGCACTCGGCGCCACCATCGGCGAACTGACTCTGCAAAATGCGACGCTCATCAACGACGGCAAGACCGCGCTGATACTGCCGCCGACGGGAAGGCCGCTTGCCCGGCGCTGCGGTTCAGGCTGCCGCCTCGGCGAGTTCGACTGCATGGGCGGCCAGCTGTCGCAGGACTTTGCTGCACCGGACGCGAACCATGCCGGCGCTGATATGAAACTGCCGAGCAGCCTGTGTGCCGCTCATCCCATCGGCATAGATGCCTTGCAGCAACGCCGCATCCGAGTCATCGATCAACTGCAGCAGGCTGCTGGCTTCAAGCACCTGGCGGACTTCGACGTCGACCAGCGGCAAGGAGTCGTGGGGAGTCCCATCAAGGCCGGTCGGCTCCAGCCATTCCTCGAGCGATTCACTTGACGACCACAGCATGACGCCGCCTCGCCGCATCCACCAGCGCTCTTGGGAAACTGCCTTGAGCGTGTCCATCGAAAGGTTCGCCGCAACCCGCACCGGGCGGCGCTGCAGCGGATAGCACATGATCACACACCAGAGATGCGCGAGATAGTCGTCGATACTTGCGCGCGGGTCCCGCTGCGCCATCCGTACCATGCGACCGATGAGCGCCTGCAGCACCACACGGCCAGCGAGCTGATCTCCGACCGAAACCTGGGTCAGCAGGGCAGCGAGCACGGGATCGGAGTTCAGCCGGGCAGCTGAAAGAACATCGTCCAGCGAGCGGCAGCAGGTCACCGCTTCGTGCCGATCGGCCCACTCTGCCGCCGCTGTCCGTTGATCACGAACGAGCTCGTACCACTCTCGATCGAGGGCCTCGATGATGCTGAATCCACCCCGCCTGAGAGATGCGCTCGCCATAGAGACGACCTTGTCCGGCGGGTGTTGTCCAATGTGTTGGTCGAAACGCTGCTGGTGGTGCCCATCTGGGCTTTGTGTTGTCAGTAGCTATGGTGATCGGTCAACACGGTGGCGGAGAAACTGCGAGTTGCCACGGCCCTGCGCAGCGTGCTCGGTCCCTGAATGGGTTTTGGACGACGCGTTTGAGCCAACCGGTTGACGGGAACCCTCCCGGTGTGGGCTGCTCGCACATCGCACTTTGGAAGCCACCGCCGTCGTCGTCGCTCGCCGACGAAAAGCATGCGGCTCGCTCCTCCTCCGTGCGGCGCGCGCGATTCCCGATGCTCGCAGCCCCGATGGCTGACACCGAGATCTTTCCGACCGAGCAGGCATGCAGGATACGGAGGTGTTCCAGGGGTCAAGGACGACCCGCCGAGGTGCCGCAGGGCGCCTTCAAGGCATTGATGGTGGCGATGACAGGTGGTCGCCGGGTCGGTGAAGAATCTGCTCCAGACGATTGCGGCGCGGCTGGCGCCCGAGCAGTTCAAGACCGCCCGGCACGCCGCCTATGTCAAGCTCAAGAACTGGAAGAGGAGTGACATGGCAGCAGTTCCGTCGCTGGTGATGAACAACGGCTTGGAAATCCCGCAGCTGGGTTTCGGAGTGTTCCTCATTCCGCCGGAGGAGACCAAGCAAGCCGTTGTCGAAGCACTCAAGGCCGGGTATCGGCTGATCGACACCGCGCAGGGCTACCGGAACGAGGAGGGTGTCGGTGCCGCGATTGCCGAGAGCGACGTATCTCGGGACGAGTTGTTCATCACCACGAAGCTGACCAACAGCGAGCACGGCTACGACAACGCACTCGCCGCCTTCGACGGCAGCATGAAAAAGCTGGGCATCGAGGTGCTCGACCTGTTCCTCATCCACTGGCCACTGCCGATGTTCGACCAGTACGTCGAAACCTGGCAAGCGTTCGAGAGACTGCTCGCCGCCGGGCGCGTGCGCTCGATCGGCGTGTCCAACTTCGAGATCCCCCACCTCGAACGGCTGCTCGCAGAGACGAATGTGACGCCGGCGGTTAACCAGGTCGAGTTGCACCCCCAGTTCCCACAGGATGAGCTTCGCGCATTCCACGAAGAGCAGGGGATACTCACCGAATCGTGGGGGCCGCTCGGTCAGGGCAAGGGTCTGCTGGAGGATCCACACATCGTCGAGGTGGCGCGGCGCAAGGACTGTACGCCTGCGCAGGTCGTGCTGCGCTGGCACGTCCAACTTGGCTGCGTCGTCATCCCCAAGTCAGTGAATCCCGATCGGATCCGGGAGAACATCGAGGTGTTTGATTTCGAACTGGATGATGCCGACATGGCTGAGATCTCCGAGGTTCGGACCGGGCAGCGCCTCGGCGCCGACCCGAACGTGTTCGCGATGCGCTAGCGGTTTGATCAGCTTGAAGAAGGTGACGACACAGCCTGTAGAGACTCGGTGCCCTCGTTCATGCTGACGCCGCGGCTGGCCAGCGCGAAAGCTACAGCCACGAGCAGATAGCCGACGGCCATGATGATCAGAATCATCACGGACTTGCCGTTCGCCGGCAGGATCAACGCTGCGATCACCGATGCAGCCACCAGCGCGACATTGAAGATCATGTCGTAGATCACGAACACCCGGCCCTTGAACTCGTCCGCCACATGCGCCTGAACGACCGTGTCGACGCAGATCTTGATGCACTGAGCGGTTAGACCCAGCAGGAATGCCGCCACCATGAGCGGCACCCGGGCGTAGATCGCACCCGGCACCACTTGGAAGACCGCCGAGGCGACCAAGCAGATGATCATCGAGCTACGCAAGCCCAGCGAGGCGCTCATCGGCGGCGTCACGACTGAAGCGAAGACGAAGCCGGCCCCGGTGATCACCACGAGCAAACCAAGATCAGCAATGGCAGCATCGATCTGGTCGGGCCGGTGGAAGTAGTTGCGGAACACCAAGATCGTCGCCACCGTGACGATGCCGTGGATGAGCCGGTGGCCCGCGATGGTCAGCAGCCCGATTCCAGCGGCGCGCCGCCTTCGTAGGTGGGCAAGCGCCTCGACCAGCCCGCCGACGACGTCGCGTGCTCTCGTTGTTGCTGTGCCGTCCGGGCCGAGCCGCCGCCGCGGGATCAGCAGCGCCAGGCTGGCACTCACCACGAATCCGACCGCGGCGACGACGAACAAGATCGCATTGGCACGGTAGTCAGGCATCACATGGCCCAAGATCAAACGCAGCGGCGTGGCCACAGCGACGCCGATCAACAAGCCGGCGGGACCAACGGTAGGTACCACCGAATTGGCGACCATGTACTCGCCAGGGTCAATCGTGTGGGGAAGTGAGGCGGACAGCGCCGCTAGCAGGAACCGGCTGAGGCTCATCGCAATGAGCAGGCCGCCGTAGATGAGTGTCTCGATGCCTGCGGTCCGCAGCCCGCTCGCGACCAGCACGGCGAGGCCAAAAGTCACGACGGCGCGAGCGACATTACACACCACCAGGACCTGGCGGCGGGACATCCGGTCGATCACCACCGCAGCGAAGGGTCCCAGGATCGAGAACGGCAGCAAGGTGATGGCCAGCACTATGGCGATCGACCACGCGTCTGGTTGATGCTCGGGGGAGAAAAGTATGAAGGAGGCGAGCGCTACCTGGAGCACGCCGTCACAGGACTGAGTGGCGACGCGGACCGCCAGCAGGCGCCGGAAGTATCGGTGCCGCCACAACTGCTGAAGGCTCCGAGCGAACTCCATCCTCAACCTTGCGGATACTTCTTGACATACTCCGAGAGCTTGTCTTTCTTCATTGCACGAGACAGCTCGGCCATCTTGGCCGTGTCGACAACATCAATGCTCTGCCCGTCGCCCGTAGAGGCAAAACCGGAGATAGGCGCCTGGAGCAGTTCGATGTCCTTGCCGCTCAGTCGAAGGGAATGAGCAGTCCGCTTGATCTCGTCATCGCTGAGGTCGTTGTCGACTGTCAGGTACTTGGCTACATTGCCGATGAAGGTGATGAAAGTCCCCGGATCGGAGATCACCTGTACGCTCAGGCCCTTCTGCGCAATGGCCTTGATCACATTGCGCTGGTTCTCCGCGCGATCAAGATCGCCGCCGGGCAGCAACTTGCGCTCCCGTACAAACCAGAGGGCTTCCTCACCAGCGACGGTGATCTTGCCCTTGGGATAGTGGAAGCCGTGCGAGCTGAAGGCTGTCTTGTTGGGGACCGTCACGCCATCCAGATCTTCAGTGAGTTTGATGAAACCCTCGAAATCGATCAATGCCACATGGTCCATGCGAACGCTGGTCAAGTTCTCCAGCGTACGGACGGCCAGCGGCGTGCCTCCGAAAGCGAAGGCCGCGTTGATCTTGTTCTTGCCGTAGCCAGGGATATTGACGTACATGTCACGCGGGAACGAGATGATGTAGGCCTTGTTCCGCTTTGCATTCAGGTGGACCATCAGGATCGTGTCGCTGCGCCCGTTGCCTTCATTTCCGGGATCGCGGCTGTCGGAGCCGAGCAGCAGGTAGTTCAGCGTGCCGGTCTCCTGCTGCTCCTTTGGGGGGCGAGCAGAGGATTCATCATCAGCGGGCAGCTCGACGCCTCGGTTGAGATTCTCGGTAAGGCTGCGGTCGATTTTCGCCTTGTAGACCAGCAGCCCAGTGCCGGTGGCCGCCACGAGCAGGACGGCAACGGCGATCAGGATCGCCGGCAGCAGTCGGCGGCTTCTGGGCGTACTGGCGTCGTCGTCTGGTCTCGCCTCGCGCGTCATGGTGGTCTGCGTCATTGGCTTCCTAAATTGGGGAAAGAGCAACCGGCAGTCTATGCTGCCGGGCCGTGGGATCCGCGGACACCCGACCGATCGTTACCTGACTCGCCGGGCAGCCGCTCATTGATCGTGGCCGTTACGATCCCTATATGTCACGCGCCGAGGGGGCCGCCCGGCGGGCAGAGCTCGCGGCAGCTCAGGAGCGCGCCGAGTCGCGTCAGGCCCAGAAGCTCATCGATGAGTTCGTCGCCGCGGCCAAGGCCAAGGGCGTCGCTCCTGGCCGGCTTCGCGCGACGCTGTACACCGGGCAGTCGGTGAAGACGGACAAAGTTGGCTGGTATCTCCGAAAGAACCAGAGCCTCGCGATCGGCGAGGACGGGTCGTACTACGTGCTGACCGTTCCAGGCGGCCTGCGCGAGCGGCTCTCCGGTGTGAAGCTGAAGCCGACACCACCGCCACTGGTGGTTGGCAAGGGTGGCCGTGATGGCGAGTCCGGTGATCTGGCGGACTTCCTCAAGTGGAGGCTCCAGGCCGGATAGTTCGAATTAATCAACGCAGTTCGTCTGTGGATATCGCGAAATGGGCGAGGGTGCCGGCGATTGCCCGCATGTAGTGGCTTAGCACCTCGCGGTTGACGTTGTCGATGGTGTCACAAGCCTCGTGATAGCAGCGGTCATAGACTTTGCCAGCCTCGCCGCCCCAGGCTTTGGCCTGCCTGCGTGTCTTCTCCTCGGCGTCGCCGTTCTCCGCGCCGCCGACCGGAATACCCGCCTCGATGAACGGCGATTCGTCGTCTCCGACGAACTCGATGAACTCCGGGTTGGTCACGCCGGTCTGCGCCAGCTGGTCGGCGAGCACGCGCCCGATTGTGGCCGAACCCGGCGGTCCTGCGGTCTCCGCGTCGCGGCCTTTGCCACCCTGGACGAAGTAGCCGCCGTTCGGGGAGGCCACCATGTCCACGTTCAGATAGAGCTTGATCTTCTTGCGATTGTCAGCGGACAGGCCCCGTACGTAGGCACTCGAGCCCTCGGCGCCGTTCTCCTCGCCTCCAAAGAACGCGAACCGCACTGTGTTATGCACCGACGGGTCGGCGCCGAGCTGGGTGGCGATCTCCAGCAGGGTCGCCACGCCCGAGCCGTCATCGACGATGCCCGGGCCGTCCTCGACCGAGTCGAGGTGGGCGCCGATCATCACGACGTGGCCGGGGTCTCCGGTGCGGGTCTGTGCGATGACGTTGCGCTGGGGCCCGCTGGTGCCCTCGCCGTCCCAGCCGGACGCATCATAGGCCGGGGTGCTGGCCTTGAACCCAGCGCGACGCAGCACGCCGACCACGTAATCAACGCTCGCGTCGTAGCCGGCGGTCCCGGAGGCCCGATTGCCGCCATGCTCGTCGGCGATCCTCTGCAATGCCTGAAGGTGCTTGAGTGCACTGGCATCGCTCACCTGACCGGCCAGTTGCTGCACAGATGGCTCCCCAGGCGCGGTGGCCGTGGAGCTTGGCGGCGACGACGGCGCCAGGGGCGCCTGCGGCGCGGTGGCGTTGGAGCTTGGCGACTGCGGCGCGGTGGCCGGCTCGACTGCTGCAGAACTGCAGGCAATGGCGGCGAGAGTGACCGAGATCCCGAGGAACGCGAGTCTGATACGCGACCCGGTCGGCCCCGAGGTCGATATCAGCATGAGCGCCTCCTTAGCCTGGCTATGTATAACTACACGATGGGCTCTGGGAACCGGTTCATGTTGAGGCAACGATTACGGCGGTCACCAGGATCCCGCGCTCCCGGATCCAGCGGCCGTGGAGGTGGTGGATGTGGCGGTCGTTGATGATCAGGCCGTCGCGGGATAGCTGGGCGGTGAAGGTTGCCTCGGGTGGGTGGAAGTGGATTTCGGCTTCTTGGTGGTCCAGCCATGCCCCGACGAGTGGAAACCAGGCTTTGTAGATGGCTTCTTTGGCGCTGAACAGCAACCGGTCCCAGTTCGGGCTGCCGGGCGCCGGCTCAGTGGCGGCGAGCCGGTCCTGTTCGGCAGCTGTTGCGACCAAATCCAGTACGCCATCGGGAAGCGGT
>JBKPTR010000375.1:0-22340 GCA_046735615.1 Actinomycetota bacterium
CGACCCGAGTCAAGTCCTCCTACAACGAGGCGCGGATGACGCCTGCCGGGACTGACCACCAGACGGTGTGGAGCAGCCGGGTCAACATCGAACCTGCAGCGTGGAGCTTCAGCTACACCGATTACTGGGGCACCACCGCTACCACGTTTGAGGTGCACGAGCCGCACCATCGGCTGACCGTGCACGCCCAGAGTGTGGTCGAGACTCATGGAGATGATCTTGCCTGGGACGTCGACCGGCGGGTCGCGCCAAATGATCTTGGCTGGCCGGCGCTGCGGGACCGCGCAGTGCTCGACAAGATGGCCGAGTTCCTTACCGTCAACGAGCGCACTCGGCCTCCGGAGGAACTGTCCGGGCTGGCTGCGATGACCACCACACAACCGCCTCGATTGGCAGCCCTGGACGTGTGTGCCTTGATTCATGATCGTCTGAGCTACGAGCGCGGCTCAACGAAAGTGACCAGCGCGGCCAGCGAGGTCTGGGAGCTGCGTCGCGGGGTCTGCCAGGACTACAGCCATCTCGCACTGGGAGCACTGCGGTCGATGGGCCTGCCTGCTCGTTACGTGTCGGGATACCTTCACCCCGGCAGCGGGCAACCCAACAAACTCATGGAAGGCGAAAGCCACTCCTGGGTGGAGTGGTGGTGCGGCAGCTGGGTGGCATACGACCCAACGCTGTGCCGTCGGCTGACCGACGGATATGTCCGGGTCGGCCACGGCCGGGACTACAGCGACGTCGCTCCGCTGCGCGGCACTTACTCCGGTGGACGCTCCGAGATGTTCGTCACTGTGGAGATGACCGAGCTGGGCTAGACCGAGCGCTGACGCGTCTGGGCGCAGATGTCGTGGGCCGATATCTTGTCGGCATGAGCAACTACGGGCAGCAGCCGCCCTACGGGCAGAATCCGCCGAATCCGTACGGGCAGCAGCAGCCCGGGCCGTACGGGCAGCCCCAGCAGCCATACGGACAACCGTCAGCTGGGCGCCAACCCCAGCCGCCTTATCCGGGCCAGCAGGGGCCGTACCCTCAGCAACCCGGTCAGTACCCGCCACCGCAGCAGCCGTACGGTCAGCCCGGCCAAGGACCGTACGGGCAACAACCGACGCAGTGGACTCCGCAACCCCCCGCCATGAAGCAGCCCGCTGTCGTACGGCACCCGCTGCCCGTCGTGACTATGGAGACTGTTCCGGGCCGCGAGATCTCTTCAGTCGTCGGCGACGTGGTCGGGGTTGTGGCGCGCACCCGGGAGCTGCGGCCTGACCTGCGCGGCGGAAACCCAGTGGACGGTTACGTCGTCATGCTGACCGACTCGCGACAAGACGCGGTGGCACGCATGGTGGAGATGGCGGTGGCTGCCGGGGCGGACGCAATTGTTGGGCTCAAGTTCGACTGCAGCGAGATCACCCAGTCGCTCAGCGAGGTCGCCGCGTACGGGACGGCGGTGAAGCTGGTGCCTGAGGCGGGCGAGATAGCAGAAGTCGCTGCCGAGGAGCAGAGCAGCACGGCTAACGAGAGCGGCGATCAGCCCATGGGCGAGGAGGACACCGTCCGGACCTGGCCGCCGAGCTCGTGGCCATCGAACGAACCCAGCCAACAATCTGCTGGCTCCGCAGGTGATCAGCGATAAGAATTAGGCCATGAGCGCTCGCGACAAACCCGCCCAAGATCAGGTGCCTGAGGACGAGACCAAGCGCAAGTTCCGGGAGGCTCTGGCCGCGAAGCAGGGTCGTAAGGGCGAGGACCACATCGATAACGCTCAGCAGCACGGGCATGCGCACGGACCCATTGACGCCAAGCGCACGACGTTCCGGCGCAAGACGGGCTAGCTGGCAGTTGCGCCCTGAGCCTGTCGAAGGGCACCAGCCGCCTCATTGACGGGCCTCACTCGGATGCCCTCATGATTCGCGTCGAATCGGATCTCCGACAGGTCAGCGACGACGGCGTCGGCATCGAGCAGTTCTCGAGGAGTCGTCGTCACAACGGCCAGTGTGAAGCAGCCGGCGGCCTGAGCTGCCTGTAGGCCCTTCGGGGCGTCTTCGACCACGAGGCAGCGCCCCGGGTCGACGCCAAGCCGCCGGGCTGCCTCGAGGAACGGCTCTGGGTGCGGCTTGCCATGCGTCACATCATCGGCGGTCACCAGCACCGAGGGCGGCACCAGCTGCGCAGCCGCGATCCGGGCTTCGGCAAGTTGCACCGTGCACGAGGTGGCGATCGCATTCCTGGCACCCGCTATAGATGCCAACGCCTCGGCGGCACCAGGCAGTACCACGATGTCGTGAAGGTCGGCCAGCTCAAGTTCAGTGATGCGCCGGATGGCGGCCTCGTGCAGAGGTTCCGGCATCACGGCGCGCACGGTGGACGCTGAGGGAGTGCCGTGGTACCTCTGCAAATCCAGCGGGGCAAGCCCATACTCGCTGGTCCACGTGGTCCAGGCCCGCACCACTGCCGGAGTGGAATCAATGAGCGTTCCATCCAAGTCAAAGATGACAGCCTCGAACACCTCATCGGCCAGTCGGCCCAAAACCACCGCGTACTCCTCCCACAATTGACCCTGCACAGTGTCCGATTGCACTCTGACGGACAGTCCGCCAGATTCGCCTCCTTCGTCGCTCGCGAACCTGCCGCAAGCTTCACGCAGTCCAGCCGCGAGCTCCTGCAGTCGGCGAAGCGGACTGCGCGTCATAGTGCATAGTCTGGGTAACTGCCCGGCGGGCCTGGATAGTCCGGCTTATTGAAATCGCTTGTTGAGTGAGCGCTCACTCATTAGGCTGGTCCGGTGACTCGCGCCGCGCCCTTGCCGCTCGATGAGCGTCGCGCCGCACTCATCGCGGCGACCGAGCCACTGCTGGAGCGATTCGGTCGTGATGTGAGTACCAGGCAGATTGCCGAGGCGGCGGGCGTTGCGGAGGGCACCATCTTTCGTGCCTTTGCCACCAAGGAGGATTTGATCGATGCCGTCATCAAGGATTCCTTCGACATCCACCGCACCTGCGACGAGCTCGCCGAGATCGATCGGGATTTGAGCCTTGAGGAGCGGCTGACGGCAGCGGTCGCCATTCTGCAAGAGCGGCTGCGGCGAGTCTTCGCGCTGTTTGGATCCCTGCGGCTCCGCGGGGAGGCACCGGACCACGACACCTTCCGAGCCAAGCAGCAGGCCGACAACGCACTGGTCAATGGTGCAATCGCCGCCCTGATCAAACCCGATCAAGATCAGCTCCGGCTCGACGTGCTGGAGGCGGCCAGTGCCTTGCGGGCGGTCACCTTCGCGATCTCCCATCCCATTGTGGGTGGCGGCCGTCTCGGCGCGCCACGGCAAATTGTTGATCTTGTTCTGCACGGCATCTGCCACAGCACGTCACCAGACAGAGAACGGACATCATGCTGATCCGCTTGCTCCGTAGCTACCTCGCTCCATACCGTCGCCCGGTCGCCGGCCTGCTTGCCTTGTCGCTCGCCGGCACGATGGCCGCGCTACTACTGCCGAGCCTGAACGCGGCGATCATCGATGAGGGAGTGGCTAAGGGTGACATTGCCTACATCTGGCGTATCGGCGGCATCATGCTCGTCGTCACGGTGGTACAGGTCGGTTGCTCCATCTGGGCGACCTACCTGGGTGCCAAGACCGCCATGAGCTTCGGCCGTGACGTCCGCGGGGCAATCTTCAAGCGTGTGCTGTCCTTTTCCATCCGAGAGCTCAATCAGTTCGGGGCGCCGTCGCTGATTACACGTAACACGAACGATGTTCAGCAGGTGCAGCTGCTGGTGCTGCTGAGCAGCACTATGTTCGTTGCAGCGCCGATCACCATGATCGGCGGCATCATCATGGCGCTGCGCACCGATCTCGGCCTCTCCTGGCTGGTCGCCGTAGCGGTGCCCGTTCTAGCGCTCTCGATCTTCCTCATCATCAGGAAGATGGGTCCACTGTTCCGGCTGATGCAGACCCGAATCGACGTGGTCAACCGCATTCTCCGCGAGCAGATCACGGGCATTCGGGTGGTGCGCGCGTTCGTCCGTGAACCGTACGAGGCGGCGCGCTTCGCGCGCGCCAACACTGAGCTCACTGACACCACCACTTCGGTGGGACGGTACGTGGCGTCTATTTTCCCGATCGTGATGTTCGTCCTGAATGTCTCCAGCGTCGCAGTGCTGTGGTTTGGAGCGCGACGCATCGATGCCGGTGATACGCAGATCGGAGCTCTGACGGCCTTCCTGACGTATTTGATCCAAATCCTGATGTCGGTCATGATGGCGACCTTCTTGTTGATCATCGCCCCTCGCGCCGCGGTCTGCGCTGAGCGGATAGAGGAGGTGTTGGACACCGAGTCCTCGGTGTTGCCACCGTCGCATCCGGTCAGGGAGCTGTCTGCGACTGGCATCGTGGCGTTCCAGGATACGGAGTTCACCTATCCGGGAGCTGAGTCGCCGGTGTTGCGGAACATCAGCTTTACCGCTGAGCCCGGACAGACGACTGCCATCATCGGCTCGACGGGCGCGGGCAAGTCTACTTTGATCTCGCTGATCCCGCGGCTGTTCGATGCCACCCGCGGCTCAGTCGCGGTGGATGGTGTCGAGGTGCGGGATTGCGATCCAGAGTTGCTCTGGAGCCGCATTGGGCTGGTACCGCAGAAGGCTTTTCTCTTCTCGGGCACAGTCGCGAGCAACCTGAGGTATGGCAATCCCGGGGCTACGGACGAGGAGCTCTGGCGAGCTCTTCGGGTGGCTCAGGCCGAGGACTTCGTACGCGAAATGCCTGGCCAACTGGAGGCATCCATCGCCCAGGGCGGCACCAACGTCTCCGGAGGCCAGCGACAGCGCCTCGCGATCGCCCGGGCGCTGGTGAAGCGACCCGAGGTCTATGTTTTTGACGACTCCTTCTCGGCGCTGGACGTTGCCACGGATGCGCGGCTGCGGGCCGCGCTTGAGCAGGAGACGGCCGATGCGGCGGTGATCATCGTCGGGCAGCGCGTAGCGACCATAGCCGACGCAGACAAGATCGTTGTGCTCGAGCATGGCGAGATAGTCGGCTGCGGCACCCACGAGGACCTGCTCGCCCACTGTCCCACTTACGCGGAGATCGTCGATTCCCAGCTCAGCGCAGAGGAGGCTGCAGCTTGAGCGGCAACGGTCAAGATCGGATGCGCCCTGAGCCCGGACCTATGCGCCCTGAGCTTGTCGAAGGAAACACCTCCGCGGCTCCGACAACCTCCGGCAATGGACAGGCGGCGCCCAAGGCGCCGGAGCGCCCCAAGTATGGTCCGTCCGGAGGTTCCGGGCGCATGTGGGGACAAGCACGGCCTGTCGAGAAATCGCTGAACTTCTTTCCATCGCTGCGGCGGCTGGTCGGTCACCTGGCACCGGAGCGGATGATCTTGATCTTGGTAGTGCTGCTCGCCGTCATCGGCATCGTGATGAACGTGCTGGGACCCAAGCTCTTAGGCATGGCCACGGATGTGATTTTCACCGGCGTTATCGGGAAGAATCTGCCCGACGGAGCTTCAAAGGAGCAAGTGATCGCGTCGTTGCGTGCCGAGGGTAACGACAAATTGGCCGACATCGTCGAGCGCTTGAACGTCGTACCGGGGCAGGGCATCGACTTCACGCTGCTGGGCCAGTTGCTGCTGCTGGCCCTCGGTCTCTATCTCGTGGCGTCATTGTTCTTGTTCCTGCAGGGATATCTGCTGAACGGCGCTGTACAGCGCTCGATCTACACGCTGCGCAGCCAGGTCGAAGAGAAGATCAACAGGCTGCCACTCAGCTACTTCGACAAGCAGACCCGTGGCGAGCTCTTAAGCCGGGTCACCAATGACATCGACAACATCTCCCAATCACTGCAGCAAACGCTGAGCCAGGTACTCACCTCGGTGCTGACCGTCATCGGTGTCACGGTGATGATGTTTGTCATCTCACCCGCGCTGGCGCTGATCGCGCTGGTGACGATCCCAGTGGCGATTATCGTCACAGCGTTGATCGGCAGGCGGTCACAGAAGCTCTTCATCCAGCAGTGGAAGTCCACGGGCGAACTTAACGGGCACATCGAAGAGGCCTTCACAGGGCAGTCGTTGGTGAAGGTATTCGGCCGGCAGGGCGAGGTCGAGGCGGTGTTCGCGGAACGCAACAGCACGTTGTACAAGGCCAGCTTTGGCGCGCAGTTCGTCTCCGGCTTGATCATGCCGACGATGTTCTTCATTGGGAACCTCAACTACGTGGCGATTGCGGTCGTGGGGGGACTCCGGGTAGCCAGCGGCACCATGAACTTGGGCGATGTGCAAGCGTTCATCCAATACACGCGGATGTTCACTCAGCCGCTGACGCAGCTGGCATCGATCGCGAACATTCTGCAGTCCGGTGTGGCATCGGCCGAGCGGGTCTTTGAACTGCTCGACGAACAGGAGCAGGTGCCGGAGGAGGCGAGCTCGCTGAATCCCACCTGCGGTCGGGTGGCGTTCGAACACGTGTGGTTCTCCTACGATCCGGCGAAGCCACTGATCAGGGACTTGTCTTTGGTAGCCGAGCCGGGAAGCACCGTTGCCATCGTTGGCCCGACCGGCGCTGGTAAGACCACGCTCGTCAACCTGATCATGAGGTTCTACGAGCTCGACAGCGGCCGGATCACCCTCGATGGGGTGGACATTGCCACCGTGCCGAGGTCCGCGTTGCGGGCCAACATCGGCATGGTGCTGCAGGACACGTGGCTGTTCCACGGCACTATCCGAGAAAACATCGCCTATGGCCGCCCGTCCGCAACCGAAGAGGAGATTCATGCCGCAGCCGAAGCGACCTATGTTGATCGCTTCGTGCACGCATTGCCGGACGGCTATGACACGGTCCTGGACGAGGAAGCGAGCAACATCAGTGCAGGCGAGAAGCAGTTGATCACTATCGCCCGAGCTTTCTTGGCCGACCCGGCACTGCTGATCTTGGATGAGGCGACCAGCTCGGTCGACACCCGGACCGAGGTACTGGTGCAGCGAGCTATGGCCGCGTTGCGGATCGATCGGACCAGCTTCGTGATCGCTCATCGGCTCTCCACGATCCGTGACGCAGATGTCATCTTGGTGATGCAGGACGGCCAGATCGTCGAGCAGGGTACCCACCGGGAGCTGCTCGATGCCCGCGGGCACTATTTCGATCTCTACAACTCGCAGTTCACGGCAGCAATCGAGGAGCCGGAGGAGGAGCGACGCGCCGTCCCGGTTGGTGCTGGGCGGGGAGCCGGCCCAAGGCCGTTCTGAGTCAGGATTGCTTGGCAGCCAGCATCTCGATTGCCTCACGTACCATCGCGATGACCTTCTCGGGCTGCTCTTCGATCATGATCCAGGTGAACCGCAGCACGCACCAACCATCGAGGATGAGGAGATTCTGACGCCATCGGTCGGTCTCGAAGACTTCGGCTCCAGTGTGATACAACCGGCCGTCGATCTCGATCACTAGCTTGAGCTTGCGAAACATCACGTCGAGGTAGCACGTCGAGCCATTCAGGACGACAGTTTGGTTCGCACGCCATCCGGTAATGCCGGCCTTGTGGAGCAGGCGGTGGAACGAACGCTCCGCCTTCGACCAGGGCTCATCGCGGGAATCGAGCAGTAACTGACGCCTGGTTCGGTTGCCCACCCGGGCAGCGGTGAGTTCCATCGCCTGATGGAGATGTCCTAGGGTCGTTGCTCGTGTCCGCAACGCCTGATCGATCGCACCGCCGCCGACGGTTGCACAGAGATCTAATGCCGTCAGCGCCGGCGATGTGTAGCGGAGGCCGGACCGGTGGACGACCAGCTCTGGTGGAATGTGCCGCCGTGTGAAGCAATAGCCAGGCTGGGGTGCTCTTCTGTGGCGAACTGCACATTCGATCACGTCCACCCTCAAGTCTGGCCAGAACGATATGCGTGCAGCGACAGCGCCAACAAGTGTTGCGTCCGGGTCGAAACGGCAGAGTGCCCTGACGCGAGTCGGCTGCGATGCTGCTCGATCTGCTGCCGCTTAGACGCCGGGAAGCACTCGAGCTAGATCACCACAGCGCAGCAAATAGCGCAGAGTGGTATCGAGCTCAGGATGGTCTCGACGTGCAATGACGCCCTCTGCGGCCAACAGCCGCTGGATCTCATGGAACGTAGTCCTCACATAGAGGGAAGGCCTCAAAAAGGGCCTTGATGTTAACGATGCGGGCCAAATTCTCAGAACCTCCCCCGAGCGTGAAGGCGCCTGGCAGATCCGAGCGCCGCATGAAGGAGCCAGCTGCCTCTCCAGTGCGATTCTGAGAAATGCGCCAGGAATAGGCCCTATGCCACTCGGAAGCACCGAAAGGTCAGGTTCATCCGAGGTCCGACCGGGCGCGATGTCTTGGGGACTGCGTGAGCGTAGTCGCTCTGCGATTCGTCGCGCATGACCAGCAGATCACCATGGCCAAGATCCCAGCTCCACCGCTCGCGAGTCGCCCGATGCCGCAGCACGAACCGACGCCGATCGCCTAGGCTGACCGAGGCGATGGTCGGTCGCGGGCCTAGCTCCGGTTCGTTGTCGCTGTGGTAGCCCATGGAGTCAGTTCCGTCCCGATACAAGTTCGCCAAGCAGGAGTTGAAGTCGACACCCAGCTCTCGGCGAAGGCGCATCTGCAACTCAGCGAGTGCTTTCGGCCATGGAGCTGGCTCGTTCAGAAGGCCGGAGTAGCGGTATGCGCTGTCCCCAATCCATGAAGTCAACCGTGGCGTGGGCGTGGTGCGGCCATAGAGGGTGATGGCGAGCTGCTCCCAGGCGATCTCAGCTGCCAGAACTTCGAACAACCGATCCGCGTCCTCGATCCAGCACGGGTAATAGTCGACACAGCTTGGGGCGTCGACCATGATCAGTATGCAAAACCGGCGGCGACAAGCCGGTTGAGGCGGCGTTGCCGGTGGCCGTAGAACGCGCGAGCGAAGAGCCAAGCAGGCACGGTCAGCAGGCCAGCGTGAATCTCCACCTCGTCCGTATAGCGGGTCATTCCAAGAAAGTCCTCGAGCACGATCTGGTGGTCCCAGACCCTGATCAAGTCGCTGTAACCCGCATCGTGCCAGATCACGAGCTTGGCTTCGGCTGCCTCTGCCTCCTGCAGTGTCCGTTGCAGGTTAATGACGTGCTCGCCAATCGGGAGTCGCCCGCCAAGCAGCAGGCGGATGCGGTATTTCCCAGGCGACCAGCGTGCGATGGCATCGGCCGGCTCGACAGCATCGAATACCAGCATGGGAGACGCCAGATGGTGAAACAGCGCAGGTCGTCCAAGCTCGCTGGCCAGTCGGTCCATTGAGCAGGCCAGCAGGCAGCTGCGGCGTAGGCGCATGGCGCCAACGTACCGAGCCGCGAGCGCCGGTAATCGCGCGCCCGCCGTGCTGAGCAGGAGGGAGCAGAGGCGCCTTTCCTCTGCGAGCAACGACGAAGTCGGCGGATCCGAAGCGCGCGATGCGCGAGCGGCTCAGAAAGAGGGTGAGGAATGCGTAAGCCGGACATCGTTGTCCGGCGAGCCGCACGAGCGGAGGATGGTGAGGTGCACAGGCCTGACAAGCGGGACGCGGCACGCGCCACACGATGGTGGGCACGGCTCGCTGGGGTCGTCGCCGGCCTCGCCGGTCTCGGAATAGCTGGACTTGCGGCCTGGATAGTCGCGCCTGCCGGCTCTCCGGTACCTGCCGTCGGTGAGCTGATCATCAATCTGCTGCCAGCGTCTCTGGTGAACTTCGGCAAGGAGACCCTCGGCCTTGCCGACAAGCCGATACTGCTCGCCATCATTGTTGTCGCCGTCTTGATCATCTGTGGTTTGGCGGGCGAGCTCGAGTGGCGGCGCCGCTTTGCAGGCGCCGCGTTGTTCGCCGTAGTGTCAGTGCTCGGCCTGATCGGAGTTGGCGCACAACCGGACGCGACCTTTGCCGCGTACGTGCCAACAATCGTGGGGCTACTACTGGGTTACATGATCTTGAGCGCCCTAGTTGGCAAGCTGCAGCAGTGGCGGCCGCCACGAGCAGCAGCCGAGGACCGTGAGGCCCAGTCCGTCGCGCGCCGTACCTTCCTAGGCTGGACAATCGTGGCGGGGGCCGTGGCCGTAGCCGCAGCGATCACCGGCCAGGTGCTCATCAGCGCCTCGACCGCGGTCAACACCGCACGCGAGAAGCTGAAGCTGCCGCCTCCTGGCAAGCCTTCGGCAGCGCCGCCGTCGGGTGCCGACTTCCACATTGAGGGCCTGGCGCCTTATGTGACTCCGAATGACGACTTCTATCGGATCGATACCGCACTCCAGGTGCCCATGGTTGATCCTGCGACGTGGACGCTCAGAGTCACGGGGATGGTGGAAAACCCCATTCAGATCAACTACGCCGAGCTGACGGCGAAGCGGCTGGTGGAGCACATGACCACTCTGACCTGCGTCTCCAACGAGGTTGGCGGTGACCTGGCAGGCAACGCGCTCTGGTTGGGATATCCCATTCGCGAGCTTCTGGCCGAGGCGAAGCCGCTCGCGGGGGCCGACATGGTGCTGTCGAAGAGTCATGACGGCTGGACTGCCAGTACGCCACTGTCGGCGCTCACTGACCCGAACCGGGAGGCCATCCTGGCGGTTGGCATGAACAGCGAGCCCTTGCCCATCGAGCACGGATTCCCGGTCCGCATGGTCGTCCCGGGCCTGTACGGCTACGTGTCCGCGACAAAGTGGGTGACCTCGCTGAGGGTCACGACCTACGCCAAAGAGCAGGCTTACTGGACGCCACTCGGCTGGTCGCCGAAGGGGCCGATCAAGCTGGCCTCGCGGATCGACGTGCCGCGAAAATCGACGGTCGATCCAGGGACTGTCGTGGTCGCCGGAGTCGCGTGGGCCCAGCACACGGGAGTATCGGCCGTCGAGGTGCAGGTCGACCAGGGCACCTGGCAGCCGGCGCAGCTCGCCGAGACCACTGGTCCTGACACCTGGAGGCAATGGAAATACACCTGGCCGGCCACGTCGGGCACGCACACGCTGACAGTTCGAGCCATCGATGCGGACGGAAAGCTCCAGACGTCCGAGGTCGCGCCGCCGGCGCCAAACGGTGCAACGGGATACCACTCGATCAAGGTGAAAGTCCGCTGACCAACGCCGACTTGTCTTCAATCCTGCCGTGTTATAGCACGACTGGATTCTGACAAGTCGGCGTGCATTAGGTTCGTGATGTGCGCATCGCGGTAGCCCGGGAAGTGGTTCCCGGCGAGGCTCGCGTTGCGCTGGTTCCCGAGCTGTTGGGCAAGCTACGAGCCGCGGGGTACGAGGTCGCGGTGCAGACAGGAGCGGGCGCGGGAGCCTTCCTCGCCGACGCTGCGTACGAGGCGGCCGGCGCTCTGGTCACCGAGCACCCCTTCGACCAAGCGGACTTGGTGCTGAGCGTGCAACCGCTTGGCGCCGAATGCTTGGCGCCGTTGCCATCTGGAGCGGCGACAATTTCGTTCTTTCCGCTGGCTGGACGCCCCGGCGACATCGCCCTGCGCCGCGACCGGAAGATCACAACTTTCGGAATGGAATACGTGCCGCGGATCTCCCGCGCCCAATCCATGGATGCACTGAGCTCTCAGGCCATGGTGGCCGGCTATCGGGGAGCAATTGTCGCCGCCGAGATGCTGGGCCAGTTCTTCCCGCTCAGCATGACGGCCGCAGGCACCGTGCCACCGGCCCAAGTCGTGGTGCTTGGTGCGGGCGTCGCAGGACTGCAGGCGATTGCAACCTGCCGCCGCTTGGGTGCGGTGGTCAAGGGCTATGACGTCCGCGCCGCAGCAGCAGAAGAGATTCGATCGATGGGGGCGCAGGCGATCGAGCTGCCGCTGCCGACGCTCGAGGGCGCCGGCGGCTATGCCCGGGAAATGACCGAAGAGCGCGCCCAGCGGCAACGTGAGCTGCTCACCAGCTACGTCGCTGCTGCTGACGCCTTGATCACCACGGCCGCCGTGCCGGGACGGCGGGCACCGATCCTGGTGACGACTGAGATGATCCTTGAGATGGCGCCTGGATCGGTCGTCGTCGACCTTGCGGCTGAAGCCGGAGGTAACGTCGAGGGCGTGGTCGCTGGCAGCGTGGTGCGAGTGGGTTCGGTGCAGCTGTGGGGCGGTGTGAATGTACCCAGCCAGATGCCGGCACCAGCCAGCCGGCTCTACGCCCAGAACCTGCTGAATGTGATCATGCTGATGACCCATGACGGCCGTTTTGCGCCCGATTTTGACGACGAAATCGTCTCTGCGATGTGCATTACGCACGACGGACAAGTGTTTGACGGAACTAAATCTGGAGCGAGCAATTGAACCCCGGAGGGAGCAATTGAGCACAGCCACTGAACCCATTATCTGGCTGACGATCTTCGTGCTGGCCATGTTTGTTGGCGTGGAGGTGATCTCCAAGGTCTCTTCTACCTTGCATACACCGCTGATGTCAGGCGCCAATGCGATCCATGGCGTGATCTTGATCGGTGCGATTCTCGTGGCCGGTGGCGCTCAATCGACGCCAATTCTGGTGTTGGGTCTGATTGCCGTGATCTTGGCATCGATCAACATGGTTGGCGGCTTCGTGGTCACTGATCGAATGTTGGTCATGTTCTCGCGTCCCCGCAAAGCGCTGGAGAAACAGGGACGCCGGGAGCTTGACCGGTGACACTGGCGTGGGCCCAGCTGGGCTACCTCGCTGCCGCGGTCTGCTTCATCGTGGCGCTCAAGGGGCTGTCCTCCCCCAAGACGGCCCGCCGGGGCAACCTGATCGGGGCGGCTGGCGCAGTGCTGGCCTGCGTGATCGTTTTTCTGGTTTCCGACATCAACCATCTGCTACCGATCTTGGCAGCCATGGCAGCTGGCACGGCCGTCGGCGTTCTCGGCGCCTACCGGGTCCAGATGACTCAGATGCCGCAGCTTGTGGCGCTGTTCAACGGTGTGGGGGGTGGAGCCGCGGCCATTGTAGCGATCATCGAGCTGACTGAGTTTGCCGCAGGCTCAGCGCCGGTCTTCGACTTGATCGCGACAGCCTTCACGATTGTGGTCGGCTCGGTCAGTTTCGCGGGTTCTGTCGTCACTTTCCTCAAGCTGCAAGAGCTGATGACGACGCGGCCCATTGTGTTCGCCGGATACCCGATCTTGTACGGGCTGGGCTTGCTGGCCGCGGTTGCTCTCAGCGTCGGCCTGGTCCTCGCCCCGAGCCTGCTATTTGCTGTCCTGCTGGCGGCTGTGGGCGCTGGACTGGGCGTGTTGCTTGTGTTGCCCGTCGGCGGCGCCGACGTACCGATCGTGATCTCGCTGCTGAATGCCTTCACCGGACTGACCGTCGCCGCCAGCGGCTATCTGCTCGAGAACATCCTGCTGCTCGTCGCAGGCACCCTGGTCGGCTCCGCCGGTACCTTACTCACCCGCTTGATGGCGGTCGCGATGGGCCGATCCGTGATCAACATCCTCTTCGGTGCGCTGAAGGGTGGGTCGACTCTCGGCGCTACCACTGTCAGCGATCGGCCAGTGAAGTCGGCCGGACCCACCGACGTCGCGATCCTGCTGGCGTACGCGCAACGCGTGATCATCGTGCCCGGCTACGGGCTGGCGGTAGCGCAGGCGCAGCACACACTTCGTCAGCTGGTCGACCTGTTGATCGAACGTGGGGTAGAAGTGGACTACGCCATCCATCCGGTCGCCGGCCGGATGCCCGGTCACATGAACGTGCTGCTCGCCGAAGCTCAAGTGCCGTACGAACAGCTCAAGGAGATGGACGAGATCGATCCTGAGTTCAAACAGGCCGACGTAGCGTTGGTGGTTGGCGCGAACGATGTGGTGAACCCTGCCGCCGAGACCACTCCCGGCGCCCCGATCTACGGCATGCCGATTCTGCATGCCAACCAGGCGCGGCAGGTCGTCTTCATGAAGCGTTCGATGCGGCCCGGCTTCGCCGGCATCGAGAATGAGCTCTTGTACCAGCCGACCACGACGCTGCTCTTCGGTGATGCCAAGGACACCATGAGCAAGCTGCTTGCCGAGCTCAAGGCGCTCACCGTTTGAACCGCGCTATCACCCGAGGAATTCGCGGAAGGATGACCCGCCGATCTTCGCGTCCGCATCCGGAAGGTCGGCTCCGGCCCTAAATGCTCTGAGGGTGCCACCTCTCGCCGGAAGCGTGATCAGCCGCGGCACCGGCTTCCCTTCCTTGGCCCGAAGCAGCCCGACCGCCTCCGCAAGGTTGACGCGCTCTGGTCCAGCGCGATCAGCAGCACGCTGATGGCCCGCCGGCGCCGGCCCCAGTGCAATGTCGGCAAGCTCGGCGGCGATCCAACGATGGTCGCACGGCTGGAACGACATGCCCCTGGGTACGAACGCCAGGGGACCGATCGTCACGGTGCTCGCAATTTCGATGATCAAGGTGTGGAACTGCGTGGCCCGGAGCACTGTTACCGGCAGCTTGCTGCGTTCCAGTACCAGCTCGCAGGCATACTTCACCCTGTAGTACCGCTGGGGTATCCGATCACAGCCGACAATGGAGACGTAGACGACGTGCGGCGGTGTGGACCGACCGGCCAAGATCTTGATCATATTTCGGGTGCCGTCCAGGTCGACTCTGCGATAACGCAGCCGGTGAGTGGCCGCGTGAACCACGCAGTCGGCGCCGTGAAACGCCGCCTCGAGCCCTTCACCGGTGACAAGATCAACACCGGTACGCCGGCTCGCCGAGGTGACCGTAGCGCCGCGACCCTCGAGCCTACGTACTATTTCGGTGCCGAGCACGCCTTTGCCTCCGGTCACCACAATCCTCATCTGGTGAGAATAGTGGTCTGGATCCCGCGCCCATCTGGCAAGGAGGTCACCATGGCGGTCGCCAGTCGAGGAGCTGCGCTGAGCGCATTCCGAGAGTTGATCAATCGCGATCCCGTGGAGGCTCGTGCGATCTTGCGTCAGCCCTATCTCCCTTCCGGTCTGGAGCCGTCAGACGATCCGGTTCGGATGGCTCCCTCCACACTGATCGGTGGGTACGGCAACGAGGCGCATTACACCCTCGGCGCCCCAGACCCGGCGACCATGCTCGCCATCGCTGGCGCGCCCTCGGATGTGTTGTCCGACCGTCCCTCGATCACCAGTGAGACCGTCACTGCGTACGTCAAAGCCAGCCTCGATCTCACCATGGAGGGTGGCACCACATCGGGTGTGGTCTACCCACTCGCTGTGTGTGAGCTTGCCACCAGTTTCCGGTTCCGCAATGTCGGCGGCGCCTCGGCCGGCGCGATCGCTGCAGCGCTCACCGCAGCGGCCGAGCTTGGCCGCAGTAGCCGGGTACTGGCCTCGGCCGGTTTGAATCAGCAAGTAGGCGAGCGGCGAGAAGACTCCTCGGCGGCAGCGAATGGCAATTGGATACACCCTGGCTTCGCCGGCATCACCGACATCATCAGCTGGCTCACGCAAACTCGGCCTGGCGATTCGGAGAAGGACGAGTACCGGCTCGCCCAGCTTTTCCGGCCGGGCCGGGCCACCGCTGGCATCTTCCGGGTGGCGGTCGCGGTCATGCGCGGCCAGAGCTGGCCACTACCCCTGCTCGCCCTGTTTGCATTTGGGTGGATCCCTCGCCTGTTCACGCTTGCGCTGATCTCCGGTGCCGTCGTGCTCACCGGCTACATGGAATGGCGGTTCACCGGAGCGCCGCGCACGGTTCCTGAGATGATCGGGCTGGGTGCGCTCGGGGTCCTGTTGTTCATTGCCACCGTCGTGGGTCTGGTTCTCATCCTTCAAGGAATTCGTTCCGGACTTCGCAAGCCCGCAGCGGGAGACGGTCCAATCCAAGGCCGGCTGGCCGAGCTCCGCCGCCACACGAGTGCGTACGCCACCCCCCGCTCCACGACCGTCCGGCAGTTGGTCATTGGCATCGCCGTGATCATTCCGGTGGGCGTGCTCGGCATTCTCCGTCCAGCGCTTTACGCCAGTGCAGTCCTCGTTGGCCTGGCTGCGAGCATCGTCATCGCCGTCGGACTACTGACCTCGATCCTGACCTACCTCAGTCGGATCGGGTCACGCGCATTCGGCTTTGTACCGGGCACTACACCGCAGCGACAACGCAACCTTCTGGATGTGATGGCCGGCGTGCCCAAGCCGACCGTTGAGAAGTCGTTGGTGCCCTGGCTGAACGACTGCCTCAATGCTTTGGCCGGTCTTGGAGATGATCAAGTGCTGCGGTTTGGGCACCTCTGGTCGGGTGTGGACTATCACAAGCGGCGTCGTTCCCAGACGCCCGACAATCTCGCGAAGTGGCGACTGATGTCAGAGCGATCTGATCATCGATTGGTCAACCTGGAACTCATGACGACCGATCTCACTCGGCAGCGTCCCTTCCGTTTCCCCCTGGACGCGAACACCGATGACGATCCTGAGCAGTTGTGGGTCTGCGTTGATCAGCTTCGCGATGGTGAGTCGCAGGTGTTTCCCGAGTCGGTCATGCAGGCGCTCTCAGAAACCGAGAGCCGCGAGGTCCATGATCGTTACGGGGTGGTTCGCAAGCTCAACAAGCTGCCCCAGCCATGGGACCTTCCGGTGATCTTCGCGGTTCGAATCAGCATGTCGCTGCCCGCTCTGTTCCAGGCCGTACGTCTGTATCGGATCCGCCGGCCTTCACCGATCCAGGACGACTTCGGCCGTACGCTGATCGATCATGGACAGCCGCTGACCCTGCTCAGCCCGGTCGATTCCGCGCAGGAGCTGTGGTTTTCCGACGGCGGCATCACCTCCAACTTCCCGGTGCACTTCTTCGACGACGCGTTGCCGCGCTGGCCGACGGTCTCGCTCAACCTGGGTGTCCATCCCCATGAGGCACCTCACCAAGACATCTGGCTTCCCCAGGACTGGGATGATCTCAGCATTCCGGTCAAGGCGCTCGGCGGCTCGGGCCTCGGGTTCGGCCAAGCGATCTTCAATACCGCCATGTCGTGGCGCGACAGCCTGCAATCGGCGCTGCCGGGCTATCGCAACCGGATCGCTCAGGTTCGGACTAGTCCGGGCGAAGGTGGAACGAATCTGTTCATGCCGCGGGAGATCATCGCCTCGATGGCTCTCCGCGGCGCCTTGGCCGGGGCACGGCTGCGTACCCGGTTCGTGGACGAGGGTCAGTGGAATCGGTTCCGTTGGCTGCGGCTTCGCACCGCCATCAGCAACATCGAGAAACAGCGTGCCAGTACCCGAGAGCGACAGGGGTTCTACGAGGACGCGTTCTCCGGGGAGTCCTGGGTCGACAAGCAGGAGACTGACTTTTCTGACAAGCCGGCGAATATGGCGATCTCCTGGTACCGGCCCTACTCCGGATTCTGGCCTAGAGCTGACAAGCTGCTGAACGCTTTTGCTGATGGGTACCAGCCGACCGAGGACGCGGAGAACGTCATGACCTACGGGACGCCAAGGCCGCAGCCTGTCATCCGCCAAGTCCCCCGCGAATAGCGTCTTGTCGTCGGCGAAGCGGCGACCCGGCACAGCGCCAGGTTGGCCCACTACTGTGGCAGACGTGGAGGTCGTACTCGGGATTGACATCGGTACCTCCAGCACCAAGGGGCTGCTGGTTACTCCTGATGGTCGGGTAATCGAATCAGCCCAGCGGGCGCACCAAATCTCATTGCCGCGACCGGGATGGGCCGAAGCGGATGCGGAGCGCACCTGGTGGGACGAGGTACGGGAGATCTGCAAGGTCCTGACGAGTTCCGCACCGGGACCGATTGTCGGCGTCTGTGTCGACGGCGTTGGTCCCAGCCTCGTGCTCTGCGATGCTGATCTTGGACCTCTCAGGCCGGCCATTCTTTACGGCATCGACACCCGAGCGACTAAAGAGATCGGTGTGCTCAACCGTCGCTATGGCCAGGAGACGATCCTCGCCAATGCGGGCAAGTGCCTCACCAGTCAGGCGCTCGGGCCGAAACTCGAGTGGGTGCGCCGAAACGAGCCGGAGGTATGGCGAGCCGCGCGCGGCTGGTACGGCTGTCACTCCTACATCGTCGCGAAGCTGACCGGCGAATACGTTCTTGATCATCACACCGCGAGCCAGTGTGATCCGCTCTACCGGGTGCCTGAGTTCGACTGGCATCACGACTGGGCCAGGGAGATTTGCGAGCCGATACCGCTGCCGCACTTGGCTTGGCCCGGCGAGGTCATCGGCACGGTCCATCCGCAGGCGGCACAGGAAACCGGTCTGGCCGTGGGCACTCCGGTTGTGGCGGGCACTATCGATGCTTTCGCAGAGGCGTTCAGCGTCGGGGTCCGCGATCCCGGCGACCTCATGATCATGTACGGATCCACGATGTTCCTGATCCAGGTGCTTGCCGACTATTACGTGCACCCGGCCCTGTGGACCACCGCGGGAATCGAGCCGGAGACTCATATGCTGACCGCCGGCACCTCCACAGCGGGCAGTCTGACGAACTGGTTGCGGGGCCTGATGGGTGGTCCCGATTTCGACACGCTGAAGGCAGAGGCGGCGGAAGTGCCGCTCGGAGCCGAGGGCTTGCTGGTATTGCCCTACTTCGCGGGGGAGCGTACGCCGGTCTTCGATCCCGACGCTCGCGGCTTGGTTGCCGGGCTCACGCTGCGGCACAGCCGTGCCCATTTATTCCGTGCGGCGTACGAGGGTATTGCATTCGGCATCCGGCACGTTCTTGATCTTTTCGACGAGTCTGCCACTCACGTGATCAGAGCGGTGGCGGTCGGTGGTGGTGTGAACTCGCCGTTGTGGACATCGATCATGAGCGATGTCACCGGTCGCACCCAGCTGATTCCTCGGCAAACCATCGGCGCGTGTTATGGCGGCGCGCTGATAGCCGCTATCGGCGTTGGGATCGTCGAGCCGAAGGCTGATTGGACGGTGATTGATCACAAGATCGAGCCGGACCCCGTCCGCCGCGCCCGTTATGACGAGCTCTATCGGCTGTGGCGTGAGCTCTATCCCGCAACCCGCGATCAGATGCATCGCCTCGGAGCCTTGGCCGAACGCTGACAAATTAGGTGCCCTGAGCCGGTCGAGTATGCGCAGTGCGCACGGGATCAAGCCCGGGCGAGGACGTCCTCAGCGGTGCGGGGGTCGGTGACCAGCTGGCTGAAGAGGTTCGATCGCGCAGCCGCGATTATCGGCGCGACCTTGTTGGGTCCGGCGGCGACCGCGATCACTGTCGGAATGCTCTTGAGCGTCTCTATGTCCACGGCGATCAGTCGCTCGCTGCCCGCGAACGCGACCGGCTCGCCAGAGCGGTTGAAGAAGCGCGAGCAGACATCTCCGACCGCCTCCATGAGGTCCGGTGAGGTGGACACGTTGACGAACTGGGGCGCATCGGTTCGCAGCAACGGCGGCGCTCCAACACCGGTCAATACGCAGCGCGCGTGTGGCCACAGGTTCAGCACCCTTTGGATGGCTGGGTCAGTTTGTAGCGTCTGGAACAGTTCGGCGCCCGGCAGCGCCGGGGCATAGAGGAACGCCGGCCGGCCGCCGATCCGCGCCGCAACGAGCCGAGTGATCTCGTTGGTCTGGTACCACGCCTCGGGTTGGTCAGTGCCGCCCACCGTGGGTGCCACGATGACTCCCGGTAGTCTCGGCAGCTCAAACCGAGCGACCTCGTAAATCGTGCGTCCAGACGACACCAGCATGACATCGCCGACCTCCAGGCGTAACGCCACTAGCGCGCGGCCGACCGCTATCGCCAAAACGCCGCCCATCAGGTCCTCGATGGTCTCGTCGCGGCCTGGAACAGGCAGCGGTTCGGAGATGTAGACGGCTGTCAAGCCCAGCACCGCGGCGACACGGGCGGCAAGATCGTGCGCCGCCTCATTGTCGGTGGGAATTACTTCGATGCGGACAATGCCCTGACGCCGTGCCTCATAGAGCAAGCGCGATATGGTCGCCCGGCTGGTTTGAAGGTGTTCTGCTACTTCAGCCTGGGTCGCCTCATCTGTGTAGTACATCTTTGCGGCCGCGTACAACAGCGAGGGCGAGAAATTGCTGTGCCCATTGCCGCCCGCAGCACGAATTCCACCGGCCAGATGCCTTCGCCTCTTCACCACCATGGCCAAAGTATTCCAGCGAGGTCAGGAGACAGCGTGAACATTTGTTCACAGGTCGAATAACGATCTGAACAGATGATTGCACAGATGTCAACGATGCCGCTAGGGTGCTGAGCAACGCCCCGACTGGGCAGGGCGCCGTGGCGTCACAACTACGGTTTCGCCACTTCGCGACGGTGCACGGAGGCTTGCTATGTCCGAATCCCCGGCCGATCAGGTCAACCAAATTCCCGAAACTATGCAG
Organism: Actinomycetota bacterium; assembly: GCA_046735615.1. Lineage (GTDB taxonomy): Bacteria > Actinomycetota > Actinomycetes > Propionibacteriales > Propionibacteriaceae > Microlunatus. Next base: position 20,255 of record JBKPTR010000375.1, read on the forward strand.
GCCGTTATTTGCCATGGGCCTGAGAATTACCAGCTTGAGGAGGTACCAGTCCCGAAGCCCGGTCCGGGTGAGGCGTTGGTGAAGGTCGAGGCGACCGGCATCTGCGCCAGCGACCTGAAGTGCTACCACGGTGCGGCGAAGTTCTGGGGAGACGAAAACCGTCCAGCCTGGGCCGAAACTGAGGTCATCCCCGGTCATGAGTTCGTCGGAAAAGTTGTTCAGCTGGATGACGTGGCTGCCGATCGCTGGGGAATCGCGGTCGGGGATCGTGTGGTGGCCGAGCAGATCGTGCCGTGTTGGAAGTGCCGCTACTGCATGAACGGCGAATACTGGATGTGCGCCCCGCATGACATGTTCGGCTTCAAGCGCCGTACGCCGGGAGGCATGGCCGACTACATGGTCTACAACAAAGACGCTCTGGTCTACAAGATCTCCTCCGACCTGCCGCCCGCACACGCTGCTTTTACCGAGCCGCTGTCTTGTGCCTTGCACGCGGTGGAACGCGCAGACATCAAGTTCGAGGATGTCGTTGTCGTCGCGGGCTGCGGCCCCATCGGCCTTGGCATGATCGCCGGCGCGAAGTCCAAGAACCCCAAAGTAGTCGTCGGCCTCGACATGGCTCAAGACAAGCTGGACCTCGCCAAGGACTGCGGCGCCGATGTGATCATCAACATTGGCCAAGAGGACGCGGTGGCGAAGGTCAAGGACATGACCGACGGCTACGGGGCGGATGTCTATCTTGAGGGGACCGGACATCCGTCCGCCGTCGGCCAGGGCCTGAACATCCTGCGCAAGCTGGGCACCTATGTCGAGTACAGCGTCTTCGGCAGCGACGTGAGTGTCGACTGGTCGATCATCAGCGACGACAAGGAGCTGGATGTACGCGGTGCTCACCTGGGTCCGGATTGCTGGCCGGCCGCTATCCGAATGATCGAGTCTGGCCGGCTTCCAATGGAGAGGATCTGCACTCACCAGCTGCCACTCGCTGAGTTCCAGAAAGGCCTGGACCTGGTCGCCGGCGGCAAGGAATCGATCAAGGTCTCACTCATCCCATGATCACCGGAGGTGCATGAGAGCCGATTGAGCCGTCATGATCTCGCCGAAGAGCCGCCCACTGTGGGTCGGCACCAGCTGGAAGATGAACAAGACGCTGGTAGAAGCGGAAGGCTTTATCGACGAGTTGTTGGCGTTCCCGATCCCCAGCGGAATCCAGCCCTTCCTGCTACCACCCCACACCGCCCTAGCCACGGTCCGCGATCGTGTCCCTGCGGACTCTCCCGTCCTGCTTGGCGCCCAGAACGCTCACTGGGCAGCCGAAGGGTCGTGGACCGGCGAGATCTCGATGAGGATGGCAAAGGATGCCGGGGCAACGTTGATCGAGATCGGCCATTCGGAGCGCCGAGAGCATTTCGGGGAGACTGACCACACTGTGGCATTGAAGGCCGCGGCTGCGGTCGCGCATGGCCTCATACCGCTGATCTGCGTTGGTGAGCCATTGGCGGTCCGTGACGCCGGTGAGGCGGAGGACTTCGTCCGGGTCCAGTTGCAGATCGCCCTCTCGGAGTTGGCGCCGGCCGAGATCACTCAGGTGATCATCGCGTACGAACCCATCTGGGCCATTGGCGAGCAAGGCATTCCCGCAACCGTCGATCAGGTCGCACCAGTCATAGCCTTGATCAACGACGTCGTCACGACCGCCGGTGGTCCGGCCCGGGCAGTGCTCTACGGCGGCAGCGTCAACAACCAGAACGCAACCGAGCTTCTCAGTGACCCACATACTCATGGACTGTTCATCGGCCGCGCTGCCTGGAAAGCATCAGGCTTCATCGAAATACTGCGGCTTTGTGCCCCCCTCACCGGAGCGGGAGCAGGTCACTCAACCACCTCCAGCCGAACCCTGCCGTGGACCGCCACGGCAGCTCTTCTCTGAGGAGCACTGATGCTGATGCCAGCTACGAAAAAGAAGTCCCGGCGCAACCTTTTCATCGTCCTCGGCGTGATTGTCGTCGTCCTCATTGCCATGGTGCTGAGTACCAAGTTCCTGACGCCGGAGGAGCTTGCTGCTGTCGGGCCCAAGAAGTTCGAC
>JBKPTR010000376.1:0-14040 GCA_046735615.1 Actinomycetota bacterium
CACGGCCACCAGAATTCCGCGTCGCAGGAACGAATCAGGCTGCCGCGAGGCCCACGAACGCGAAGAACAGCGTCGCAGGCCATTATCGTGATCGGTAGAACCTGCGCGACCGAACGGCGCTCGGCCGACGGCCCCGAAAAAAGATCCGCAGGTGGGCGCCGAGGCGATCAAGCCGGTGGCCCGGCTTGCCGTCGGCATTGGCACTCAGGCTCGCGGAGCCAGATGACCCGGCCTCTACGTCTTCCACCATTCCCGTTGCAGTCCCCAACTCGTCAACCATGTTGCGCTCGTACAGCACGGGAAGCTACCGGTAGGTAGTTGACAAGCGGGAAGCTCGATCCAGCCGTCGTGGTAGATGGGCAGCCCGACCTTGCTGCAGAGGTAGACGGAGTTCATCAGCTCGCCGTAGATGTCGAGCTGTAACTGGGTTGCCGCCCCGTAGCCGATCCGCACTGGAGCTGAGCCCATGTAGCCCTCCAGGTGTGAGAGCTCCTCCTCGGGTAGGTCCGCGCGACCGTCGGTGCCGTACATGATCGCGTAGCGAAGGCGCCGCGCCACCAATTCATGAATGCGTCGGCCTCGGTGAAGCCGAGCCGGAGCGGCGCGTAGAGCGTGAAGGCAAGGTCGCGCATCCACGTGTCGCGGTGGTCCCAGTTACGTGCACCGCCGGGTACCTCCGGCAGGCTGGTGGTCGGGGCGGCCACGATCGCGCCAGTGGGTGCGTACGTGGGCAGCTTGAGGGTGGGCGCCGAGCGATGCACAATCTCACGCCAGCGCCCGCTGTAGCAGGAGCGGCCTAGCCAGCGCCGCCAAAACGCCACATTTGCGTCGAACTCGGCGGCAATGTCGGCATCGGGATACGGAATCGGCAGCTCGCAGGGCTCGCCTGCTACCTAGCGGACTGCTCCATCGGGCAGGCTCGGTCGCGCCGCGTCGGTGCCTGCTTGGCGCTATTGCACGAGCGTGCCGCCATTGGCGACGGTTGGCCTGGTGGCAGAACTCGGGCGCGGCTTAACGCCGAACATTTGCCGTACCCCGGGGATCTGGCTCAGCACCCACGACAGCACCGCTGTTACGACGAAGGCGGCCAGCGCAATCGCAACCCACGTCGCCCAGATGCCCACCAGGCCGACGGCGACGAACGCGACGGCGAGGATCACCGGTTAGTGGAGCACAAAGAACGGCATCGCTGCCGCGGCGACGAGTCGAGGCAGCGGGCAGGCAAACGCCGCGAAGCGCATGCCGGCCGCCCACACTCCAAGCACCCATCCCCAGGCCTGGGCCAATACCAGCACGAGGATCAGCACAGTCAGCCAGGTCCAGCTGCCGAACGAGGTTGCCAGAACTTCGGGACCGTTCAGTACGAAGATCGCGACGACGCCGCTGATGGCAAGCGTGAACGCCAGCCCGATGTTACGTCGTACGGCATCAACCAGCCCAGGGGCGGCCATCACAAGATGGCCAAGCACGAACCAGATGACAAGAAGAATGATGAGGCTGGTCATGCGTATTTTCAACCAGCTCTGGCCGGCGTACTGCTCGAATCCAGCGGCCAGCACCTGAGGAAAAGACTGGCAGCAGTCCCCAGGCCGCGATCGAAAGATTGGCGGCCACGACAACGGCCGCCGCAATCCGCACCCGCCGGCCTGAGGCGTTGGCTCGCTGATTGGCTTCATTGCCTTGGATCTCCTTTGGGCTCACGCGCCTTCCCCTTATCTAAGCTCCAGGTGACGCTGAAAGCCTGGCGCACGCGATCCTTCGAGGTAGCTGTAGAAACCAGCATGGCCGCCGTAGCCCATCGGCGAGCCCCACTCGGCTTCCGGGCGTTCCCTTGAGCCGGTCAATGAGACAAGCACTCGCCTCATCGCCCGCTCCAGTGGAGCCGACGACCGCCTGCCCTCCGACTGATGCTCAACGCCTGTTTCACCCAGCCCACTTCGGGAGGAAGTGACCGCTGCTGCTCGACCTCAGACGACTCGTGGAGGCGGCGGCCTGATCGCGCACCGCCAAGACGCCTTAATGAGGTTGATCTCCGATCCAGCCGTACGCTCAACCTTATGGCGAATCGTTCGCGGCTACTGGACTTGCCAGTGCCTGGCCGGCGGAGACGGTGGCTTCCCGTTCTTGTCGGCGTCCTCGCGCTCACGGCTGTTTACTGGTTTCCGGTCCGGCGTTGGTTTAGCCGGTGGGGCACCACACCTGAGGAGCTGGTGGCCGTGATGCCCGGCGATGCACAGATGCCCAATCCGACGAAGAAGGACACCGGGGCGGTCACCGTGAATGCGCCTCCAGGAGACATCTGGCCATGGCTCGTGCAGATGGGCACCCGGCGGGGCGGGTTGTACAGCTACGACTGGCTCGACCGGCTCTTTGGCTTCCTCGATCGTCCCAGTGCGACTCGCATCCTTCCCGAGTTTCAACACATCGCCGTGGGTGACAAAATTCCCTGGGGACGCGACGAACTCACCGTCTCAGTTCTGGAACCGCCTCGTGCGCTCGCTCTAAGCATGGACGCTCACGGTATGGAGTGGGTGTGGCAGTTTGGCCTTTATCCACTCGATGATCAACGAACACGATTGGTGTCCCGCGGCACGGAGCGTTTCCGGAACACACTGCTGTGGTGGATGGCCATGCGAATCATGGAGCCCGCAGCGTTCATCATGACCCGCCGCTGCCTGCTTGGCGTCAAAGAGCGGGCCGAAGCGCTGCGAGCATCTGCTCTCTGAGGCTGCCATTCCGGTCGGCCCTCTACAAGCACTGGGCCACCACAAGCCCTCTCCACACAGTCATCGATCGAGCTCAATTCGAAAGAGAACGGCCGGATCCGGAGTTGATCGGGGCTAGGACAATACACCGCCGCAATCGGTCTGACCGACCAGCTGACAAGTGCCACATGAGCACGCTCGAGGCGAATCCTGAATTCAGTGCCCCGCCGTCAGTCCGGCTCGCCGGCGCAGGTCGTCGAGGACCTCGTCGATTCTCATGATCAGCGAGACATGTCCTTCGCCCTTCGATGATGTGGAGCTGTGCGCCCGGAATGTGCTGACTGAGCTACATCGCATGCTCAATCCCGACGTTGCGATCGTCCGCGCCGTGCCAGATCGAGACCGGGACGCGGATCTGATCAAGTTCGAATTGCCTAACGCCTTCCAGAAGGCTGCTTCTACCAATCTGCTTGAGCAACTATCCGGAGGCGCCAGCCATCACTGCGGCGAAGAGCGCCTCATCATCATCGTATGAAGTCAGAACAAGCAGCGGACATTCTCATGTGCGTCGATCACGGTGATCGTCACTCTCGATTAAGATCATCATCTCACCAAGATCATCAAGAATCGGTATGGAATGCCAGCAGGGTCTGAGCAGCACTGTAGATCAAGATCATCAAATTAAGATCACTTCGTGCTGGACACGCGGCGGGATCGACAATCCGCCTGGGACCGTACTCCTCAATCGGCTAGCAGGCCTGTTCGGTCGTGCTGCTGCGCCGGTTGGTGACGTTCAGCGGCGGGGTGGGTTCCACGGCCCGACGCCGCCGATGCGCTCGAGCGTGATCCTGGTGATGTACCCGGGCGGGGGATCGGGTATCCCCGGGAAGATGACGTCGGGCCCGAGATAGGTGTGGGCGAGGTGCTGGAGGACGGTGGCGGCACCACCCTCGGTCACGCGCGCGGTGCCGTACACGACGAGATATTCGAGCAACCCCCACTCGTTGATGGTGGTCGACTGGATCGACAGCGCAATGCGGGGGTCGCGGCGGAGGTTCCTGAGCTTTCGCTGGTCCGGCAGTGTGGCGAAGACGATCTCATCACCATCGAGGCCGACCCACGCGGCCGTCACATGCGGCCCTCCGTCCTCGTCAAGTGTGACCACGTGCGCGACTGCGTCGCTCTCAAGGAGTGAGCGGGCCTCCCGAGTAAGAGAAATGCCAGCCACAGATCGAGGCTACCGGCCGGTCGCATGTCCTATTTGGCAGGTATCGGGAGGTATCGCCGAGGCCGGACTCAGACCCACGGGGCAGGGATCAACAGCTGTACCTGGGCGACCCGCGCCGGACCGCCGCCGATTGTCTGCGCCCGATCGCAGGCCACCCGATCGAGTCCGGACCCGGCCCTGGAGGGCGGAGTACGGCGGTCCCCCTTTTTGCCATGCAGACTTGCCAGGGTTTGACACCGAATCGCTATTCGCGCACCGCGTTGACAACCCCCGCACACGATCCGCAAGATCCATCCGGTTCATGGCCAAATCGAACAATCCGTTGCCGCGTGCCCAATTCATGCCCAATACGCCGCGCAATCGCGGTCACTCACGGCTATTCGAGGTCAGCCCTTTTCCTTTGCATGTAAGGAATCACCTAGCCACAGCCTCACCGGTTTCGCCTTCCAAGCTGGTCATGCGAGTTCGATTCTCGTCACCCGCTCTACGGCGAAAGCCCGCCACTCACCTCCCATCGATCCCGCATCCCTAAGGAATCGCGCCGCCCCTGGCGGTCAATAGGGTCAGGGGACGTTGGACGACGCTAACCCTTAGCGGGATCGCCCACTCTTGGCGCGGCGACCTGAGGCCCGTCTTCAGTTACGCTGCCGGCACGCTTTTAGACGGCGCCGGGACTTGACCGCGGAATAAGGCTCGGCGCGCGCGCCAGAGGGCTTATGGCGAGACGTAAAAGCCACTGAAGCAGACCAAAGCTCCAAAATCCCTTAAATAGTCGGCTTTTCAGAGACAACAAGATCATCTTCCATGCACCAGCGCAACCTAGACCCCTGTAGGGGGAGAGATTTTCTGTCTCCGGGGTCGCAAAATTTGGCGGCCAGGAAAACCGTGTGCGCCTTCAAATCGCAGGGCTATGGCGCGGACTGACCTTGCATAGCCTGGATGTGGGCGTGCGGTCCGGCTTTGGGTAGCCGCCACAGCAAGGCGAGTGCGCTGATCACCTCGATCGCTGAGTCGGCGCCAAACCCGATTAGAGCGACGCTGCCGGCGATAACCCCGGCACCGATCGCCACCACAGCCTCGACCACATTCCAGCCAACTGTGAAGTACTCAAGCCATAGGGCACGACGGTGCAGATGGACGCGGCGATCCGCAGATACTTAGACTCCGCTTACTGGCAACTTGCCTGGATTAGTGGGCGGCCGTCGCGGCGTCGAGCACGGCCTCGAACTGATCCAGCATCCAGTCGAGCTCCTTCTCGGTGATGATCAACGGCGGTGCGAATCGAATCGTGATGTCGTGGGTCTCTTTCGCCAGCACTCCGCGTTGCGCGAGGCCTTCGGCGGCCTGCCGGCCCGACAGTACCGCCGGATCGAGGTCCACCCCGGCCCACAGCCCTACGGTGCGAACCTCGGTGATCCCCCTGCTGCCTTCCAATGGCTCCAGCCGGCTCCGGAGCCGCTCGCCCAGCACGCGCGCGCGCTTTTGGAACTCCCCGGTCTCCAGGAGGCCTACCACCGCATGACCAAGCGCGACCGCCAGCGGATTGCCGCCGAAGGTCGACCCGTGGCTGCCCGGAGTGATCACGCCCAGAACGTCGTTTCGAGACACGACGGCGGACACCGGCACAATCCCACCACCGAGCGCCTTACCCAACATGTAGACGTCGGGTACGACGTCCTCGCGCTCGCAGGCGAATGTCGTCCCGCACCGTCCCAAGCCCGACTGAATCTCGTCGGCAAGGAACAGCACGCGAGAGTCGGTACAGATTCGCCGTACTGCCGCGAGGTATCCCGCCGGCGGCACGAAAACGCCGGCCTCGCCCTGCACTGGCTCCAGCAGCACCGCAACGGTCCGTGGAGTGATTGCACCAGCCACTGCCTCCGCATCCCCGAACGGAACGGCAACAAACCCGGGCGTAAACGGGCCAAAGCCGCGGCGCGCGACGTGATCGTTGGAGAAACTGATCACCGTGGTGGTGCGGCCGTGGAAGTTGTTCGTCATCACCACGATCTGAGCCTGTTCCTCCGGCACACCTTTGACGTCATACCCCCAACGGCGCGCCACCTTGATCGCCGTCTCAACGGCCTCTACACCTGTGTTCATCGGCAAGACGCACTCCATGCCGGCCAGTGCCGCAAGATCCCGACAGAAAGGGCCAAGCTGGTCGTTGTAAAAGGCGCGACTGGTCAAGGTGAGCCGATCAAGCTGCGCGCGCGCCGCTTCAATCAAGGCCGGATGCCGGTGGCCAAAGTTGAGCGCGGAATAGGCGGCCAGGCAGTCCAGGTAGCGGCGGCCGTCGACGTCGGTCACCCAAGATCCGTCGCCATGGGAAGCGACCACTGGCAGCGGATCGTAGTTGTGGGCCGCAAATGTCTCGGTCAGGTCGATCTGGCGGGCGCTTCGCGACAATGTCTCAGTCACCGTGGCCTCCTTTCCGATCAGCCGTCTCCGGGCTAACCATCACCAGCACGTCGAGCACAATCTGGACCTCCGTCTTGACCCCGGCGGCCAACGAACTCTCAAAGATATTGAACCTGGGGTGGTGGTTCATCTCTGGCCGGCATCGTCTGCGTCGCCGCCGTTGACGCGCTCATCGGCTGCGCCCTAGCGTATGAGCCGCGGGAGTACTCACCATCCATAGACGACCGCTGCCGTGGCCGCCCTGGCTGTGATCCGGACTCCGAACCTCATCGCCAACATTCAATTTCCAGCGAGATAGGAACTCTGGCGTACCCCTGGAAGGACACACAAGCCGTTAGCCGAATTAGCCGTATGTGCTCGCGACTGCCGTTCAGTCGGCAACAACTCGGGTGCCTGCAAGACCGTCGACGATCGCCTCGATCTGGGCGAGGGCACCGATGGCGGCCCGCTTATGCGTTCCCTCGACGAACATGGCGGCTGCTTCGACCTTTGGCCCCATCGAACCTGCAGCGAACGGCATTGCACGCAACTCAGCTGAGGTGACCTGGCCGAGTCGGCGTTGCTCGGGCGTACCCCAGTCCGCGTAGACGCCATCGACGTCAGTTGCCATAACCAAGAGGTCGGCCTCGACCTCGCGGGCGAGGAGCTGGCTGGCGAGATCTTTGTCGATGACGGCCTCAACGCCGGTCAGCGTCCTAGAGTTTGCCGGACTGAACATCGTTGGAACGCCCCCGCCTCCTGCGCAGATCACGATGACACCTTGATCTAGGAGCCAGCGAATGGGACGAATCTCGAAGATACGCCGTGGCTGTGGCGACGGAACCACTCGCCGCCATGAGGTCCCGTCCTCACTAAACACCCAACCATTATCGGCGGACAGCCGGTCGGCCTGCTGCCGGGTGTAGATGGGTCCGACGAACTTCGTGGGATTTTGAAATGCCGGATCCCCGGGATCGACTTCGACCATAGTGAGGACGGTGGCTAAAGGCACCTCCTGGGGTAGCGCGTTCCCGAGCTCTTGTTCCAGGACGTACCCGATCATGCCCTCGGACTGAGCGCCCAGCACGTCGAGGGGATACGGCTCGACTTCGGCGTACGCAGCGGCCTGGAGCGCTAAGAGACCTACCTGTGGTCCATTGCCATGCGAAAGGACCAGTTCGTGCTTGCTGGCAACTGCCGCTAGAGCGGGTGCGGCCGACCTAACATTCCCTCGCTGCCTCTCAGCAGTCATCGGTTCGCCACGCTTCAGCAATGCATTGCCACCCAGAGCGATCACGACGCGCATATGTGCCTCAGAACCCAAATCTCGGTGTTGAGGAAGTCGAAGCCACTGGCCCCGTCTAGGTCAGTTGCGGGTCCGAGCTTAGGTGCGAACGGATCCTTGGCCATGCAAGAACACCTCATCCCGTATCCTCCGATCCCAACGTGTGCCACCGTGGCTGCGGGCCATCAAGTGTGGACCTGGACAGCGCGCTCGGATTGAGTGCCTCGGGCGTCGAGGGCTGGGCCCGGCCCTGGCGCCGGAGCTGGATGGCCTTGTCTTTTCCGACAGCCACCGGCGTGACGAACGACGCGCAGCGATCGATGAACCGCGGGACCTCGCACGCGGCCTCTATCCCGTCGCCTTGAAAGCCCACCACACAACGAACTCCGCCGGTGCAGCGGTCAGAACTTTCCGAATCGGGACCAACCGACACACAGGGCTAACCGGTTGGCCATATCGCGACGCGAGTGACACCCGACTATGCCTGCTGCTTACCACGGACGACCTTGCCACGCCTTGCTCGTGAGCTCAGCCGACCGGCCGTTCAAAAGTGACGAGGAGACCTTCAACCCCACCCGGCCCGACGCGTCCCTTGACTTCGACGGAGGTGATCGCCTTGAGCTGCCAGCCCTGAGCAGCATGCTCGTTGAGCACCGTCTCGAGCTTGTCGCCGGACATCTTGCCGCCGATCATGCCCTCGCGGAGCTCGACCACCGTGTACTGGTAGCGGTTCGCCATGCGACGACCATAGTTGCCGCGTCCGCCTAACAAGTACGCGATGTTCCGCAAAGCGGACCGCGCAACGGGCATCTCAGGGGCGGAAACGGCTGGCGATGTGACCGCCCACAAGTCGACGACATTGGATCAAAGTCTTTGGCTTTTGGAAGCCTAACGACCACCGAGCCCGCTGGCACGGATGGGGAGTTTCGCGCGTTGCTCCGGCTTACAGATAGGTGTCCGGCACCGGCCGGAGCATCTGCACGTTGTTCCTGGCGGCGATGGCATCCAGCAACTCAGGTGTGGCATTTCCTGCCGCTTCCGCGGCGAGCTCCTCAAAAATATGCCAGCATTGCGGCTGGCGAGAAGAGAACCAGCTTCTTGCCGGGTATGGCGGAGACCACCTTGAAGGTGTGTGGCGTGTCTCGGGGCAATACACGAAGGTGCCGGGTGGGCAGGGCTGTTGGCGGTCCTGAACGTACATCAGGTACTCGCCCTCTAACACGTAGAACGCCCCGAAGTCCGGCGGCTCCCCTTGGACCCGTAAGAGTGACGCCGACCTTGTCGCCTTCGGCCACCAGATGCTCGATGGTGAACTTGGGGTTGAAGGCCGCCCGCAGCATGCTGACCCGCTGCTTCAGGCCCTCCGCACCCTGCGCCTGTCCCGGGAACGAGTAGTGCTCGACGTGGTCCGGCCAGACGGGTCGGGCCCAACCCTTGATCTCTTACGTCCCGCCGGCAGCTACCAGTGACTCTGTGCTAATCACGACGACGTCGTTCTCTATCTGGGATGTGAGCCAGGCCTCGATTTCGCGCCAGGCGGCCGCCTTCGCCCGCAACTGGAGCGCCGATTCCAGCTGATGGATCAACGGAAAGCCGCGCAGCATTCGGCAGGCCTCATCGACACTTTGCAGTCGAAGTGTGGACGTGATCGGCTCAACGGTGACCTGCTCATAGCCCGAAGCGATGAATACCGCCTTGAGCTTGGAGGCGTCACCCAACCGGAATAGATTCACGGGCAGTCCCACTGATGCATCCAGGCCAGCGTGTCGACGAAGAATTTGCGGTGGAACGCTGATGAGCGGGTTGTGGGCAGGCGAGGAGAAGACCGCCATTGCCGCCCGTGCCGCGTCGCGCAATGAGAGTCGAATCTTGGTCATCGCAGCCACGGGATCTGCGATCAGCATAAGTACGTACCGGCCGAGCACAGCATCAAAGGCACTCGCAGGCAGATCGGCAGCCTCGATCGTAGTCACTATGGTCGTGACGTTGTCGAGGCCAGCTCGGCGCATCCGCTGTTCAAGTACGTCGATCATTGATGCGGAAGGATCCAACGCGACGACTGACCCTGTTGGAGCGACATGTCGCGCGACCAATTCGGTCAGTTCGCCAGTGCCAGCGCCAATCTCCAGCACACGCGAGCCGATGGATAGGTCAGCTAGCGACAGCAGTCTTTGATTGAGCTCTACAAGAGACTCTGCCCGATACTTCTCGCTGCTTTGCCACAAGGTCGCGAGATCGGCATTCCGGGCTGATGGGGTGCTTGGCTCCGACACACTTATCACCACCTTCGCCAAAAGTCTCCACGATGACGAACCCTCACGGGCCTGGGCCTGCCATATCTCGTGCAGCCTGCCCTGAATTTGCAATCACCAGCAAACGTCACTCGTGCCTGCTCGAACAAAGGATGCAAAATTCAGGGAAACGCGCCGGCCGACACAGCCTCGTGCGGCACGTGGCTGTCCTCGTGATCGACCACCGCATGTCGATCGCTAGGCAGGATCAGATGCGGCGGCGCGCCGGCGTGGCTGGTCCCCCGTGGAGCGAAGCTCATTCCCGCAGGCGAATGACTCAGAGCGTCGGCCTTCCCGGATCTGTGCTCTCGCATACGGACATCCGACCTCGCGAGAATAAGCTCACAGCGTTCCCACAGTGCCGTCACAGCGGGCGCACAGCGCGCAATGAGACGGTATGAGCCAGCTTGAGTCGGACAGTCGCAGTCTTAGGTCCAGACCGCGCCTTGATCAACTAACAAGCAAGATCAGCTTTGCCCGGCGACATCACTGCAGCGCGAGCCAGCCTCACAACAACAGGAGCCACCGATGACCACACCCGTGGACGAGACCCGGCGCATCCGTGGCGAGCAGCTTCATGACCTCGTCGACGCCGCCGGGCAGCGACCGCGCGCCGAATGTGGGCAGTCCGAGGTAGACCTTCCAGGCGTCGAGCCCGTCGAGCGGCAGCGCCGCGGCGAACGCCGCCTCACTGCGCGGCGCATCCATGAGGTGCCACAAAATGATGACCGGGGCCGTCGCCGCATCCGTGGCTGGCGGCACCGCGAGATAGGGCACGCCGTTCGAGGTCGTCCCGGTCAGGGGAGTCGTCATCCGGGCACCACCGCGGCGATCGCGCTCACCTCGACGAGCGCTCCTGGCACGCCGAGTGCCGCAACCCGCGCCATAGTCACCAGCGGTGGCGCTCCGCGCCCGGCCAGCCGCGGGCCGATGGCCTGGTACGCGGCGTTGAGGTCGGCATCCTCGGCCATAAACACCGTCCACTGCACAGCATCGGCCAAAGACGCGCCCGCTGCCTCAAGCGCGATGCTCGCGTTGTCGATCGCGCGGGCCGACTGCTCGGCGACATCGTCCGAGACGATCTTGCCATCGGCGTCCACGCCGTTCTGACCGCCGACGTAGATGGTCGTCGCGCCGGCGGGCACGACAGCGACGTGACTGAACGCGGGGCTGACGACAAGTCCGTCAGGTTGCAAACGTGTGATCTCCATGGATTCCACGGTCGCACTATCCCCTGAGGGCGGATGCTCCGCGGGTCGCCTCATAATCCTCCGCTGCCTCGTCACTCAAACGGTTGCCTCGACCCAGGCCATCCACCCCGACCCACGACAGGGACGGCGGCCAGCGTCGCCCTTCCGCCCGACCAGCCGCAACATCTTCGGACGCCCGCGCCGACACGAATCGGGATCGGATGCGCTGCCGCCGGCCCGAACAGCACACCTCGATCAGCAATACTCTTCAGCGAAGCACCCATTGCGCGCAACGGCTATACATGTGCGTGGCACCGTATGACGAAGCTCGCATAGTCCGACGCGATGACACAGCTGGCAGCCGACGTAAAGACCGCCGGGTGACCGCAAGCGGGTCCCCGGGTTCTGGGAGGACGCCTCGCATCGTAGGAAGTCCGCCCTCTATGGCGGCTCATCGTCGCCGGCGGAGGGCGTTTCTGATTTCCCGCCGTCACTCTGCGCATGCTGATCTGTCAAGTTCAGGGGCATCTTAACGGAGCGCGACAGCATCGACGCCCAGCAGACCTTCAGCTCCCTGGGCGCTCTCTCAACGGATGAACACGAAGCTGTTTGTACTCGCCCGTGCGGCTCGTCCGCACCGGCGCGCTACCAGCCCAAGTCGTCGACTTCTGACAACGCCGGCCGTTGACCTTGGTGCGGGGCAAGCCGCTTGTACGGGCTCTTCTTTTGCGCCGGTCAACCGGGCGGAGTACAACACGACGGCCAACGCTCGTGAAACGCCGCGGAGGTTGAGCACACTTTGGGGGTGCATGTCACATCCCCGATCCACCCCGGGTATCAGCATGATCGAGGTCGTCGACCTCTGCTGGCGGTTGAGTCCAGAACCGACGGTTGAACACCAGCAGGCCGATAGCGAACAGGCACCAGACCAGCGTGTAGAGCCAAAACATCCGGGTTGTGTCGGCACCGGCCGGCCACAGGGTGCTGGTCTCAATGGTGCCATTGGTCGCGTGTGCGATCAGGGTGAGCAACGCGCTGCCCGAGGCGTGGTTGAACAACCAGGCGTACCAGAACGTAACGGCGGCGGTTTGTGTAGGGCATCTGCGATATCTCCGCTGCGATGCTTTGTTGCCGGTTCCGATCGATGAGTAGGCGACCCACTGCGTAGCGATGGCAGTGCCGTCGACGAGCCGGCTTGCGACACCGCAACGATGGTTTCTGCGGTTCAGTGTGGCGTTGTCGCGGCTAGCGGGGCTGAACCGACTGTCCGATCGTGCCGGATTAGCCAGACACCGAGCGCCGCTATCGCCAGCCCGAGGGGAACACCCCAGGGAGGCATGGCGGCCATGAACCCGATCAAGCCGGCGACTCCGAGAGCAATCGATAACGCGACGGGGAAGACCCGGGCTCGCCACGACGCTATGCCGAACAGGGCCCACCCCAGCGCGAACAGCACCACGGTGACCAGCCACGCCTTGACCAGGGAGCTTCCTGTCCGATCCGCGCTCAACGTCTCCGGTGTGACCCCGGCGATCCACGGCATGGCGAAACCCTCAAAACCACATGTCGCCAGCTAAGGCGACAGTGCCGGTGACCGCGATGCAGAAGGCGACCGCTCCGAACACTCCCGCCTCCTGGGCCTCCCGCCAGTACAACGCCACCAAGGCAATCAACAGCAGCGGGAAGGGTGATGGCATACGCGGCGCTGAACAGCCGAAACGCCGGATCCAGCATCATCGTCAGCAGATTGCTGCGATCCATCACCACGAACTGACCGAGGTGGGCGACAGCGAACAAGCCACCGGCAATCACAGCGATCGGCCCGGCATGGGTACAGAGCGGCGACTCGGACACGAGAACCTCCCTTGAAGCAATCCGCCCCGAAGGCGGATAAAGTCGACACACCCCACACTCACGATCACCCCTGCTAAGCGCAAGGCGTGCCGCTGTGGAAGCCGAGGCGGCCTTAGCGTCGAGCCGGCGCCCAAGTGGGAACGTGAGGGTCGGCGACCAACCCGCGAGGCGCTCGGCTGAGCTGAAACACCGGCTGCACTTGTCGCCGACCTATCGAAGATCTACCGTTCGCGTGGCTGCCTCAGAGGGATACGAGATCCTCCTCGAGGGCGCGGGACGGATTCTTGATCTTGCCCCGGAGCGGGCCGCGTCCATGCTGAACCGCCGACCCTGTCCAGGCTTCGAGCCGTCCATGTAGTGGTCGACCCGGCCCGGCTCGCTCTCGGAGCAGGCCGATTGACGCGCCTCCGTCAGAAGGTTGTTGGCCCTTCCCACCTGACCGCTCTCCCACCCCGCATCCGCCGCATCGAGCAGCACCGTGCAGCCGTCGCTGCGCGAAGGTGAGCGCCCCTAGAGACTGCTGGTCGATCCATTGCGCATCGTCGACCAGGCACAGCACCGCCTGCTCCTCGGCCAGCGTGGCGAGAAGCTCGACGACGCCAGCGGCTACCGGGAACCGGCTGGGTGCCTCACCGCTGGTCAGTCCGAGGGCGGCGCCGAGAGCGTCGCGCTGCGGGCCCGACAAGGAAGACAGGTGGCGGCGAACCGGATAGACGAGCGCACGCAGCCTCGCGCATCACCTGATTCTGAAATGGCGCCGTTCTAACGCTTAATACTGCGGTCGCTCGTCCGCTCAGTCAGGCCGGTCAGCCGACATAAGGCTTGGTAGCCGTCCTCGGTGCCGGGCCAATGGCGGTGCAGCTCGTCGATGCCGACTCGTCGAGCGATGCTGCGCAGGGTCCAGGTGACGATGATGGCGTCATCGGCGTAACCGAGTACTGGAATGAAGTCCGGTATCAGGTCGATCGGGAACGCCAGGTAGGCGAGCAGGAGGACGAGTCGTACCCGAACGCCCGCGGCTTGGTGCTTGTCGGCCGCAATACGGCGCAGCAGCCGCAGCAAGTCAGGCAGCAACCGCAGTGACTCA
>JBKPTR010000377.1:0-9985 GCA_046735615.1 Actinomycetota bacterium
ATCCGCGCGGATGGACGCGAACACGGCGCTGACCGCCAGAGCGAGCGGATAGCCCGGGTGCCCGGCCGCACCAGGCAACTCGAGGGCAGCGTCGCCGGCGAGCAACAACGGATAACTGCTCCAGATCTCGCAGGGCGCAAAACCGGCCAGCATCCGAAGCCAGTGTCGATGTTGCCGGTGCCGATCGCCCAGGACCAGGCCGCGAGCAGGTTGTCCTGCTCGGAGGTGAGCCGCACCGCCCAAAACACCTCGGCCCGCCGGTCGTGGTGCCGGATTTGCTGAAGGAGGTTGGCGTAGTAGTTGGCGTGGCGGGCGCGCCAACGCTCGGTCTCGCCAGCCTCACTAAGGCGTTCCTCGCCGTACTGGCGGATCGTCTCCAGCAATCGGTAGCGGGTCTGGAATCCGTGTTCTTCAGCCACTACCAGGGACTGGGCCACCAGGTTGGCGAGCAGGTCGAAGATCGTGTCGGGATCGATATCCTCTCCGCCGCAGACTGTTTCGACGGCCTCCAGGGTGGAGCCGCCAGCGAACACTGCCAGCCGGGAAAGTAGCTGCTGCTCGGGCTCGGTGAGCAGCCGGAAGGACCAGTCGATGGTGGCGCGCAGTGTTTGGTGGTGTGCCAATGTGCCGCGCCGGCCAGCAGCGAGCACCGTGAAACTGCGCTGCAGCCGCTGGGCCAGCTCCGCCGGGGTCATCGCCGCCACCCGCGCCGCCGCCAACTCGATCGCCAGCGCGATCCCGTCCAGCCGCCGTACGACGCCGGAGACCGATGCAGCGTTGTCGGCGGTTACCGCGAACACGGGCTTGACCGCGGCCGCGCGTTCGGCGAACAGCCGCACCGCCTCCGCCTCGGTGATCGCCGCCAGGTCCGCGTCGATATTGGGAATCTCCAGTGGCGGCACCGGCATCAGCCGCTCCCCTTCAATTCCCAGACCCTCCCGGCTGGTCGCTAAGATCACCAGCCGCTGACAGGACCGCTGCAATAGCCCAGCCAGCGCCGCCGCCGCTTCGAGCAGATGCTCACAGTTGTCCAGCACCAACAGCAGCTGCTTACTGCGCAAGAACTCCACCAAAGCGTCGCTGCTGCTCTGGCCGGCCGAGGCGATGACTGAGAACACCGCCGCAACCGCATCGTCCACCCCAGCTGGGTCGCGCACCGGCGCCAACTCACACAACCAGGCGCCGTCACTGAAACGCGCCACCACCTCCTCGGCGGCCCGCAACGCCAGCCGGGTCTTGCCCACCCCACCGGGCCCGGTCAACGTCACCAGACGCGCCTCGCTCAACGCGGCCGCGGTCTGCTGCAGCTCGCGGTCCCGGCCGATGAACGAGCTCACCTGCAACGGCAAATTGCCGGTGCGTGCCGCAACCGTGCCAATCGGCGGAAACTCCGCCGGCAGATCGGCATGGATGAGCTGGTAGATCAGCTCCGGGGCGGCCAGATCGCGCAGCCGGAACTCACCCAGCTCCTTCAGCCCGAACCCGCTGCCCAGATGGCCCGCGACGAGGTCGCGCGTGGCCCTGGTCAGCAGCACCTGGCCACCATGGCCGGCGGCCCGCACCCGCGCACACCGGTTGATCGGCGAATGGTCCACATGATCACCGCTCCGCACACGCGCCTCCCCGGTGTGCAGCCCCATCCGCACCCGCAGCGCGGCACCCGTAGGCCACGCCTGACCCGCGAGCCGTAGCTGGCACACCCCGGCCGCCTCAACAGCGGAAACCGCGCTGGGAAAAACAGCGAACTGTCACCCTCCCCACGGGAGGCGACCACCGCCCCGCCATGCGCCTCAATCACCTCAGACAAAAGACGATCATGCTGCTGCAGCGCTACCTCCATCGCCTCCGGCTCGGTCTCCCACAGCCGGGAAGAGCGTTCGATGTCAGTCAGCAGGAACGTCACCGTCCCGGCCGGCAACTCCTCCCCGCCGGGCTCGCCCGGCTTGGCCCAGGATGGATGCGGCGCACCAACACTGACCGTCGCGTCCGCAAAACTCTCACTCAGCAACACAGCAAGATCATCGACCAGCAGCCGTTCCAACTCCCTCGCCGTGGTGAAGTGCCGATACGACGTCGCCCCGGCGGAACGGATACTGTTGATCATCGCCGTCAGCCCCGGCTCCTGTTGGGGAGCCGGCCGCTTCAGGTACAACAGCATCGGCATACCAGCGGCTAGCCGGAACTCATCCTCCAACCCCGAGATCTCCATGCCCGGCCCCACCCAGCCATACCGTTGCCAATAAATGCCGACAAAAATCTGACTCTGCTCCAGATAGGCGCGGTACATGCTCTGCGGCGGATGCGGCCTGGCTCCGGACTCATACCACACCGGAACCAAATGCAGCCGCCGGATCGCTCGCCGCGCCGCCGCCCGCTCCTCAGCCAACTCCTCCAACGTCGACGAAATAAACACCCGAACCCGCTGGTCCGGCGTCAGAATCACCGCTACCCGATCCTCAGGCGACTGATCGCCTGGCCCACCGGTCATACGCGGCGCCTGCGAAATCCCCATATCAAAGTCTCTCTCGCCGCGCACCCCCCTGACGACGGGCATACGGGCCTCGAAAAGCGCCGGCTGCTCTAGCGGTTGCGCTCAGGGAGGGGCCTGGCGGAGCTCGTCGCGGTGTTGCTTTCGTGGCAGCGCTCGCTCGACAAGCACGCGAGCTGACGGCTTCGCCTGTGGGTTGAAGCAGCTCGGCGGGAATCTATTTTGTACCCGCCGGGCCTGTGGCCTGGCCTGGGGTATCACCACGCCACGCCATATCGGATTGTTACCCGACAAGACCTCGGGCTATCACGCTGCCGGGGTTCTCTGTTGGGCTTGAGACCAAAACCCCAACCGGCGCCGCAGGCACGTTAGGGCGATACCCGGCGAACCGCAGCGAGCCCAGCCAGCCAACCAGCCGGCAGACAACGGCACGATCAACAACGCCCGGAATCAGAATGCCTCACGAACTGCACACCGGCCGAGGCGTTATTTATGGTTTGATCTTAGCCGCTAATTGATCTTGGTCTCTCCTCCAATCCGCTTAGCTAAGCTATGGTTTTGGATTCCTCCGCCGGCTCGGTTCTCACCTCGAGCGCGTCCTCAGTACCCCTGTTGGTCAAGTCAACCCAACGCCGGGTTTCGTACTTGATCTTGCCGTTCTTGTCGATCCCCTTGCTCAAACGCTCTGATTGTGGCTGTGCGCTGAACTCAACCGGACGCCTAGGTGGGGCGAACACCGGTGGAGCTTCTACAAGCGTGCCAAGATCGTTTTTGACATCCCTCCAGATCAGGGGTCGCAGTTCGACGATGTCCCTGAACTCGCCATAGAGGCCCGCCAGTTCATGCTTGAACTTGATCAGGGCCGCGAGTTGGGCAGGATCATGGTCCCATAGGTATGGGACGAGTACAGAAGTACACGTGGACTGGCTTACCGGCATCATGAGCCTTCCGAATCTCCTCAGCAGTTCCGGACACGTACTCGTCGGTCGCCATCCCGAGCCGGGACTCGAACACGGCGAAAGTACGTCAGCGGCACCAAGCAACTGCTCGTTGATAACCGCTTGCCCCGACTCACCCAGGTTGGGAACTGCGTCTCGACGCCAGTCCAGCGTCACGAGCGCTACGGAACGTCGATCACTAAAGCTGCTATTCCAGGCGCTCAGCGAGTCACGAATCTCGCCGACCTCCTCCGCCATGTCGCTAGGCGACGACAACATGACCCAGGCGAGACGAAACTGTGCCGCAGCTCGCGCGGTGTCCAGTCCTCTGCTCGGAGACCAGCCTGCTCGGCCACCTGGCGGAACGCACGCCGGACGTTGGCCGCGTCGAGAGGGGTGCCAAGTTGCGTCGTGAAGACGAGATCGTTGTCGGGCCATCGTGCCGCGTTTCGATGCGACTCTGGGTCTGCCAGCGCCTGTGGGCTCGAAGCGCGAGTACGCAATCGTTCGGGAGTTCCAGGGTTCGCCGCGACAGTCGCGTCTTGGTGTCCCCGCCCTCTCGCACCGATCGCCAGAACTGCACGCTCGGCGGCTCGCCGTCGAGGTCCACATGGTTCCAGGTAAGCGCCCGCAATTCCTCCGTTCGTGCTCCTGTGAGCAACGACACCACGATGTAGGCATGCATGGCGGGGGGCTTCTGTGCGGCTTTAGCAAATCCGCGGCCTGCGTTAGCGTGAGCGTCTTCGACGGGCGCCCAGCGGTCCCGCGGGGAACGTCACAAAGCAGTGCAACATTGCGCTTCACCAGGTCGCGCGCCTGAGCGCGGCGGATGGACTGGCGCAAGATCGACAGGAGGCGGCGCAGGATGTCGGTACTGAGCGTGTTGGCCTTCGTGGCTAGCCACTCGTCAACCTCTTCGGTCGATAGCTGTGTCAGCTTCCGTGCTCCCAACGCCGGGATTACGTGCGTACGGGCGAGGATGGTTCGATTGACCACCGTCGACTCCTGGCGCCCGGTAAGGCCATGCATGAGCCATGACTCGACAGCCTCTCGTTCGGTGTAGGTCGGACCGCCGAGCAGCTGCCCGTCGTCCTGGTCGCGGATCAGCTGCCGGACCTTCGCCTTGGCCTCCGTCTTGGTGCGGGCACTGACCTTGACCTTACGACGCTTCCCATTGGGCGAGTACCCGACATAGACGGTCGCGAACCAGCGCTGCCGAGACTCTTCCCAGTCAGGCCCCCTCGCCCGGGTTACGCCGCGTCGCCACCACTATCTGCTTTAGCCTCGATCGCCACCACTATCTGCCTTAGCCTCGATCGTCAACAGTGACACGTAGGCGTCGATCGCCACGGCTGGTATGAGCCGAACGCGTCCCTCTGTCACAGCCTGCAGCCTGCCCGATCTGATGAGTTCGTACAGCTGGCTGCGGCTAAGGCCCAACAGCAAGACCGCCTCTTCCACTCGGTACAAGACACGCCGCGGTACCTCTGCGCCAATAACTTCTGAGCCACTTGCACGCCTTCCTCTCACCGTTGAGTTTTCGTCCTACAGCGGATGAAGCCCACCGAGACATTCAGTAGGCAGCGGCCTCGTCCGGGCTGAGGGAGCGCTCGCGGTGCGTAGCCTCCGCGGCGGCTGTTGCCTCCCTCCCGCCGAAGCAGCATCGGGTGTCGTTCTTTCTCATCTTCTATCGCCGCGTTCTTCCGATGATCATCATCACTATCCCCACGTACCATTCAGCCGCTCGAAGCAGTTGTCTAGCCCTAGGCGCTTCCTGAGGACAACTCCTGCGCCGCGGAGGTGACGCCGTCCAAGTCCGTAGGTGCAATTGGAGTCGGCCAGCGGTCATCCCGGACAGATCACCTCGGCTCTTGCGATCCTGCCGAGCTCTCTGATCAGGCCTAGGGACTGGATGACTCCGCGCGGATCGCTGGTTTAAGGAGAATTCGGCTTTTGACCCCTTCGCAAGTGACTCGAGAGCTTGACTACGGAGATCAGGAAGTAGCAGGGCGAGGATGAGCATCACGGTGAAGCTAGGGATGACCGAGGAGAAGCGCGCCCGACTGTGCTCGGCTGCGACGGCAGCGCCCGTAACGCCAAGCAGGTCGAACCCAACGAACACCCAAGTGTGATCATGATTCGCTGGCCGGACCATGCAACCGTCGTGCAAGCGGCCAGGTTCAACGCGGTAGCCGCGGAAATCATGCGACTGTGGGCATCCGCCGTGACCGCGTACACCCCGGGAAGGAAGAAGGCAGCATGACCGACATGCTCCACATGGTGCGTAAGCGGAAAGCTCGCGCTCGTTCCGCCCGCATGACCAAGCAGAGCCACGCCCGTATCACATCGGAACCTCTGGGCGTCTAACACTTATACCAGCGGCGTTCACCGCTTAGGCTGCCGCCGGACCAGGTGGCAGTGTCTTCGCTCCCCACCGCCGTGGAGCTGACCCGCACTCGGAGCTACCTCCACGCCCGCTAAGCCAATCCGGTAAAGGGAAGTTTGTATGAGCGTTGTATCTAGCCGAAGCCGTGAGGCGGGGGCCAGCCTCGAACCTAATGGGCCGTCAGCCTTGGCTCCGGCGGCCGGCAGCGGCGTCCGGGTGGTCGGTGTAGATGTGGCTCGCGGCCTGGCGCTGCTGGGGATGATCGCCGTGCATATCTTCGACACGCTGCACCGCGATGACACGCCCAGCAAGACCCACCAGGTGATGGCCGGTCACGCATTAGCGACCTTCGTCCTCCTTGCCGGCGTCAGCCTCACCTTCATCACCAAACGCAGCCGCACCGGCTCCCTGCTGCCAGAGGCCGCAGCACTCGCAACAAGGGCGCTGATCATCACGCTGATCGGGTTGGCGCTGAACTCCGCCCTCGATCCCGACATAGAGGTGATACTCCCCTACTACGGCCTGATGTTCCTGTTGGCGATCCCGCTGCTTCGCCGCAGCTCGCCCGTCCTGATCGGGATCAGCATCGGGTTGATCCTTCTCGCTCCGCTAGTCGTGCTCGCCAGCTTCACCACGAACCTTCCAGTCGATGAGCCAACCCTCGCGGCGCTCATCCACCCCGTCGAACTGTTCAGCCCGCTGCTGGTAACCGGGAGCTATCCGATCGTGGCCTATCTGGCGTTCATCTGTGTCGGGATGGTGATCGGGCGACTCGACCTGTCCAACAGACTGGTGGCGGTACGCTTCACGGTGGTGGGTGCCGTCCTCGCCGCCGGCTCGTGGCTGCTATCGACCCTCATCCTGTTCCAGTTCGGAGGCCTCCAGCACCTACGAGCTGCGGCCCCGGTGAAGGTGTCCCCGCAGGCTGCACAGAACATCATCTTGTGGGACCCCGACACCATTTCGTCGTGGTGGTGGCTGGTCGAGCGGGCCCCATACGCCACCACTCCGTTCAGGATGGTGCACGATCTCGGGATAGCGATGGCGTGGCTGGGATTGTCGCTCCTGATCACTCGTTCCCTACTCGTCCGCCGGGCGCTGGGCCCGCTCGCTGCCGCGGGAGCCATGACGCTCACCCTCTACACCGCCCACGTAATCGTGCTGGAGGCCACCTCTTTCCTAGAGGACCATCCCATCCAACTGTTCTTCGTTCTGGTGTACATAGCTCTCAGCTTTGCCGCACTGTGGCGACAGAGCGGACGGCGAGGCCCGCTGGAGGCCGCGGTCACATGGGCCTCCGCACGCTCCCGCCGAATGATCGAGTCTCATTCACGGACAAATCGGACAACACAACCACAAGCCACACCCCCCGCTTGAGAAGGCTCAACCAACCACCCGTCGGTCGACGTTAGCCCTGATCAAGGCCAGGAGGCGGCTGTGATCAACCAGATCACTGGCAGTCGAGGCAAATTGTCACGAAGGGTCGCCAAGGCGTCAATCTCAGGACACCTTGCGTTCATTTGGAGGGGGAAATGTCGGGGCCATGGATGTCAAGGGACGAGAGCTTGGTCCAGGTGACGCCGAAGCAGTTTTGGACCTACCGAGCCTCAATGAGCTCGCAGAGATCGATCGCGATCGCTACACCATCGTGGGAATCGACCTGCGCGTAGACGGTCCAACGACTGAGATACCGACTGTCTATGCGATCGACCATCTTGAGGATTCGGTCCTGAGCATTCGATTGCGCGACAGGCCGACACTGCGGAGCTGGGCCACAGCCGCGGTGAGATTCCTGTAGCGGAGGTCGGTCCCAGCCGATTCACGCGGACCGACCACAAGGGTCATTCCAGGTCTTACGACGCCACTTGCCCCGAGCCGGCCCGCCTTCACGAAGGTACGCAGGCAGCCCGTCGAACAGGCCACCTGCATCGCTGGAACAATCCGACGCCGCGCGCTGTCGGCGGCGTCGGTCACACTGAGGCATGTCCACGAAAAGACCAATCCTGCCCTCCGCGCTCCATGGCGAGCGCTGTTGACCGCCAGACGTCGCGAACTGCAACCGTTAATTGATCATCTTCGCGAGGTGGCTCAGGGGCTCGACGACATCCGCGTCGGGTGCGCCGGCACCATTGCCGGTAGCTGGTTCGCAGGCGCCACCGTCGCCGACTGTGCTGGCTACATTCGCACCCGCGCTCAACCCGGCACCATGCTGATCTGGGCCGAGCCTGTTTCGGGTCAGCTCGACCGCTCGACGCGCACGAGCCACTCAGCGAGGAGGGCGCGCAGGAGTTCCGGTTGCTCGTGGGGTAGGGCGTGTCCCGCGTCGTCGACCACGGCGAGCGAGGTGTGCGGGTAGTGGTCGACGAGGTCGATAGCGGCGGCATACCCGACCGTCGAGTCCAGCCGCCCCGCCACGACCACTGTCGGACCCGCGTAAACCGGCGCATGATCGGGGGAGAACGCCCACCGTTCGCCGATTCGCTCGAGCGCTGCCTGGTCGACGAGCGCGGCGGATGGGGCGACGTAACGTTCGTACCGTTCGAGCATCTCCGGGGTTTGGATCACGAAGTAGCTCCGGAAGACGTCGTCACCGATCTCACCCGATCCGGCGACGACGCGGTGCTCTGGGACGTCGCGCAGTCCTGGCAACAACGGACAGACGAGCGCCAGACCAGCGACCTGCGCCGGGCCCCTCGCGGCCATTGCCTGCGCGTAGTATGCGCCCGCCGAGTGACCGATGAGGAGGTAACCAGTCCCGCCAATGACCTCCTCGGCGAAGTTGAGCAGCGTGTCGAGGACGTCGTCGGCGCTACGCATCGTTTCGGGAGCGATTGTCCGGCCCATTCCAGGGAGGTCAGGATAGATTCTCCGCAGCCCCCCAACGCCGTCGAAAACCAGCTCGAAGCAAGCCTCAGCCTCGCGGTGGTCGACGCCGGCGCCGTGGAGTACCAGCACGGGTAGACCGGTCCCGTGCTCCACGTAGTGGACCACCACCTTGCCCACTCGGATCTCCATCCCCGCAAACTAACGCGCGGGAGGCGTCGCGGCGAGGTAAGGGCGTTGACGGCCGCCGGTAGCGCTCGCGAGTGTCTGCGACGTCTCGCTCGACGGTGGCTCATCGGGCTTGTTCAAGGAGGAGCAGTAGCCCCAAGTAGCCCGAGCCAGTTGGGGCGGCGGGGTATGGATCTAGCCGACGGATTAGCTCGATTCGCAAAGGCTTAATCAATTCGTTATTTCGCCCGCATGGACGCAGCGCGTGGGCTAGAGTCCCTTGCCTGGTGGCTCACATCATCACAAGACCGAAGCTGACCGCCACCCCCCGAAGAATCCCTAGCTCTCATCGTCGAGAGAGGTGGATCATGCTGATGTCCTCGCCAAGGATCAACCCTCGCTCATCGCGCGCAGGCGCTGGAGCAGGTTGAAGTGAGCGATATGCGGCAGGTCGAACCGCCCAGAGCGGATGCTATTGATGCGGTGATCGCCTGGGTGGATGGATCGGATCCTATGCACCGCGCCAAGCGCAAGCGGTATTTCGCCGATCCGGGCGGGAATGCCAAGCCCGAACGGGCGGCCACCGATGAGCGGCGCTTTTCGGACAATGACGAGATCCGCTTCTGCCTACGCTCGATCCGCAACTACGCGCCGTGGGTACGGACGATCTGGCTGGTGACCGATGACCAGGTGCCGGCCGCTATCGATCGCGAGAAGGCGGAGCTGTATAACGTCCGCATTGTTGATCACCGCGAGATCTTCCGCGGCTATGAGCAGCTGCTGCCCACCTTCAACTCGCGGGCCATTGAAACCATGCTGTGGCGCATCGACGGTCTGGCTGATCGCTTCGTGTATTTCAACGACGACATGATGCTCGTCGGCCCGGTTGAGCCCAGGGACTTCTTTTCGCACGACGGCAAAGTCAAGCTGCGCGGCCGCTGGAGCAACTGGAACGAGCAGCTCGAAAAGGGCAACAGCTTCAACGGCGGCGGCAAGCTGCTGGGCGCGGAAATGCTGGGCTACACGCCGAAGCTTTTCTTTTCATCCGACCACATGAACTATCCGATGTTGCGACCGGCGATGGAGGAACTGTTCGAGGAGTTCAAGCCCGCCTTCCTTACCAATGCCGCATACCGCTTCCGCAATCGCGAGCAATTCTGGCCGATCTCGGCCCACGATCAC
>JBKPTR010000378.1:0-3915 GCA_046735615.1 Actinomycetota bacterium
CATCTCGATGTAACTCTGCTTCGGTGTCCAGCCCCAGAAGGTCTGCTGTTCCTCGCGAACCGTAAGGCCGTCCCGATACGGCTGCTGACCGATTGTGCTGCCGAACGAGCAAGTGACCATACTGGCGGTGGACGACCAGCCGCCCAACCTGCGGCTGCTGGAAGCAATCCTTGCGCCCAGGGGCTACCGAGTGGTCACGGCATCCTCTGGTGAGCAGGCCATTGAGCTGCTGCCCACATCGGACTTCGACCTGGTGCTCCTCGACATTGTGATGTCCGGCATGGACGGATACGAGGTGTGCCGACGGATCCGCAGCGAGCCGAGCACCGCGTTTCTTCCAATTGTCATGATCACCGCGAGCGGCGACCAAGAGAAGAGGCGGGCTATCGAGGCTGGCGCTGACGATTTCATCAACAAGCCGTTCCACCAGGGCGAGCTGCTGGCGCGGGTCGCCTCGTTGGCTCGGATCAAGCGGTACCACGACACCATCACCCGGCAGGCGGCTGAGTTGGCTAAGTGGAACGCAGAGCTCGAGGCCCGAGTCAAGACGCAACTGGACGAGCTGCAGCGGGTCAATCGGCTGCGACGGTTCCTCTCTCCTCAGGTGGCCGAACTGGTGATCAACTCTGGCGACGACTCCTTCCTTGGGAGTCACCGTCGCGAGATCGTGGTGGTTTTCTGCGATCTGCGCGGGTTCACGGCGTTCGCTGAGTCGAGTGAGCCTGAAGAGGTGATGACGGTACTCGCGGAGTACCACGCGGCGCTTGGCGAGTTGATCTTCCGTTACCAGGGAACTCTGGAGCGCTTTACGGGCGATGGTCTCATGGTGTTCTTCAACGACCCGTTTCCCCTCGACGAGCCTGCCCGACGAGCGGTCGAGATGGCGCTGGCTATGCGTGACCGAGTAGAAACGCTGACTGAGGGCTGGAGCCGGCTCGGTCATGATCTCGGCTTCGGCGTCGGCATAGCGCAAGGCTTCGCCACACTGGGCCGCATCGGCTATGAAGGACGTTTCGACTACGCGGCGATAGGCAGTGTCACTAATCTCGCAGCCCGGTTGTGCGCCGAAGCCACATCGGGACAGGTGTTAGTGGCGCAGAGGGTCTTCAGTGTCGTGGAGAGCCACGCGGTTGGCGAATCGATCGGCGTCCTAGAGCTGCGAGGATTCCACAGGTCGATCCGCGCCTTCAACGTGTCTTCCATGATCAACAGCTCAGCGGAGGTGCCTTCGTGACCCAGCTCGACACCGACCCCCAGACGACGGTCCCGCGCCTGTCCGACTTGAACGAACGCGAACGGAACAACCTCTTCGCCCGAGTGCAGGAGCGGATGCCGGCCGTCTGGAGTTCTATGCGACTTGACCTTGCGGATGAGTCCGTGGTCGTACTGCCTTCGGTCACCCTCGACCGGACGACGCCTGGCTCGGGGAGCATGGGGCAAGCGTTCGAGGAACGGTTCTTGTTCCTCCTGCTGCTGCTCCGGCAACCGCGGCTGCGCATGATCTATGTCACGTCGATGCCGATCAGGCCGAGCATCGTTGAGTACTACCTCGCTCTGCTGCCAGGAGTGATTCCCAGCCACGCCATGGCCAGGCTGACCTTGGTGTCGGTCGACGACTCGTCGCCTCGGCCGCTCACCGAGAAGCTGCTGACTCGTCCTCGGATGCTGGCGAAGATCGCCGCCATGATTCCGAACCGGCAGCGCTGCCACCTCATCCCGTACAACACGATCGGGCTCGAACGCGACATCGCGCTCACCCTCGGAATCCCGATGTACGGCTCCGACCCCCAGCTCGCCGATCTTGGTAGCAAGACTGGCTGCCGGAGACTGTTCGCTGCGGAGGGAGTGCAGCATCCGCTCGGTGTGGAGGACCTCCACAGCTTCGAGGAGGTCACCGACGCGATCGTCACGATGCTCCAAGAGCGGCCGAGCATGAGCGAAGTGATCGTCAAGTTGAACGACGGGGTGTCCGGAGCGGGCAATGCCCTTGTGGATCTGCGGGGCATAGCCGATACGAGTGGCTCGGATCGTCGTTCTCTGGTAGCACAACGGGTCCGATCGATGCAGCTCGAATTGGCTAGTACGCCGATGGCAGCGTACGAGGCGAAGTTCGAGGAGAACGGCGGAATCGTGGAGGAGCGGATCGTCGGTGAGGAGCTACGCAGCCCGAGTGTCCAACTCCGAATACGCCCGGACCGGAGTATAGAGCTGCTGTCCACTCATGATCAGCTTCTCGGCGGGGCGAGCGGGCAGAGCTATCTCGGCTGCATCTTCCCGGCTGACCCGGCCTATTCGCGACTGATCAGTGAGCCGGCCATCAGGATCAGTGAGCGGCTGGCCAAAGAGGGTGCCCTCGGTCGGTTCGCGATCGACTTTGTCGTGAAGCGGGACAACGCCGGCGACTGGTCGCCGTACGCCATCGAGCTGAACCTGCGCAGGGGTGGCACCACCCATCCGTTCCTCACCCTGCAGTTCCTGACTGACGGGTCGTACGACGGTGCGTCCGGTCGATTCCTGCTCCCTGGCGGCAAGCAGCGCCATCTCGTGGCAACTGATCATCTGGAGAGCGACGAGCTGCGGGCGCTGGCCGTCGACGATTTGTTCGATATCGTGGCACGGCATGGGCTGCACTTCGACCAGTCAAGGCAGACGGGAGTCGTCTTCCACATGATCAGCTCACTCAATGAGCATGGGCGAATAGGCGTGACGGCAGTCGGGCAGTCGCCTGAAGAGGCAATGCTCATCTACGAGGAGGCGAGGCAGGTGCTGCTTACCGAGGCGGCGGCTGCTCGTGAAGAAAGCAGGCTGCCTGAATAGCGAGGTGTTGTGAAGCACGTCTAGTATGTCGCCTACGGTTCGAACCTGAGTCGCGAACGGTTCTGCCGCTATCTTCGCGGCGGTCGACCAGACGGCAGTGAGCGCGACCTCCCGGGGTGCCGGGACACAAGTGACCCTATGGACAGTTTCGGCGTGCTGATCGGCGGCAGGGTCTACTTCGCCGGCCGCTCCTCGGGCTGGCGGGCAGGGATGGCGTTCTACGATCCGCGCGCCACCGGTGAGGTAGCGGCGAGGGCTTACCTGATCACCGCAGAGCAATTCGTCGACGTCCTCGCCCAGGAAACCCGGCAATCACCCGGGATCACCCTCGACCTGGCGCCAGCCTTTCGTGGTGTCCGCTACAGCAAGGGTGTCGGCGGCTACTCGGTCTTGGTCCGGGTCGGTGAGCACCGAGGGGTGCCGCTTGTCACCTTTTCCCGCGACCCGGATACCGCGCGCGGCTTGGCTGCTCCAAGCGCGGCCTACCTGGCGGCGATGGCGATCGGGTTGCGCGAGGCCCACGGGTGGTCACAGATGCAGATCGACCTGTACCTGTCAGCGCTGCCCGGCACTGCCCGCAATGGCTCTGGCCCCGTGACGCTGTAGGTGTATAACCGCCATTCTTGTAACGGCTCCCCGTCCACATCCGAAGAGATACTGTGTGGCTTGCAAATGTCGGTCTTCAGACCTGCCGGAGGATAGTCGGGCGTGAGTTACGAACCCCAGCCTTCAGATACCGCTGCGCTGGCCGCTCCACCCCTCGACCAGCCGCACTATGGCATTGGTTTCGGCGGTGCTGTCGCGCGAGGCTTCAAGAAGTACGCGACATTTGCAGGGCGCGCGAGCCGCAGTGAGTACTGGTGGTGGGCGCTGTTCACTTTCATCACCTACCTCGTGCTCGGCTTGGCGACATACGCCCTCGGCATCGCGACCTCACGAGACGGGGGTCGGACTCCCGGACTCCTGGCGCTACCGCTGATCATCTTGTTTGCGGTCTTCTTCCTCGGAATCATCGTGCCTACGCTCGCACTGACCGTCCGCCGTTTGCACGACGCCGGATACAGCGGGCTATTCGCGCTGCTGCTGCTCGTGCCCTAC
>JBKPTR010000379.1:0-7278 GCA_046735615.1 Actinomycetota bacterium
AGCCTCATCGGTGATGGTGATCCGGTGGTGCGCCTCGTAACGGTCGCGAAGGCCACGCAGGATATCGATGGTGTGCGCGATGGATGGCTCGGCTACCTGGATCGGCTGGAAGCGCCGCTCCAAAGCGGCGTCCTTCTCCACGTACTTCCGATACTCGTCCAACGTGGTGGCGCCAATGGTTTGCAGCTCACCACGCGCCAGCATCGGCTTGAGGATGCTGGCAGCGTCAATCGCACCCTCGGCCGCACCAGCACCGACAAGGGTATGGATCTCGTCGATGAACAGCACAACGTCGCCGCGAGTCTTGATCTCCTTTAGCACCTTCTTCAGGCGCTCCTCGAAATCACCGCGATAACGGCTACCTGCAACCAGTGCACCAAGATCGAGGGTGTAAATCTGCTTATCCCGAAGCGTCTCGGGAACATCACCACGGACGATTGCCTGTGAAAGACCTTCAACCACCGCCGTCTTGCCAACGCCCGGCTCACCAATTAGTACCGGGTTGTTCTTGGTACGCCGCGAGAGCACGGTCATCACACGCTCGATCTCGGTCTCTCGCCCGATAACCGGATCAAGCTTGTTCTCTCGAGCCGCCTGGGTGAGATTACGGCCGAACTGGTCGAGAACCATCGATGAGGAGGGAGTGCTGCCTTGCTCTGGAGCGCCAGAGGTAGCCGCTTCCTTACCTTGGAAACCGCTGAGCAATTGCAAGACCTGATTTCTAACCCGGTTGAGGTCCGCGCCAAGCTTCACCAAAACCTGAGCCGCAACGCCTTCACCTTCCCGAATCAGGCCAAGCAGGATGTGCTCGGTACCGATGTAGGAATGATTGATCTGAAGGGCTTCGCGCAAGCTAAGTTCAAGTACCTTTTTTGCTCGCGGCGTGAATGGTATGTGTCCACTTGGAGATTGCTGTCCGTGGCCGATGATCTCTTCAACTTTTTGCCTGACAGCTTCTAAGGAAATACCAAGGGACTCCAAAGCTTTGGCCGCCACGCCTTCGCCCTCGTGGATGAGTCCCAGCAGGATGTGTTCAGTGCCGATGTAGTTGTGGTTCAGCATGCGAGCCTCTTCTTGCGCCAACACCACGACGCGCCGGGCCCGGTCAGTAAACCGCTCGAACATGATGATTGCTCCCTCGTTCTCGGTGCGGCTCTCGCCCTGCTGGCTCGGACCATCACCGACGTCTCTCACTCTAGTCGGCTACGCCCTCGATTGCCTTGTTGCTCATTCGTGGCAGACCCGGCTGTCGGTTGCTCGGGCCCCTCGTGCTGGCCTCAATCGACAAGAGTGTGGTGTCGGGTTACAACCCTCATCCGACCGCCGGATATTCCCCCTTGCCGGTCACGTTTTGTGACGTCCGCCCGGACGTCGTCGATCTCAGCAACCTGGCCCGAAACCCTTGCACTGAACAGCGAACGCCCTGGGCGAAACATGTTCGCCCAGGGCGCAAAGACGATCGCGCTTGACGCTGGTGGGGCCTACTGGCGAGACCTGAGGAGCGCCGTTGGGGCAGGCGACTCCTCGCTCAGCTCAACCATGCGCCTTCTCATACGCCTCCCGTACCTCTGCCGAGACGCGGCCACGGCTGCTGACATCGTGGCCATGTGCCAGTGCCCAGGCCCGAATATCGCTCGTACTCGCCGAACCAGTAGCTTTGGTGGCCCGCTTACGCCGGCCACCGATCTTGCGTGCGTGTGACACCCATGGCGCCAACGCTTCACGGAGCCCGGTGGCATTCTTCGACGACAGGTCGATTTCATACTCAGCCCCGTCTAGAGCGAAACTGACCGTCTCGTCGGCGCTTCCCCCGTCGTAATCGTCTTCGAGAATGATCTGCACGCGCTGTGCCATAAGTTCCTCCAGTAAGAAAGTGAGACTACCTGACAGGTGCGAGATTACTCGCATTCTTTAGATTTCAGAAGCAAAATCGAGAGCAATATCTAACGCGGGCGCAGAATGAGTGATGGCTCCTACCGCAACGAAATTGACACCAGTCTGCGCAACTTCGGTTGCGTTCACTAATGTCAGACCGCCGCTAGCCTCAAAAGTTGCCAGATCGGCCAGCTCAGCCACGATTGCGGCCATAGCATCGGCGCTCATATTGTCCAGCAAGATCTCAGTAGCGCCCGCTGCGACGACCTGACGAGCCTGCTCCGCCGAAGTCACTTCCACTTCGACTGGAACGTCAGGAAAAGACCGCCGGACCGCGCGATAAGCATCTACCACTCCCCCAGCTGCGATCACATGATTGTCCTTGATCAACGCGGCATCAGCCAATGACATGCGGTGATTGATGCCTCCGGCAACGCGGACTGCGTACTTCTGCAGCATTCTCAGCCCCGGAAGAGTCTTGCGTGAGTCCCGAACCTTGGTATTCGTTCCGGCGAGGGCGTCGACCCAGGCGCGAGTGGCCGTCGCCACGCCCGACATCATGGTGATCAAATTCAAGGCAACGCGTTCGGCCGTCAGCAACCCACGCGCATTGCCGGTGATCGAGATCAGCATGTCCCCACGCGAGACGCGGTCGCCGTCGGTTGCATGCAGGGCGAGGTCGAAGTCGCCAGCCGGGGCGCAGACCGACGCGACGACGTACGCGGCTACCGGCAGGCCAGCGACGGTGCCGGCCTGGCGTACCACGAACTCGCCGTGCGCGGTACGAGTGGCTGGAATCGTGGCAGAGGAGGTGACGTCGAGACCGCCGCCGGTGCCGGCCGGCAGCACACCGCGGCCACCCAGGTCCTCATCGAGTGCCTCGGAGACGACCAAGGAAAGGGCATCGAGGTCCAGACCCGCAGCGGTCACCAGTTCTTCGATCTCGACCAACGTGGTGTGATTCATTGATGATCCGAGCGACCATCCGGGCTTATGGACAGGGCCGGCACAAAGTGATGCCGCAACCCTTGCTGATCATCATGTTCGACGAGAAGGTGGCCGCGCCAGATTTCGCGACGCTCTTCGAAGTCATCGCGCCAATGAGCCCCTCGGGACTCCTCGCGAAGGCGCGCGGAAGCCACGATGGCTGCCGCCACTGTCATCATGTTCGACGCCTCCCAGGACTCCAGACCCGGTTCCGCGGCCACCTGCCGGGCCAGTTCTGCCAGCTCGCTGGCGCACCGATCAAGTCCCACGGCATCACGCAGACCTCCGGCGTGACGGCTCATGGCCCGCTGCAACGCCGGGACGACGGATCGATCGATGAGGCCTGGTTCCCGACGATCTTGTGCCGGCGGTCGGCGGAGTCGCGGGGTCTCCCGCAGCCGTACGGCGATCCGGCGAGCGAAAACCAGCCCCTCCAGGAGGGAGTTCGAGGCCAGCCGATTTGCGCCGTGTACCCCCGAGGATGCCACCTCCCCGCAGGCGTAGAGGCCGACCAGGTTGGTTGCACCATCGATGTCGGTCTCCACACCGCCACAGAAGTAGTGGCACGCCGGCGCCACCGGGATCAGGTCTGTCGCTGGGTTGATCCCAGCTCGGCGGCAGCTGTGCCAGATGGTGGGGAACCGCACCCGCCAGGTCTCCTCCCCCAGCATCCGGCCGTCAACATAGACATGATCAACACCGGCTGCCGCCATCTCCTTCATGATCTGTTTAGCGACAACATCTCGAGGCGCTAGCTCAGCAAGCGGATGCTTCCCGACCATGAAGCGTTCGCCGCGGGAGTTGACCAGTTGGCCGCCCTCCCCGCGTACGGCCTCGCTGACCAGCGGCAGCTGGCCGCGGGCTCCCTGACCGAGGTAGAGCACGGTGGGATGGAATTGGATGAACTCGATGTCCCGCAACCGGGCCCCAGCGCGGAGAGCGGCCGCGACTCCATCTCCGGTGGAGACTGGCGGATTCGTCGTGACAGCGTAGATCTGGCCAATGCCACCCGTGGCAAGAACTACTGCCCGCGCATGCACTGCACCAACCCCTCCGCGAGTGCCTTCCCCAAGGACGTGCAGCGTCACTCCGGCGACTGCCGGTCTTTCGTTCGGACCGACCTCGGCTGGAATCAGGTCGAGGACCAACGCATGCTCGACGATCTCGATCCCGCGATCAGCGGTGACCGCGGAGATGAGCGCGCGTTCTATCTCCGCGCCGGTGGCGTCACCTCCGGCATGCGCTATCCGGTTCCGGTTGTGGCCTCCCTCACGAGTCAGTTCCAGCTGGCCGGCAAGGTCGCGATCAAACTCCGCGCCTCGGTTGATGAGCTTCGCCACCTCGTCGGGGCCTTCGGTGACCAGGACGCGTACCGCCTCCTCGATGCAAAGGCCAGCCCCGGCTACCAGGGTGTCGTCGATGTGCTGTTGGACGGTGTCTCCCTCGGCCTGCACCCAGGCGATCCCACCCTGTGCCCAGTGCGTCGAGCCCGCGGCGACCTCATCCTTGGTGACGACCATGATCGTGCCCAGCTTCCGGCACTCCAGAGCAGCCGTCAGACCTGCGATACCCGAGCCGACTACCACAATGTCTACCTCGCGTACCCACCCCGGTGGTTCCGCGGAAAGTCGCCGCGGCACAAACGGCAGTGGCGGCAGGGCGGGGAAGGCAGGCAATGAGCTTGGCTGGGCGCTGGACGTCACGGACGCGGCATCAGGCACCATAGGGCCATGCTCCCGCATTCGTCGGTGGGGGGAGCGGGCCCCCCTGATCCCCCTGCGCGGGGATCGCGCTCTTGGTTCGACGCCTGGGTCGAATCGTCGTACGGCGCGGACGGATTCTGGCGCATCCACCACCCTGACGCACATTTCCGCACCGCAGCAACGAGTGGTCCGATGATCGCCAAGATGCTGGCTGCGCTCATCGACAGCCGCGATGAGATCAGTAGCGTGGTCGACGTCGGCGCCGGCAGTGGCCGTGTGCTGCAGGAACTCTCAGTGATTCGACCTGATCTGCAATTGCTGGGAATTGATCTTCGAAAACGGCCCAAGAGCTTGGCTTCGCAGGTGGCCTGGGCTCAGGACCTCTGGGACGTGCGGTACGGATGCTGGACCAGCGGCGAGGCAGTCCCCGCGTTGGACCAGCCTGAGCCGGTCATGATCATCTGTAGTGAGTGGCTGGACGACTTGCCATGTCCGGTTGCCGCGCGACACGCCGACGGCTGGCGAGAAGTGATCATCAACGATGGGGGCATGGAGCAGGCTGGCCCGCGACTGTCGAGTGAGCAGCTTGCCTGGGCCGAGCGGTGGTGGCCGAGCGGCGACCGTGCCGAAATCGGTCTCACCAGGGACCGGGCGTGGGTCGAGCTGGTCAAGATGATCATCGAACGCGGAGGTTGTGCGCTCATGATCGACTACGGCCATGTGGCGGCGCATCGACCCGTCACCGGTTCGCTGGCGGCCTACCGTGACGGCCGGGCCCTGGAGCCGGTTCCCGGAGCCAGTGTGAACCTCACGGCTCATGTTGCTATCGACGCTGTTCGTGCCGCAGGTGAGGAGGCGGGAGCGACTACTGCATTCTGCGGTCTGCAGAGCGAAGTGGTACCGAATCTGCTGCAGCCCGAGTCACATCCCGATCCCCTCGTCGATCTTGACCGGCGCAGCCGGCATCTTGCGCTCAGCTCGCACTACGTATGGGGATCTCACTGGTGGCTACTGCAGTGTTAAATTGCTCGCTCCCTTTGAATTGCTCGCTCCGCTCGCGTAATGCTCGCCGGAATCCGGCTCCTTCGTCGCCGCCTGTGAAGCGTGATCCACGAAACCGCCAGATGCGATACACGCTTCACATTCAGCTCCTGCAGTCGCCGGAAGCGAGCATCGAGTCGCGCGGATCCGACTCTGGGTGCGTACGTTTTCCAGCACAGGCGCGACAACGCACGCCAAAGGGCTGAGCTGATGGCGCACCGGCCACTCCATGTCTTGGTCGGATCTCTTGGCCCAGGCGTGCTGCCCTCCACTCAGCCAGCCAAGATGCCGACCGGAACGATCCTGCTCGACCTCGGTCCAGAGCACCCCAGCCAGGCGGGATTGATCGAGCTGCGGCTGTGGACCGAGGACGACGTGATCACCACGGCCAGAGTGGTGGTCGGGGCGATGCATCGGGGTGCCGAGAAGCTCTTCGAGGTGCGCGACTATCGACAGATCCTCATGCTGGCCGACCGGCACGACTGGCAAGCACCCTTCTTCGGTGAACTCGCGGTCGCCCTCGTCTGTGAACAGATGATGGGTCTTGCAGTGCCAGAGCGTGCCATCTGGTTGCGTACCCTCCTGGCCGAGCACACCCGCATCCTCAGTCATTGCGGGTTCCTCGGTTACGTACCACATCGGCTCACGGGCGATCCCGGACTACGACTGTTGCGTGAAGAGTTGCGCACCCAGACCCTCCGACTGACGGGCAATCGTATCCACCCGATGGTGACCAGAGTCGGCGGGCTGGCGGTCGACGCCGACGACGCCTGGCTACAAGCTGAACGAGAGGTCGCGACGCGGGCGGTACGGGTAGGCGAGGCGGTAGTGACCATGATCGACTCTCCGGCCTTCGCTGCCTTGACTGGCGGAGTCGGCCTAGTGGATCACGAGACAATCCAGCAGTTCGGAGTAAGCGGCCCGGCGGCACGGGCAAGCGGGGTTGATCTTGACCTGCGACTCTTCCAGCCCTATCTGGCCTATCGCGAGCTCGCTGGCCTGATCACTCCTGCGGTACGCCGCTCATGCGATGCGCAATCGCGGCTGGGGGTTCTCGCCGAGGAGCTGACCATCAGCGCATCGTTGATCATCGCCTGCATTGACCGGCTGGGAGAGCTACCTGGACCAGTATCGGTGAAGCTGGGAAAGATCATTCGGGTGCCCGAGGGCGAGGGCTACCTGGCGATCGAAGCACCACTTGGCATCGCGGGCGTCTTTCTGGTCTCTCGCGGAGAGAAGACGCCGTGGCGACTCAAGCTGCGGACGCCATCGTTCAACAACATCTCCAGCCTGGAGCGCGTGCTGGTGGGAGTACACACGGAAGCCCTGGAGGCAACCCTCGCATCGATCGGCTACGTCGTGGGCGACATCGACAAGTAGCTGTGCAGTGTTCAATTGCTCGCTCCGCTCGCTGCGGATCGCGCTTGGTAGCCGCCTACTTCGTCGTTGCTCGCAGACGAAAAGCGTGTCCGCTCGCTCCTCCTCAGCACAGCGGCGCGCGATCCGCAGTGTTCAATTGCTCGCTCCGCTCGCTGCGGATCGCGCTTGGTAGCCGCCTACTTCGTCGTTGCTCGCAGACGAAAAGCGTGTCCGCTCGCTCCTCCTCAGCACAGCGGCGCGCGACCCGCAGTGTTCAATTGCTCGCTCCGCTCGCTGAGGCTGGCGCTCGTTA
>JBKPTR010000380.1:0-5090 GCA_046735615.1 Actinomycetota bacterium
ACTCCCAAGGATTTGGCATGTACGTCAATGCGATAGCCGAGTTCGATGACGATCGCATCCGCGCTTCCTACGGCCCCGCGAAATACCAACGGCTGGCCAAAATCAAGGGAAAGTACGACCCCCAGAATCTGTTCCACCGCACCGCCAACATCCAGCCCGCGTGAGCCAACCGCACCCCAGAGGCCGCTCGCTACAGGCAGGTGACTGCATGGAGTCAGTTCGAATCGGGCTGCAAGGAAGTGCGCAGGAAGAAATCGGTTCCGATGTCAACAGTTAACGAGTCGACCACCACGGAAGTGCTGGAGGCCCCTTCACAAGAGTCTTCGAGCCCACCACCCCTCGAGGCCGGCCTGCCATGGAAGACGCTCACGGGCCTGACGCTCGGACTGGCGCTGCTGATCATCATGGCGGAGATCAGCCGCCTGTCGGGAAGCATGTTGGACAGGATCGGACAGGCATGGTCGTTCAACGAACTCATCGGCTTCGGCTCCTTTAGCTCACACGCTGGATGGCTGGCCGACTTCAGCGGCGCCGTTCGGGTCCGCGGAATCCTGCTTGTCGTTTACTTAGCCGCTGACCTGGCATTCATCTTGATCTACTCGCTCCTCATTCACGGCTTCTGGAAGTCACACTTTTCCGGTCGCGCGCCGACGTACCGACTTGTCCTATTGTTGATCTTGGTCGGCGTCGATCTCAGTGAGGATCTCCTGGCCCTGATCACCCTCGGCCTGCGCGGACATGTGACGGCGCTCGGGTGGCTCAGCTACCTTCTCGCTGGCTTAAACGCGGTGAAGAGCACTCTGTTCGTGATTGTGGCTTTCCTGGTGGTGTGGGACCTGCTGCACAGAGATGGCAGGACTGTCCGCCGCTCGCTACATGAGATCTACGGATTGGTCCGCCAACATCGCTTCACGCTGGTGCCGCTGGTGTTGGTCTCGCTGGTGTCAATCGTCCCGGGAGCGGACATTCTGGATCAAGTGCCGGACATTGTGCGGCGCTGGACCGACGGACCGCGCAACTTCACGTGGGAGGGTGGCGCTGCACTCCTTGCACTGATCTTCTTTACCGCAACACTCTTCCTGGTTGGTCGAATGAGGACAGCCGCTGCTGCACGTTGGTGGGAAGGATCCGCGATGTCGCCCCTGCCCAAGGCGCCCCTGTTGCCTTGGTTGATCGTGCCCTTGGTGATCTTCCTCATCGGTGTGGTGACCAAGGTTAGTGGGTTCCCGACAGGGCTGGGGAGGTTGGGGATCGTCTGTGGCATACCGTTCCTCATCGGGGCCTGCTCCCTCGTCCTAAGGAAGATCAACATCAGGCGGGCGTCGGCTCACAGGAAGCAAGTGACGCAGCTGAAACCGCAGACCCGGTGGACTGCCGCCAAGATCGGCTTGATTATGCGGACTGGTGACGCGATCGCCTTCGGCCTGGTGGCGATCGGCTGGCTTGTTGTGGTACGAGCCACCGTCGCCGTGGTAGCGCTAGGGGCAACAAAATCCATCGAGTTGAGCGGCTTCGCGCTCGCCCTGCTGGTGATGGGTTGTGCTGGAATCGGCTTCACGTGGCGCATCGCTTCGTACGCGCTGGTGCGCTTGAATGCACCGCCAGGCTCGAAGAGATCCGACGCCATGCTTGCTCAGTTACGCTGGCTCATACCAGTCCCGGGCAAGCAGGGGCAAGTGCTGCTGAGTAAAGCCCCGATCGCATGCGCTGGTGTCTCGCTCGTGATCTATGTCCTACTTGGGGTGCTGCCGAATACCGCTGGCCGACTGGGGGTCCTGTTCTGCTGGAACATCGCGATCATGGCATTAACCGGCATCGTCGCGGGCCTCGCGCTGGTAGCACAACGGTGGGCGCCTATCGAGTTCTTCCAGCTCCTGCGCTTGCAATCGACCCCGATGCTGTCGTTGATGATCGCGCTCATCGTGCTCGCCGGGTCCATGCCAGCGGCAGTGCCAATTCACCAGGTTCGAAGCAGTCCAACCGATCGGCCATCCTTGCCGGTGGACAATCGCGAGGACCTTCCCACGACTATCCAGAACTGGGCCAAAGACCGCGCGGCGCAGCAGGGTTCGGACTCCTGTCGCCGCATGGTGAAGCTCAACGGACGTACCGCGGAACTCATGCCGATGTTGTTAGTCGCCTCAGAGGGCGGCGGAATTCGCGCGGCGGAGTGGACAGTCCAAGCGATGCAACGCGTCGCCAGCGACGATTGCGCCCAGCACGCTGTTGCCTTTTCTAGCGGTGTGAGCGGTGGCGCGGTTGGCCTGACAGTGCTTCGGTTCAACAGCAATCCGGATCGAGTTGCCACCGCAATATCGAACTCGCGCGCCCTCTCGTACGGATTAATCGGCCTCCTGGTGAGGGACTTGACCTACGCCGCCACGGGTATTGCCGTGCCAGCTGCTGATCATGGAACCGGTATCCAATGGATCGATCGTGGCGGACTAATGGAAGATGCCTGGGATGCTGCCGACCCAAAGCAAGCGGTAACGACGTGGCAGGGGCTTCAGTTCATCGGAGAGACGCCGGACAAGGACCAGACTAAGCAGCCAGTTACCGGCGCGTTGATCTTGAACTCAATGTCGGTCGGAAACGCCTGCCGGGTCTGGGTGAGCGAGATCAAGCTGATGCCTGAGCCGGCCGAGGCGGCAGCGTCCAGCGATGGGCGATTGGACTGCGATCATGCGGGAACTCCTGGCCTGCGCTCGGTTGATTTGATCAGCCGCTATGGAGCCCTTGGCTCGAAGGAAAACCCGACGGATGGTGAGAATCGCTGCCTCTATGGTTTGTCCGCTGCCACGGCTGCGATGCTGGCCGCCCGCTTTCCCTACGTGACGCCGTCCGGGCAAGTCGGCGAATGTGCCCGCGCCAACGGAGACGTTGCGCCGATCGACCAGCTGGTTGACGGCGGCTATCTGGAGAACACGGGCTTGGGCACTATCAACGACCTGTCCGACACGTGGCTTCCCGCGCTCCGGAAATGGAATACCGATGAGCTCCAAAAGCCCCAGCCGAAGCTCATTGTGCCGCTGGTGGCCTACCTCGATAACGCCACTGGAACCGACAAGAACGCGCCGAAGCGGGACATAACCAACGAGTTCCTGCTCCCGCCGCTCGCGAAACTGCATGCCGGCAGCGATGCGATCGCAGATGAGGCGAGCTTGCAACGGGCCTCGGACCTGGTTGCGCCAGATCAGGTCTGCCCAGCCGGTGATGTCTTTTGCACGTTAGCAGTGAGCAATATAGAGGGTCGGATCTACGCCATCTACCCCGCGAGCAAGCCACAAATCTCGGCACCACTCGGCTGGGTGCTGTCCAGTGTCAGTCGAGAGGCGATCGCCGCCGCACTCAATCAGCAAGAAGCTGCATCCTGTACGGCAAGCCAAAACTCAGCTGTCTGTTCACGCGGGTACGGTTCCCTTCACGATTTGAAAGAGGCACTCAAGCCGGTGGTGCTCTAAAGCGCCAGGCGTTTTACTAGGCATCCTCGCGAGGTGTAGAAGAGCCGGTTAGATCTTGTGTCCACAACGGGATTCGAACAAGTGTGCCGCCTCGAAAACGCGAAATTGGACTTTTCGACGCCTTCCAAGATCTCTGTCCAACCCCTCGTGGTCCCGGGTGAATCCTGAGGCCTTCTGCGCTAGATGTCTATCACTGAAACGGTGTCAGAGCCGGCCTGCGCCACGTACACATTCATAGGCGACATGCTCGTGGTACGAGGCCGCAAGGAGCACGGCGTGATGGGTGCCACCTCGCTCCATCACCTCGGCGGTGGCCTCCATCCGATCAATGATGTCGGTTATGCGGTTCAGCCCAGCGATGGTGGCGTGATCGGTGATCTTGAACTTCAGGCCGCACTGGTAGTCATTGATCGTGATCTTCTTCACTGGCCTGCCCAACGGATCGCGGCGTGGACTAACGACTCATCCCAGCAACAGGCTGATCGAACATGAGTTCGTTCATGTGATGCACCTCACATCAAAAGGACGGGATACTCCGTGAAGTTGACCCCTTATTGCTGGTGAGACAAGCCTTTCGTTCCGCTGGGGGAACCCTCGTGCACGGGGAGCTACCGGTAGGTAGTTGAGCCCATGGATGCCTGCAATGCGCTCACGGCGCACCGCCTGCGGCCATCCTTGCCCCCATGCAACTGCTATCCCGCAGTGGTTTGGACGTTGGACCGACGCCTACGGATCAGACGGTCGACCAGCTCGCTCCTAGTCCACGCAACAGCCTTCGCAGCGACCGCGATTGAGGAGGGCGCCCAGGGCTCCTTAGCAAGATCCATCCAACCTGACCAGGCGTTTTTCCTTTCAATCAACACCACGTCGAAATCAGCGCCGTGAAAGCGGCAGGCTAGCGTGCCCCTGTGGGCCGGACGCTGGGCGTGGTGGTGGCGCACCCGGACGACGACGCGTACGGGGTTGCCGCGGTCGTCGCGCTGCACCTGGCCGATCCCGAGTTCCGGTTCTTCGTGGTGCACGCCACCGACGGCGAGGGCGGGGCGATCGCGGAGGGGAGCGGCGCCACCCGGGAGACCCTCGGCGCCGTCCGCCGGGTCGAGGACGCCAACGCCTGGCGCGTCGTCGGCAGGTCGCCGTACCGGCACGAGTGGTTCGGCTATCCCGACGGCGGCGTGCCGGACGTGCCGTTCGACGAGCTGGTCGACCGGGTCGCGACCGTGCTCTGCGAGGAGCGACCCGACGTCGTGGCCACCTTCGGCCCGGACGGCATCACCGGTCATCCCGACCACATCCGTATCGGCGAGGCTGCCACCGCCGCCTTCCTGCGCTTCGCCGGCGACGGCGGACCGGGATTCCGCCGGCTGGTCTACGGCGGGATCCGTCAGTCGGTGATCGACCGGTGGAACCAGCGGCGGGTCAAGGCCGGCCTCACGGCCTGGGAGCCCGACACCGTCTATCACCTCCGGGGCGTCCCGGACGAGCGGATCGACATTGACATCGACACCACCGGGGTGGCACTGCTGGTACGGCGGGCGATGCAGGAGCACCGCACCCAGTGGAACGACATGAACAACCCCGAGGCCACCGAGGAGCAGCGGGTGAAGAGCGTCTCGCGGGAGACACAGG
>JBKPTR010000381.1:0-5360 GCA_046735615.1 Actinomycetota bacterium
AGGGGCGGCTGAATGATGCCAGAGGTGGCCACCGGCGGCCGACCGGAGCCTTCCCTCGAGCGCCAGAAGTCCGGTCCAGGAAAGTACGCATCCTCCGGCACAACCGGGTTGAAAACGATGTGCGGTACGCGGCCGTCGCACCACTGGCCGCCGAACAGGCTGAGCAGTTCAGCGGCGGCCCGGCGCGGTGACCAGTGCCGCACGCCAAAGACAATGAAGGCCGAGTCCCAGCTCCACTGGTGTGGATAGAGGCTGCCCGACGGGGACTGTGGCATGCCCATGCCAATTGCTCGCAAGGGCCCGGATGGCTGCGCGCGCCAACGCTGCCAGATCCGATTTCGTCAGCTCCATGCCAGCTGCCGGATCCGCTGCACCGACACCGGCAGCACCTCGTCGACTGCACCGGAAAGCCGGCATTCGTACGCAAGTTCGCCCGCGTAGCCGATCGCCGCGATCGCGGCTAGCGTCATGGACCAGTCGATGTGCCCGGCGGTCGGTTCCAGCCGGTTGCTGTCGCTGAGTTGGATGTGTCGGATCCAGTCCGAAGCCTCTAACAGCGCCTTGATCGGATCGGCTTCCTCGATGTTCATGTGGTACGTGTCCGCCGCAATGCCGAACCACGGGGAGCCGATCTCGGTGCAGAGCGAGGCCGCCTGCGCCAATGTGTTGATCATGTGGTTCTCGTAACGGTTCAAGGGCTCGATTGCGATCACCACGCCCACCTCTTCGGCGTGCGCGGCGAGCTCGCCGAACCCTTCGACCAGCACAGCGTGATCTTCCGCGACCGAGCGCGGAGACACGAAGGGCGGCAATCGGGTGGAGAACATCCCGTACGAGGCGGGCGTCAAGGCCAGCCGGCCG
Source organism: Actinomycetota bacterium (assembly GCA_046735615.1). Lineage (GTDB taxonomy): Bacteria > Actinomycetota > Actinomycetes > Propionibacteriales > Propionibacteriaceae > Microlunatus. Next base: position 862 of record JBKPTR010000381.1, read on the forward strand.
CCGATCTCGGCCATCACGCTCAGCTGGGACTTCATCTGCTCGATGGCGTCGCGCCGTTTCGCCGGGTCGAAGTCACCGACGAAGTGCAGCATCTCGACACAGACAGTAGGCATCGGTACGCCCGCCCCAGCTGCTTGGCGGAGCTCCGGCAGCCGGGCAGCGAAGCGCCCTTCCCCGGCCCCTCGCAGCTCAATGGCGTCGAAGCCCAATGCCTGGGCGTGCTCCCATTTCTCGATCATGGTTGCGCCGCGCAGGTACTGCTCCTGCACGGCCAGTCGGACGGTCTGGTTCATGGCTGCCCGCCGCGGAAGTCCAAGATCACCTGCAGCAGGTCGTCCGGCGGTGAGTCCAGCAGGGCGTACGCGCTCGCGGCATCGTGCGCGTCGATCACGTGGCTCACCAGTGGCAGCGGATCGAGCCGGCCTTCCGCGCACAGCTTCATGACCGTCTCATGGAGCCGCTCGCTGGTCCAACGTCCCCGCAGATGGGCCGGCACGCCGCCGATCTGGCAACTGATCAGAGTCACCCGGTTGTGGTGGAACTCCTCGCCGAGCGTCAGAGTACTTATTGGTCCCTGATAGAAGCCGGCAGCGACGACGATGCCGCCGGGACCGGCGATCCTGATTGCCTGGTTGAGCGCGGCGTACGATCCACTGAGCTCGATCAAACGGTCAACGCCATCGGGTACTCGGTCGCGGACCCTGACAGCGAGATCGCCCTCACTGGGGTCGAACGGCATGGCGCCCCAACGCGAGGCCAGCGCCAGCCGGCTTGGGAGTGGGTCCATGGCAAGGACTCTGCAGCCCATCGAGACGAGAAGCTTGGTGGCGAGAAGGCCGATGACTCCCTGCCCGAAGATCGCGACCGTCTCGCCGGGATTGGCCTGGGCCGTCAGAACGGCATTTAGTGCTACCGCACCCACGCGGTCGAAGGTGCCGACCATGGGATTGAGGCTGACAGGCAATACGTGTCTCGCCAGCGTGGCGGCGCGCAGCACGGCGTGCGAGCGGTGACCCCAGATACCCCAGAGCACATCGCCGACCGTGAGTGACTCAACGGCCGTTCCGACCTGGTCCACGACGCCTACCTCGGAGTAACCCCAGGCGTCCACTGGATAGCTCAGCGTGGGCGGACCGGGCAGGAAGACGGCTCGGTCCGGATCCCATTGCTTGTCAAGGTACGGGTTGGTGCCTCGGTATTGGGTGAGCTCAGTGCCTGCGGAAATACCGGAGAAGAGGGTGCGGACCCTGACCTGGTCTGGCTCCGTAACCGGCTCGGTGTATTCACGAAGGCCAACCTGGCGAGGGGCGGTCAATTCGACGAGGTAGGCCACGGTGGTGCTGAAGTTGTTGAGGGCGCCACGGAGTTGTGGTCACCGTATGCACCAATTTTATGTCTTGCACCAATCCATAAATGGGTATTGGTTTGACAAAAGAATCCGCGTCGCTCCCGCTCTGGGTCGCGGCCCTGTCACGTGAGGGAACAAGATGTCAGACTTGCTTACTCGGCTCAGCCCCAGATGGACCGGGGCGGTCGCACTGACCGCCGCGCTGTGCACCATTGCATCTTTGACTGCATGCGGCTCGAATAACGAATCTGGTAGCCAGGGTGGCGAGAGCGGCGGTGCCGAGACCGTGACGATGTGGACGCTGGAGGATGTCCAGTCCCGCATCGATGCCACCAAGAAGATCGCTGCCGACTACACCGCCAAGACCGGAACCAAGGTTGACGTGGTAGCGGTCGCCGAGGACCAGTTCCCCCAGTTGATCACTTCTGCCGCCGCGGCGGACAAGCTGCCGGATGTCATTGCGGCAGTGGGCCTGTCCGGAGTGCAGGACCTCGCCGCCAAGGAGCTGCTTGACAGCGGGGCGGCCAAAGAGGTGGTCGACAAACTCGGCGCCGGCACCTTCTCCGAACGCGCTTTGAAGCTGACTCAGGGCACCGACGGCAGCCAGTTGGCAGTGCCGAGTGACGGCTGGGCGCAACTGCTGCTCTACCGCAAGGACTGGTTCGATAAGGAGGGACTCTCCGCTCCAGCCACGTACGACGACCTCTTGAAGGCCGCCGCGGCGATGAAGACCAGTGATCACGCCGGGATCACGCTGGCGACTGCCCCGGGAGATTCGTTCACCCAGCAAACCTTCGAGCACCTGGCTCTAGCAAACGGCTGTCAGCTGGTCGACGACGCCGGCAACATCACACTCACGTCACCCAACTGCGTGCAGGCCTTCCAGACAGTGGGCGATCTCGCCAAGAAGTACGGGCCGGCCGGCAACCAGGACGTCGACTCGACCCGAGCCGCCTACTTCGCGGGCAAGGCGGCGATGACTATCTGGTCGTCGTTCATCCTCGACGAGATGGCCGGACTGCGTAACGACGCACTGCCCACCTGCAAAGAATGCCGATCCGACAAGCAGTACCTGGCCAAGAACACCGGCATCGTGTCGGCCCTGTCCGGACCGATGGGCGGCCCGGCCCAGTACGGCGAGATCACCTCGTTCGCCATCACCGACGGGGCGGGGGACGGCACCAAGGACTTTGTGCAATACATGATGAACGACGCGTACCTTGACTGGCTGGCGCTGGCACCGGAGGGTAAGGTACCGGTCCGCAAGGGCACTGCCGACGAGCCGACGAAGTTCAGCGACGGCTGGGCCAACCTCGAGGCAGGCGTCGACTCCAAGGCCAAGCTCTCCAGCATCTACGGCCCCGACGTTCTGAAGGAGCTGACCAACAGTCCTGACACCTTCCAGCGGTGGGGCATCGAGCAGGGCAAGGGCGCGCTGGCCGGTGCCATGCTGGCCGAGCTGCCGGTGCCCAAGGCTCTCAGTGATCAGCTGAACGGCAAGGTCGACGCCGCCGGGGCGGCCGCCGAGGCGCAGAAAGCGGTCGAAGAGATCAACAAGAGTCTGGAGTGACCGTATGGCCACGTTGACCGAGACCCCGGGCGCCCAGCTGGAACCCCCGCCGCACAAGAACCGCGGACGTACGCTGGCCGCCCGGGACGCCCGGGCCGGCCTGGCCTTGATCAGCCCGACCGTATTGATCGTCACCGTGATCGTGGTGATCCCCATCGCCTGGACAGTGATGATCGCCTTTCAGAAGATCAAGCTGATCAACCTGCGCCGGACCGGCCTCTTCGGCCGCTACAGCCTGGACAACTTCATCACGGTGCTGAGTTCGGCAGGCTTCGGCAGCTCGCTGGTCACGACGTTCATCTACACGATCGGGGGGACCGTGGGCTCCATCGCCGTAGGCCTCGTCGTAGCGTTGGCACTGCGCAAACGGTTCAGGGGTCGCGGGTTCGTGCGCGGAGCCATGCTGCTGCCGTACGTTGCGCCCGTCGTGGCCGTCACGTTCTGCTGGACAGTGATGCTCAACCCGGAGTATGGGCTGATCAATGCGTGGGGTCAGAAATTCTTGGGCTGGGATGCCGGGATTCCATTCCTCTCGCAGTCGAGCACGGCCCTTGCCACGGTGATCGTCTTCGAGATCTGGCGATACTTCCCGTTCGCGTTCTTGTTCATTACCGCCCGGCTCGGCGCATTGTCGAGCGACATAGAAGAGGCAGCACTCGTCGACGGCGCGACACCCTGGCAGAGCTTCCGTTTCGTGATCTTGCCTCAGCTGATGCCGGTGATCTCAGTGCTGTTCATCCTGCGGTTCATCTTCACCTTCAACAAGTTCGACGACGTCTATCTGCTGACCGGAGGCGGGGCCGGAACCGAAGTTGTCGCCATCCGGGTCTACAACTACCTGGTGTCCCGTGGTGATCTTGGCGCCTCCGCCGCCCAAGCCCTAGTGCTCGCCATGACTCTGGTGATCTTGATGATCATCTATCTCCGGGCAAGCAAACGCAGTGAGGAGTCGGCGCTGTGACCACGACCGCTACCGCCCCTGTCGCTCCAGCCAGTACCAGCGTTGCCCACACCGGACGGTCGCGCCATGCGGTCCAGACCCGCGTGTTCGGGATCGGCCGCTGGGTGGTGATCGTCGTTGCACTGGTGGTCACCGTCGTGCCGTTCTACTACATGTTCCTGCTCAGCCTCCGCCCTATTGAGGAGGTGTTGCTGCAACCCGGCTCGTTGCTCCCCCAGCTGTCGGAGATCAACTTCTCGTCTTACGGGCGAGTGTTGAAGTCCCCAGATGCCGGGGGGCAGGGCTTCCTGGACTTCCTTCGCAACAGTCTGATCGTGTCGTTGATCACCGTCGCGTTCACGCTGCTGGCCGCCATCCCGGGCTCGTACGCGATCGCCCGGCTGCGCTTCAGAGGACGCCGAGCAGTCAACTTCTTGTTCCTCGCCGTCTACCTCTTTCCGCCGATGATCTTGGCGATCCCGCTGTTCACGGCATTCACGATTCTGGGGCTGCGCGGCTCCCTGCCCGGTCTCGCTCTGGTCTATATCGCCCAGACGGTGGCGGTCGCGATCTATATGCTCCGGGGGTACTTCGCCACCATCCCGGAGAGCCTGGAAGAGTCGGCAGTAGTAGACGGCTGC
>JBKPTR010000382.1:0-6376 GCA_046735615.1 Actinomycetota bacterium
CGGGGATCTTCGAGCTTGTCCAAGGCCTTGTCGGTCTTGGCGCGGAAGATCATCGAGATCCGCTGAAAAATGCCGCTCATGAGATGTCAGCTGGTCCTTCCAGGCTCCGGTTCCGCGCGGCCAGGGCCGCTCACAGGCTTCCACCGTATCTCTGCAGGGAAACCGAACACAGCGAGGGAGGAGAGTAGTTTCGTCTTTGGGGTGATCCCCTGAGACAATCCAGGGCCAGATCGCCGCAACCCTGCCGTACAGCAGCCGCATCACAATCGATGAGAGGGACCCGTGGCACTCTTCCGCCGCAACAACCAGGCCGGCACGCCGGAGCCAGCGGCGACCGTCGATCCTGTGCCGACTGGCAAGAAGGACCGTCCAACGCCAACTCGCAAGGAAGCGGAGGCAGCGCGACGTCAGCGCATGACGACGACGCTCAGTAAGAAGGAAGCTCGGGCCGCCGACCGCCGGCAGTCACGGGCACAGCGTATGAAGGCCATCAGCGCACGAGAGGCCGCGCCCGAGAAGGTATTGATGCGTGACTACATCGACGCCCGCTTCAACCTGGGCGAGTTCCTGCTACCGGCAGTTGTGGTGATCTTGCTCGTGACCGTGGTCGGCAGCTACTGGCCGAGTGTGACCTTGATCAGCACCGTGGCCATGTATCTGTTCATCATTGGCGTGTTTGTTGACGGCTATCTCATGTGGCGCGGCTTCAAGAAAGTGTTGGCCTCCCGGCTGCCAAAGGCCTCACCAAAGGGCCTATTGATGTACGGCATGGCGCGCAGCACCCAAATCCGCCGGTTCCGATCACCTGCTCCTCGAATCAAGCGCGGAGAGGCGTACTAAGGGGCATACTGGCCCGTGCGCAAGTCCGGGGGGAAGTGTCCATGGAATTCAGGCATCTGGGCAAGAGCGGTCTCAAGGTTTCGGCCGTCAGCTATGGCAATTGGATCACGCAGGCAATGCAGCGGTTGCTGGACGCAAGCTGCCACCGGAGACGATGGCTGGCATCGATTCCGTGCTCAGTGGTGTCATCGAGACTGACCGTGCCATGGTGGGTTCGACCTCCCCTAAACAGCGGCTGCGCTGACCCTTAAGGTGATCAAATGAGCTGGCGCTGGGTGCCCGACCGCAGGCCCAGCCCTAGCCACTCCAATGCCGACCCACCGTCGATCAGTCGCACGTTCCAGACCCAGGGTGAAGCGGAGACATGGCTGGGCGAGTTCTATCCGAGCCTTAGGGCAGCCGGCGTACGCGCGGTCAGCCTGTACGAGGCCGACCGGCTCGTATACGGGCCAATGTCATTGGAGCCGGACGTCTAAACGACGCTCGCAGCCGGACGCCCGCTAAGGTCGGCTGGTGCCGACCCCGGACTACATCGCCGCCATCCGACGCGCGTACGGACAGGGCAGGTTGCTGCTGCCTGGAGTCTCCGTGGTGGTGCTCAGAGGTGACCTCGAGCCGGACCGGGTGCATCTGCTGTTGACGAGGCGCAGCGACACAGGACGGTGGAGCCTCCCGGCCGGCATCGTGGAACCGTTCGAGCAGCCGGCCACGGCAGCCCTGCGGGAGCTGCTGGAGGAGACCCGGATCACCGCTGATGTCGAGCGGCTCGCCTTACTCACCACGGACCCCGACGTGGTCTACCCGAACGGCGACACCTGCCAATTCGTCTCGATGTGCTTCCGGTGCCGCTACGTCTCGGGCGAAGCCCAGGTCGGCGACGAGGAATCGACCGAGGTCGCGTGGTTCCGTGCCGACGAGCTACCGGACGACCTCAGTGACATCCAGCGACGCCGCATTCAGTGCGCACTGCAAGATCGAGACGACTGCGTTTTCGACGTTTAGTCTGGGCGCTGCTGCGCATCGCGCTTGGAATCCGCCGCCGTCGTCGTCGCTCGCAGAGGAACGCCTCCGCTCGCTCCTTCTCCGTGCGGCGGCGCGCGATTCCGACGCTCGCGGCGTTAGGTTTGGCCTAGCGGCGCGCGATTCCTGAGGTCGCAGCGCGCGGACGGTGGTCAGGCTTCGCGTACTCCGGGGGTCACAAAGGGCGGCTTGGTGATCATGAAGGGCTCTTGACGGCTCCTGATGTCCACCGTCACCACGTCATCGTCGTTCAGGCCGCGCTCGATCAGCGCGAGGGCGATGCCGATCTTGAGAGTCGGTGAGAAAGTGCCTGAGGTTACGGTGCCGAGCTCGCGGCCGTCCGGGTCGCGCACCGCCATCCCCGGCCGTGGAATGCCTCGCCCCACAGCGCGCAGTCCGCGTAACAGGCGCCGTGGACCTGCCTCCTTCTCGGCGCGGAGCGCGTCACTTCCGAAGAATGCTTCCTTCTTCCAACCAACGGCCCAGCCAAGTCGTGCCTGCACCGGCGTAATGGCCGGCGAGATGTCTTGACCATGCAGCGGGTAGCCCATCTCGGTCCGCAGCGTGTCGCGTGCCCCGAGCCCCGCCGGTTGCAAACCAGAGGGCTCGCCCGCCGCCAGCACGGCGTCCCACACTGCCGTTGCGGCGCTATTCGGTACCACGAGCTCATAGCCGCGCTCCCCGGTGTAGCCGGTACGGCAGACGGTCATCGGGATTCCCTGCTGGTCAGCGCTGACGAAGGTCATGTAGTCGTGGCCGACCGGAAGCCCGGCTGCTGAAAGCACTTCATCAGACAGCGTGCCCTGCACAGCGAGCACGGCGAAGTCGCGATGCTGATTGGTCACCGTGACACCATCAGGCGCTGCCTCGGACAGCAGCGTGACCACCCGCGCGCAATTAGCCGCATTGGGGATCAAGAACACCTCGTCTGGGGACCTGAGATAGGCGATCATGTCGTCGACCACGCCACCGTCGGGGTTGCAGAGCAGCGTGTACTGTGCCTGGCCCGGTCCGATCTTACGAAGATCAGCAGTCAGACATCGGTTGACGAAGTCCGCGGCACCTGGGCCGGCAACGGTGGCCTTGCCCAGATGACTGACGTCGAAGATGCCGACGGCATTCCGGACGGCTGCGTGCTCGGCCAGCACGCCAGCGCCCGCGTACTCCAACGGCATGGACCAGCCGCTGAACGGCGCGAACTTGGCGCCGGCTGCGACCTGTCGCTGACGTAGCGGCGACTTCAGCAGCGCGTCGGACTCGGTATTCTCCGCACTCACCGCTCCTCCAATCACCAGCTGGGTACATCTGGATCGACCAGGGCCACAACGGACTAACCTGTTGACGCCCCATTTGATCACGTCGACCACCGAAGGATGTTGCCATCGTGCCAGCCCGAATGCTTCCCCCGCTCACCATTGCCAAGAGCGTCCCTCGTCATGCCGACATCCTCGTGGTGGGCATGAATGAGGCAGGGGTACGGGAAGTGCCCGACGCAATCGCGCGTGCGTTCGCGAAACGCTTCGGCCTGTCCGTAGGCGAGATGGCGACCTCACTTGGAGCTAAGGCGAATGCCGACAGCAAGCGCACTCTCCCGGCAGTGGGCGATGGACCACGGATCGTGGTCGTTGGCCTCGAGTCGGAGGAGCCAAACGCCGAGGATTTGCGGCGCGCGGCCGGGGCCGGCGTGCGGCACGCAGCCTCGCTGGCGGAAACCCGTGGGCTGTCGGTGGCAGTCTCGCTAGGCATCGCCAGCTCGGAGCAGCTCGCCGCGGTCGCTGAGGGCGTGCTGCTCGGCAGCTATAACTATGAGCCGATCAGCGCCGAGCCGGCCAAGGTTGGCACGGTCGAGTCGATCACAGTGATCAATTCAGGTGATGTGAAGGACACCGATACAGCTGCTTCCGCGAAGACCATCGCGCAGGCGGTGGTGACGGTGCGTGAGCTGGTCAATATCCCTGCCAACCTGCTCTACCCAGAGTCGTTCGCAGAGCAGGTGCGCAATCTCGTCAACGGCAGCAAGATCACCGTCGACGTGCTGGATGAGACAGCGTTGAGTGACGGTGGCTACGGCGGACTGATGGCGGTTGGCGGTGGATCGTTCCGGCCGCCGCGTTTGGTTCGGCTGGGCTATAGCCCCCGAGGAGCGAAGTTCCATCTCGCTCTTGTTGGCAAGGGCATCACCTTTGACACTGGCGGCCTCAACCTCAAGCCGGCCGAGGGCATGTACACGATGAAGTGCGACATGGCCGGTGCGGCAACCGTGCTAGTCGCGGTACATGCCATTGCTCAGCTTGGCCTCAAGATCAGGGTGACGGCATATGGCGCACTCGCGGAGAACATGCCCTCTGGGAGCGCTTATCGGCCATCTGACGTGCTGACGATCTATGGCGGCAAGACAGTCGAGAACGGCAATTCTGACGCCGAGGGTCGACTCGTCATGGCCGATGCGCTGGCTCGAGCCAACGAGGATCACCCTGACCTGGTGGTCGACGTCGCGACCCTTACAGGCGCCTGTGTGGTGGCGCTCGGTGAGCGTACAGCGGGTCTGATGACAACCGACGACGCGACCGCCGACCTGCTTCTGGATGCAGCCGAGGCGGCAGGTGAGGACGTCTGGCAGCTCCCCATCCCCAAGGAGATCCGGGGCAAGCTCGACTCCAAGGTCGCCGACTTGCGCTCGACTGGGTCAGACCGCTGGGCTGGCGCTCTGGTGGCCGCCGCTTTTCTCCGGGAGTTCGTGGCCGAGGGCACACCGTGGGCACACCTCGATATTGCCGGGCCAGCGTTCTTCGATGGCAACCCCTATGGCTACGTCGCCTCAGGTGGGACCGGGGTAGGCGTACGGACCCTTATTGCCCTCGCCCGTTCTCTCTCGGCCTGAGGCCGGCCCTGAGAGACCAGCCATGCTGGCAGCTGCCCCGGTGTCGAGTCATCCATCCCACCACTCGGCACCTCTGCCAGCACGGCTGGAGGTGTGAGACGCCGCCCCCCAAGTGGAAATTCGGGCTGGTCAAGTAGTCCCACCCACAGACGTTTCACACGTTCGTAGTTCGGAGACGCAGACGAACATGGATTGGTTCATTAGCAGAGGAATGAGTCTGGCGGGGAACAGGCACTGCGTCAGCGCAGGTCGGGGTGCTTCTTATTGCGCGTGTTGTAGTCGCGCATCCGCTGCGGATATCCCACGACTGCGGCGTCGTAACCCGGGATCTGCAAATGTTCGGCGAAGGCACGGGCCCATTCGGGCGACGGCACAACCCGACGGGTCCATTCGCCGTCGAAGGCGACCAACAGCAGGGTCGTCTGGGTGACCGCGGTCTTCGGCTCAATGAAAGCCTCCACCCCGCGCCGGCTCTGCGCGAACTGGGTAAGGTGCGACGTCACAGCATCGTCGACGCGCCGGCTTTGCGAGGCACGGCCGCGGCCTTTCTTCACCCGGCCAGCTGACCGCCGGAACCAACTCATGCGCCAATTATGGCCCAGCCCAGGCTGTGGCTGGGGGAGATACGCGGGAAACCCGCTCTGACTAGCCATTTCACCACTTGTCAATGACGGACGTTACTCGTCTGTTCTCAACGTCCTGCGGACTAACCGCGGACCAAACCAAGATCAACACCACTAAATAGTGGCCCGACCGGTGACGCAACACCGACCGGGCCTAGGAACCCACCTATCTAGGAGGCAGGCCCCCAAAATGCAGCGTACTGAACTTGCACGCGGCAAGATCACCCCATCCGACGAACTCCTAATTGAGCTACGCGAGCCAGACAACGAACCGGCCGCCGTGCTCATCCACTGGCCTTCAGCGGCGTCTGTGGCGTCGCCTGCCGCCTTCCCCACCACGGCTAGCAAGATCACCGCAATCGTTGCCAGCGGCGCCGTGAAACTGGCACAACACAAGGCGTAGCGGTTATAAGAATTGCAAGATCAGAACCCCTAGTGCCTGAACGTTCGCGCCAGGGGTTCTGTCTTATTCAGAGGCGATTAATTCGCGCGCCGAGGCGCAGCTCGCCTGCCCTCTAGCCAGCGTTGCGGCGGAACTCGGCTGCTTCGTTTAGGATCCGGGTCCCCTCCTCGATGTCCAAGACGGGGTAGACGTTAAATTCCAAGAAAGCGCCGAATATCGCGGTGTCACGCATGATCAATGTGGGGTCCTCTGTCTCAACGACCGCGAAGCCACCGCGGCCGTCGATCCTGTCGAGAAACTGCAGGAAATTACTGCCCTCTGCAGGTGACCACTTTCCGAAGACCTGCAAAGACCGGGCCAGCGTCTCCTCTGAGGCATTCGGTCCAGCCTCCCAAGTGATTACGTATTTCATGCCGTCTCCTTCGACCCAGCGGCGCCTTCCGGCGGCGTCGTCACTGCTCCCACCCCAGCACCGCAAATCAGACACGGTCAACAGCTATGCGGTCAGGGAGTCAGCGGTTCCTAGTGGCGCGTTAGCGAGTTCTTTTTACGTTTGATCTTCTCGATGACTTGGTCGGCGGGCTTGGTCCAGATGAAGGGATGGCAGCG
>JBKPTR010000383.1:0-4318 GCA_046735615.1 Actinomycetota bacterium
ACGCCGCGCCGGTGGCCACGGCAGCTTCAGCCAGCTCAGTGGCGTCCTCGGTAGCGTGGCTGGTGCCCTTGGTGAGTTTCTTGGAAGCCTTCCGGGTTTCCTTGGCCAGCGACTCTCCGGTCCTCTGAGCGCGCCAGACCAAGCTCGGCTTGCCCTCGGTATCTTGCGCCGCCAAGAGCACGCCGCCCAGCAGGCTGACGTTCTTCAGGAAGTGGCTGCGTTCCCGAGCGCGCTCGTCGGGGTCTTGCTCCTTCCAGAAGGGGTGCTTGGCGAGGGTGCTGGGCACGAGTGAGCCGGCCAGCAGTAGTGCGCCGAGCCGCCGGCCCTTGCCGGTCGCCAGCGCCACGCCGCCCGTCACCTGGGCGATGCCATTGATGCGTACCAGGGTGACCGCATTTTCCGGAACATAGCTGGCCACTTGCTCTGGGCTGTACTGCTTAACCACCGGGACGACACGATCGACAAGCGGCTCGGCTGCGGGAACCAGCGACTCCGGATCACGGATCGCCTTGATTCCGGCCACCACGAAATAAGAAGCCAGCATGGTCCGAGGGACAGCGCGCAGCAACGTCATAGGTCATTCCTACCGTGAGTGCACTTCGGCACCTAACAAGGGGTGCCCTTCTGACCCCGTCTTACCCATGTCGCCGCCCTTCGACGGGCTCGGGCGCAAAATCTGGCTGGGGCGCGAAATCTGGCTGGGGCAAAATGTGGCTCAAGGCGCCAAATCGCTGATTAGTCAGTGCCCACAGATACGCTCGAAGCCATGTGCGGACGCTATGCGACCTCCGCCAGCCCACAGGACTTGATGGAGGAGTTCGAGGTCGACGACTTGTTTGACGGCCTGCCCGGCCCGGACTACAACGTCGCCCCGACAGTTGGAGTCCCGGCCATATTCGAGCGGCGTGTCAAAGACACCGGCGAGGTGCGGCGTCGGCTTGCTCCGCTGGTGTGGGGGCTGGTCCCGTCTTGGGCCAAGGACGCCTCGATCGGCTCGCGGATGATCAATGCCCGCCTGGAGACGGTAGCGGAGAAGCCTGCGTTCAAGCGGGCTTTCAGCGCCCGCCGTTGCATTTTGCCGGCCGACGGCTTCTACGAGTGGTACGCCCTCGAGCCGGCAGGCGGCTCGTCCACCGGACGCGGCAGAGGCAAGCCCAAGAAGCAGCCATTCTTCATCCATCGGGCCGATGGCGGATTGCTGGTGATGGCGGGCATCTATGAGATCTGGCGGGACCCCCACAAGGAAGCCGCCGACGACTCGGCCTGGCTCCGCACCTGCTCAGTGATCACGACCGAGGCCACCGACGCGGCTGGGCACATCCATGATCGAATGCCGATGGTGATCACCCGAGATGCCATCGACGCGTGGCTGGATCCCACGATCACCAATCCGAAGCAGGCGCTTGAGCTGCTTGCAGTCACCGAGGCCGCCTCCCTCGAGGCGTACGCGGTATCCACCGACGTCAACAGCGTTGAGAACAACAATCCCTCGCTCATCGAGCCGCTCGCCGCCGAGCCCGATCCGGAGCCGGTACCCGATCAGGAGACCCTGATCTGATCATGACCTCGACGGTCATACCTGTGGATACGCAGCAAGGGCCCGGCAAGTTCTTCGTCGATCTTGCTGAGCAGCCGAGCTCGATGCTCGTGCTTGGCCATGGCGCCGGCGGCGGTATCGGCGCTCTTGATCTTGAACTGCTAGCTCAAAGCCTGCCGGCACTCGGTACGACCGTAGTGCGGTTCGAACAACCTTGGCGTATGGCCGGGCGTAGCGTCGGCGCGCCACCGCCGAAGCTGGATGAGGCATGGTGTGCAGCGCTGGACTGGCTGCTCCGACAGGAGTGGGCGGGACATCCACTCCTGGTTGGCGGTCGGAGTGCCGGTGCTCGAGTGGCTTGCCGGACGGCGTCGTATACAAATCCAGCCGCCATCGTGTGCCTGGCATTCCCGTTGCATCTTCCGGGTCGGCCCGAGAAGTCCCGGCTGTCGGAGCTGCTGGCACCCACGGTGCCGAGGCTGATCTTGCAAGGCAGCAAGGACAGTTTCGGCACTGCGGAGGAGATTCGCGCCGCGATCGGGAATGCGCGAGGCGTCTCTGTGGTGGAGTTACTCGGAGCGGACCACGCATATCGGGTTGCGAAATCATCACCGTTCAGCCGAGCCGACCTGCGCACGACTGTTGTGGCCGAAGTCAGCGGATTCATCGAGGCTATAGCGGGAATATCGACATCATGACCGCGTTGCACCTCATATGCCCCTACTGGTGGATGGCTGGCACGAACAATCGATGTTGCGTAGCTCGCCGCTACTCTCGTACGTGATGAGCATTCCCAGCGGCACGAACGCTTCCGGCGCAAGCGCACCAAACAACGATGCTGGTCACGGCGAGACGGCCGACGAGCGGCACGCGCGTTTCGAGCAAGATGCCCTGCAATACCTTGACCAGCTCTACGCCGCTGCCTTGCGCATGACCCGCAACCCAGCTGACGCCGAGGACATCGTGCAAGAGACCTACGCCAAGGCGTACGCGTCATTTCACCAGTTCACGCCGGGCACCAACTTGAAGGCCTGGCTGTATCGGATCCTCACCAACACCTACATCAACTCCTACCGGAAGAAACAGCGGGAGCCGCAGATCTCCGACGGGGAAAACGTGGAGGACTGGCAGCTTGCCAGGGCCGAATCGCACACCTCCAGTGGACTGAAGTCGGCGGAGATGGTGGCGCTGGAGAACTTGCCGGATTCTGATGTGAAGGAAGCTCTGCAGCAACTCGCTCCGGACTTTCGGTTGGCTGTCTACCTGGCTGATGTCGAAGGCTTTTCTTACAAGGAGATCGCCGAAATCATGGGCACTCCCATTGGAACAGTGATGTCGCGGCTCAACCGCGGCCGGACCCAGCTGCGCAACCTCTTGGCCGACTACGCCCGGGAACGAGGCGTGAAACGAGCGGAGGCGAGCCGGACATGAACGTCGATCGACCGGACGACGCACCGTTCGATGACTGCGAGCATGTGCTCGAACGCGTGTATGAGTTCTTGGACAACGAGCTCGACGTCGCGACCAGCGACGCGATCCGCCATCACCTCGCCATGTGCGAGCCATGCCTGGATAGGTTCGATGCCGAGGAGGCGGTCAAGTCGCTTGTTCATCGGCGTTGCGGCGGCGAGGTCGCACCCAGCCACCTGCGAGCCAAGATCATGACGCAGCTGACGGTAATCCGCAAGACCCTCTGACCACAGCCGACAAACCCCACGGAACTTTCCGTGGGGTTTTGTGTTTCAGGGCTCCGGACGTCAGGCGTTCGGACGCTTCCCATGATTCGCGCTCTTCTTCCTGCGGGCGCGGCGCTTGCGGGCACTCTTGGCCATCTCAGCCTCCTCAGGATCAACAGGGGTTGATTCTGTCACAGAGGTTGAGGCAACCGACAGTTGTTGGACACAGCCGTAGGGTTGCCGCATGCCGTCGATGACGGAGATCATCTCCGAGCACACCGACCTCTCCGAGAGCGACCATCACTGGCTCAAGCTGCTGGTCTCGGAGTGGCAGCTGCTCGCTGATCTGAGCTTCTCTGACTTGGTTTTGTGGGTTCTCGACCGTGATCCCAATGTTTTTTGGGCAGCAGCCCAGATCCGGCCTTTCACCGGTGCGACGTCACTGTTCGACGATGTCGTGGGCGATCTCATCGCGTACTCGCCGGAGCACCTGGTCTCGGAGGCGTTCCTCAGCGGCCAGATCGTCGAAACCAGCAAGCGCAAGCTGCATGCGGGACTGCCGGTCGACAGTCATGCCATTCCCGTGAAAGTCGGGGACCGGGTCATCGCGGTCGTCGAGCAGCACACGAGTCAGTTCGGCGTCCGGGGTGCACCCAGCACCTTGGAACAGGCGTACCTCGAGGCTGCAGCGCAATTGGCGAAGATGATCACCGCTGGAGCCTTCCCCATCCCGAGCGACGCCACACACCTGGCTTTCAGTCCGCGGGTGGGCGACGGATTCATCCGCCTCGAGCCCGCCGGTGAGGTGACGTACGCCAGCCCGAACGCGCTGAGTGCCTACCGCCGGCTTGGGCTACGCGGCGATCTTGTCGGTGAGCATCTTGCGAGCTTGACAGCGGAGCTGCTGCCGACCAGCGCTGACCCGGTGGATGACTCAGTGCAATCGGTGCTATCCGGTCGTGCTGCCCGTAGCACCGAGCTGGTATCTGGGGAGGCGCACCTCATGATCCGGGTGTTGCCACTGGTCGCAGGGCGCAAGTGGGTCGGCACCATCGTGCTCTGCCGTGATGTGAGCGACCTGCGAAGCAAAGAGCGCGAACTGGTG
>JBKPTR010000384.1:0-4078 GCA_046735615.1 Actinomycetota bacterium
AGAGCAGGTGCAGGTTTGCCCACAGCAGCCCTCCTCTCACCCGGCCAACGAGCTGAAACAAGTGGTGATGGTTGTTCCAGTAGATGCCCAGGTACACGAAGCTCAGCAGGTAGGTCAACAACCCGGTCGCCGACTCGGCCAGGGCGTGGAGCGTTGGCTCGTGCGGCACGTCCAGCTCCAGCACCATGATCGTGATGATGATCGCGAGTACCGCGTCGCTGAGGGCCTCCAGCCGGCTGGTCGTCATGCGCGTGAGTCTAGAAAGCGACGGATGTCAGTGCCGCTGACTGCCTCGACACCGACAACTGGTGAGCTGCAGCGGGGGCGATCGCCGGCGGGTGGGGCGCCCTGGCCGACTGGCTGGCCCGCCAGGTCGCCGAGGGCGCCGAGGTGCATCCGGCGGTTCGAGGGTGCCCCGGGCTGGCGTTATGTCGCCGAGGAGCTTGGCCCACCGGGCATGTATTCACGCACTATCAGGATGCCAACTTACGGCGGCGCTGCCTCTCCACTTATTCGATCGCGACAGCACCAGGAAGATCGCGAACCCGCGACCACCAGGCAGCCGGGATGCTGCCCAGCGAGACAGCTGGCGGTTCGCCCGACAGGTCGGAACGGCAGCGCCGCCTGCGCTGCGGCGGGAGACGTCCACCTGGCTCGGATTGTGCCAAGACCAGAGCCTGAAGCTCGTCACCGAAAGCACGTGATCGACGACGTGCGCCTCGTCAAGATCGAAGATGGGCCGCACAACATCGCGTGGACGCGCCCGGAGGAAGTCACCGGGCGCTGCTCAAGTTTCTCGCGGAGTGAGGCGACGCGAAGCGCGATGGATGAGCAGCCTGCCGCCTCGGCACGCCTTCCCCAATTCGAGCCGCTGAGTCCGATACTGAAAGTCGCCCGGAAGTCGCGGAGGCGTTCCATCGGGAGACGCTCTTGACGGCCGTCCTGCGAACAATCCAGGCTTCTTTGCTTGCCGCCGACTTCCCGCGTGATGCCCCGCTCGATCGTCGTCTCTGTCCAGGCAGCTTGACCAGCATTGCCAGCACCTTCGGAGGGAAGTTATCGAGCATTCCTTGGAAGTCCTCCAAGTGCTGACCGCTCGTCTTTGCTGGTGCCGCAGCCGCGGTTAGCCGACACCGCTGTTACGGTCGCGATGTTGGTCCTGACCACGGCAGCCGGCCGGAGGAGGTAGCCCTGAGCGAGCCCGCGACTCCGACCGGACCTTTCTCGGGCCGGACGCCGTGGTCGCGCAGCCTGCAGGCCCCGTTGCGTGCGTTTCTGCAAACCGAGTCTGGCAGCGCCGGTGTATTGCTGTTGGCGACGGTCGCGGCGCTCCTCTGGGCCAACTTCGCTGCCGAGGCGTACGCCGTGGTCTGGGAGACACCGCTGGCGATTCGGGTCGGGGAGGTTGGTCTCTACCTGACGCTACGCGATTGGGTCAACAGCGGCTTGATGACCTTCTTCTTTTTCGTCGTTGGGCTGGAGATTCGGCGGGAGTTCGATCTGGGCGAGCTGCGGGAACGACGTCGGGCCGCGCTTCCGGTGCTGGCGGGGCTGGGGGGAATGATTGTGCCGGTCGCGATCTTCCTTGCCCTGAACGTCGGCCGGGCCTCGGCCGCCGGTTGGGGGATGACGATGTCGACCGACACGGCATTTGCCTTGGGGCTTCTGGCGCTGGTGGCCCGCGGAGTCCCCGATCGAGTCCGGCTATTCCTGCTCACCGTTGTCGTGGTGGACGATCTAGTGGCCCTATTGGTGATCGCGACCGTCTACAGCGGCCCGGTTTCGCCCCGGCCCTTCCTGCTCGCGCTGGGCCTCTTCAGTGGCATGCTGCTGCTGCGCCTGGCGCGGGTCCGCTACGGGCTGCTCTACTTCTTGCTCGGCGCCGCGGCGTGGGTCGCACTGCAGGCCTCCGGGATTGAGCCGGTCGTGCTAGGTCTTGCGGTCGGGCTCCTCACCTCCGCGTACACGCCCGCGCGCGCTGACCTGGAGCGCGCCACCGATTTGTTCCGGCTCTTCCGCGAGCAGCCCACCCCGGAGCTCGCCGAGTCGGCGCGGGTAGGACTGGCCCAGTCGCTGTCGCCGAACGAGCGCCTGCAGCGGGCCTACCACCCGTGGACGAGCTACGTGATCGTTCCGCTTTTCGCGCTGGCCAACGCCGGCGTCGAGATCAGCTCAGAGTTCCTGGCCCGGGCCGCCACCTCGCCCATCACTCTGGGCGTCGTCGCGGGCTACGTGCTGGGTAAGCCGATCGGCATCGTTGGTACCGCATGGCTCGTCAGCCGGCTGGCTCGCGGGCGGCTGCGGATCCCAGTAGGCTGGGCGGCTCTGGCTGGGAGCGGCGCAATCGCCGGCATCGGATTCACGGTCTCACTACTGATAGCCAGCCTCGCGTTCCACGGGCCGGAGCTGCAGGAAGCCAAGCTCGGCGTCCTGGCGGCGGCCATGCTCGCCTCCCTGCTTGCCTGGACGGTCTTCGCGCTTACCGCTCGACTCTCGCCGGCCCGGCGGACCCGTGCGCTGCTCGGCACGGCTGAGACGTTGATAGACCTGGCCGTGCCGGTTGATGAGGAACGCGACCACATCCGCGGCCCAGCAGATGCGAAGGTGACCCTAGTGGAGTACGGCGACTTCGAGTGCCCCTACTGTGGCCAGGCGGAGCCCGTCGTACGCGCGCTTCTCGCTAACTTCGGCGACCTCCGGTACGTGTGGCGACACCTGCCGCTGGCCGACGTACACCCGAACGCAGCGTTAAGTGCTGAGGCGGCCGAGGCCGCCGACCGGCAAGGCGCGTTCTGGCCCATGCACGACCTTCTACTGGAGCATCAACAGGCGTTGCGGCCCGTTGACCTGGTGCGCTACGCCGCTGAGCTCGGGCTGGACGTGGACCGGTTTCGCGAGGATCTGCGCCGGCATGTCGGCGCCGCCCGGGTGGCCGATGACGTCGACTCGGCCGGCTCCAGCGGAGTGGCGGGCACTCCGACATTCTTCATTAACGGCCGCCGCCAGTACGGCGCCTACGACATCGACACTCTCACCGCGGCGGTCAAGACGGCAAAGGCTCAGGCGAAGCTCGACGTGCCTGACCGCCCCCGGTGAAGGTCGACGTCAAGCAGGCTGGCGCTGTAGGTCGAGCCGCAGGCGGTGGCCGTGGCACCTGGCTGCGACGACCGCAGCGCAGCTCGGGCAGCGCACCACAAAAGCGGGAGCGTCTGCGACGAGCGGACTCGGTCGTCACCGTTAATACCCCGCCAATCCACCGGATCAACCACGAGCGCCACAGGCATCCGGCGACGCTGAGTTGGATGAGGTCCCAGTGGTTTGATTGGCAGATGACGTCTGTCGAGCTGGTCCGCAGCACCGCCCTCACCGACACGACTCCGTACGCGTACGCCGCGGTGACGCCGCCCGGACGACTGGTGTTCACTGCTGGCGCCTGCCCGCTCGACCACGACGGCGACGTCGTGTCGCCGGGCGATGTCGCCGCCCAGGCTCAGCGGGTGATGGCTAACCTCGCGGTGGCGCTTGGCGCGGCGGGTGCCGGGTTGACGGACGTGGCCAAGACGACCGTGTACGTCGCCTCGCGCTCCCGTACCGACCTGGTGACTGCCTGGCAGGTCGTCCGCGATGCCTTCGGCGACCACGACGCACCGAGCACGCTGCTGGGCGTGACGGTCCTCGGCTATCCCGACCAGCTCGTCGAGGTGGAGGCGGTCGCGGTTACCGGCGCTCTGGGGCGGCCTGCCAATCGAGGTACATGATCGCGTTGCCAACGTGCTTGGTTGATGTAACGCATGTGTGATCATCATTTCGATTCACTTCGCGGTCGTGCTCCTGATCTTGTAGTCGGGCAGCTCGATGGCATCAGCTTTGCTGAATATGCGCTCCATCACCGGTCGCATCGGCCAGCGTCGAGACCAGCGCATCGACGCCCAGCCCAGGGCGATGCGCAGTGCGCTCATTGGGGAGTACCCGTCCACACCGCCCGGGGGAAGTTCTTGACCCTCCTCGACGTACGGGCGCATCAGGGTCTCGTAGCGCTCGAAGGCGCCTTGGATGGCGGATTCGTCTGCTACAGCCG
>JBKPTR010000385.1:0-11788 GCA_046735615.1 Actinomycetota bacterium
ATGACGGGCGGTCCGCTTGGCCGACTGCAGGAGCTCGCGGCTGAACTTCGTTGACAAGCTGGCGTCTATTCGCGAGCGACGAAGGAGGCGAATCTGCAGGCCGCCCGTCAGAGTGCTTAACACTGCCAGTTTGATCAGTCCAGCGCCTCCATGCGATAGAGGAGTGCATGCTCGGGGTGAATGCTGGCGGCCATCACCCCAGCCGAGGCCAACGCGGCGCCAGAGACTATAAGACCGATGCCGCCATCGGGCGGTAGCCCCCATCCGGAGGCGTCAAATTCCCCTGAGGGCTGGAAGTCGCGGACTGCCGCGTGCCACCACGGCGGCGGATTGAGACCGGACGGCGGACGCCCGACCACCACCGGGCGAATGCGATAGCGCCGATGCGGATCCAATCCCGGGAACCGCAGCCGGCCAGGCAGCGTCACTTCCGAACTGCCGACAGAGGCGATGGTGAAAATCGCCGACGAGTGATCGCGGGCGACTACGCCATACCCGAGGAGAGTGGGGTCCGGCAAGTCCAACCGCACCAGCTCCCCGCCCATCAACAGCCGTCGGTTGGCTTTGTAGTAACTGACCCACTCCCGCAGCTCCGTCAGCTCCTCGTTGGTCGCCTTTGTCAGGTCCCATTCGATGCCGAGGTGGCCGAAGATCGCGGTGGCTGCGCGGAATGACAGCTCGTGGACCCGGCCGGTTGTGTGGGAGCGACCCGATGCGATATGCGAACCGAGCAGCTCCTGAGGTACCAGTTGAGCCGTCCAGCGATTCATCTGTTGCCGTTCCAGCGGATCGATGGTGTCGCTTACCCAGATGCGATCGGTACGTTCCAGTACACCAAGATCAACACGTGCGCCGCCAGAGGAGCAGCTCTCGATCTCCAGGCCGGGGTGGGCGGTCTTGATCTCGTCGACAAGGCGGTAGAAAGCGAGTGTCTGCTCATGCACCCCGGGCCTGCCGTCGGGCGTACTGCCTGCATCGATCAGGTCGCGGTTGTGATCCCACTTGATGTAGCTGATCTTGTACTCGGCGAGGATGTCAAAGATCGAGTTGCGGATGTAGGCATAGCAGTCGGGGACTCCTAAGTTGATCACTTGTTGGTGACGGGACTCAACAGGAAGCCGGTCGCCAGTCGCCATGATCCAATCCGGATGCTCCCGCGCAGTGGCCGAGTCGAGATTGATCATCTCAGGCTCGAACCAGAGCCCGAACTCCATGCCAAGCCCGGTCACCTGGTCAATCAGAGGATGCAATCCGTGCGGCCAGACATCGGGTGAGACGGTCCAGTCGCCAAGCCCGGCACGATCATTGCGCCGTCCTCCGAACCAGCCGTCATCCAGTACATAGCGCTCCACGCCGACAGCAGCCGCACGCTCGGCAAGATCAACCAGGTGGTCCAGATCATGCTTGAAGTAGACGGCCTCCCAGACATTGAGCGTCACCGGCCGAGTAGTGGACGGGTGGTTCTCGCGGGCCCGGAGGAAGCGGTGGAAACGGTGTGCCACCGCATCGAGGCCGCGCGCGTACGAGCCATAGATCCAGGGGGTCCGGTAGGTCTGGCCGGACTGCAGGATCACTTCTCCGGGCAGAAGTAGCTCACCGCCGCCGATCACTTGTGCGCCAGTGAAAAGCCGCTCCGCATAGTGGGTGTGGTTTCCACTCCACCCGGTGTGCACAGCCCAGATCTCTCCGTCGGCGAAGGAGAATCCGGGCACCCCGACGTGCAGCAGCGTGGCCGCATCGGGTCCTGTCCGGCCCTTGCGCCCCTCTCGCAGGTGCATGCCGACACCCAGCAGTCGCCGCTGCGGCACCCGCTCTTTGCCCCAGCGCCCAGCGAAATCCAAGATCTCCCGGGCATTCTGAGGAATCGGGAACGCGATCACGCAATCGCCGACGGCGTATGGATCCTCGCCGGTGTTGACTACCTCGGCTCCGGCCCTGATGAGCCCGCCGGCGGTCAGCTCGATGGTGATCTTGAGCCGCAGCTTGGCCACCTCGTCGACCGCGTCCACCGCCACGGATGACGGTCCGGTGTTGATCAAGGTGAGCGAATCGTCGGTGGCGGTTACAGTTTCGCCGTCGAGCCGAACTTCCGTTGCCGTGAACCTAGGCGACCAGTCCTTACCGGCTCGCGAGCCGCTCAACCCAGGGCGTCCGACCCAGCCAGTCCAGTGCTCAGGCAGCACGGCCACGCGGATTGGCTGGTCGACGACGTTCGGTCCACCAGGGTCGATGTTGGCCAAAATGAGAGCCTCAACATCGGCGAGTTCGAGCGTTCCGAGGTCCGCTCCCCAATGCACGATAGCGGGAAGCTGGCCGCTGGAGATGTCGAGCAAGAGCGAGACGCCCTCAGAATGAAGGGCGATCACGCAGTTAGCACGCTCGGCCATGGTTTTATCCTTCCGCTCGAGCGCGATGTGCGGGCGATTCACCTTACCTAGGGACGCGCAACCTAGTTGCAAGATTCCGACCGTTGTGCAGTTCTGGGCATGGACTCATGGTTCGGCGATTGAAAAGTCGTCAATGGGCGGAAATTCGATGTCGGTGGTGTGTGCCATCGTGGCTCGAGAAGTGCAGGCGGCTCCGAGGAGGAGAACGGTGAATCGATCGGAGGTGCTGGCGCATCGCATCCACGTGCAGCAGCTCGATCGAGGAGAAGCTAAGCGTGAGATCACTGATGCCGTCATCTTCGATTTCGGCGTTCAAGACACCGGCCGGGACGGCGCGAGCTGGGCGTTGGCCAATCGCGGTGTTCCGATCCGCGACGCGGCGGAGCTGGAAGCCAGCCCAGACGTGGCATTGGTGTGGACGCTCCGGGCGGCGCCGCACTACTACCGACGCTCCGATCTAGCGGAGATCCTGGTCGCCACCTCGCCGCTGTCGGACAAGGATGCGGCCAAGCGGGTGATCGGAGCGGACAAGCCGCTCAAGGCGGCCGGCATTCCGACGCTCACAGGTCTCGCCGAGGTTGCCACCCAGATGCGCGAGGTCGTAACCGGCCCGCTGGTCAAGGGCGAAGTTTCCACCCAGCTCACCGCACGCCTCGATCCGCCCTACCTCAGGTATTGCGGGGCCTGCAAAGCGACGCACTCGTGGGAAGTACCTTTCCGCATCAGCGCCCTATACGCCGGGCTCGAGCTGGAGCCGGGCACCTCACCTCCCGTGCTGCGTCGCATTCCGGGCTTGCCGAGGGGTACGCCGGGACCCGCACCCGACCCACTGGCCGCGCCCGAGGCACTGCAACCGATCAGGAATTACCTCAGGCTTCTCGGTCCCGCTACGCCGAATGATGTCGCAGCCTTCCTGGACTCGCCCGTCGCCGAGATCAAGGCGCATTGGCCGGTGGATGTCGTCGAAGTCATTGTGGAGGGCCGGCGGGCTTGGATGCTCGGTGATGTCGAAGACATCGATCAGGATCGGGGCCTGCTGCGGCTGCTCGGCGGGTTCGACCTCTTTCTCCAATGCAAGGACCGCGACCTGTTGGTGCCAGATCGCAGCAGGCACAAGGCGCTTTGGCCAATTCTCGGCCGGCCCGGCGCCGTCCTCTCCGGCACCGACATCGTCGGCACCTGGCGACCCAAGTCAGCTGGCAAGGACTTCACGCTGCGCCTCGAGCTCTGGACCACTCTGTCCAAGCCGGCTCGGAGTCGGCTGGAAGTCGAGGCCGAGCGGCTGGCAACGCATCGCCGCCAGAATCTCAAGGCAATCGTCGAGGGCGACGAGTAGCTCAACGTCCGGTTCCGGGCGGAAGCTCCCAAACCACCTCACTCGGCGACTTGTCCCGACGCAGGCCGCGCCAGACCGGGTGGCGTAGTCGGCCTGGTTCGGTGAGCTCACCGTAGGACACTTCGCCCACCAGGGACGGCTTGACCCAATGCGCATCGCGCGCATCCTCACGTGGCACATCGATGAACGGGGACGTCTTGCGGCTCAACTTCTCTAGCTTGGCGTGCATCTCGTCGAGTTGGCGGTCGTTGAACCCGGATCCCACACGGCCGACGTAGTGCAAGCCGGCGTCGGTCGGTATCCCCATCAGAAGGGAGCCCATCCCGCCGCTACGGCGGCCCTGACCTGGACGCCAGCCGCCGATCACGACCTCTTGTACCCGGTGCAGCTTGATCTTGAGCCAGGTATGCGTCCGGCGTCCCGGCTGGTAGATCGAATTGCGACGTTTGGCCACCACACCTTCAAGCTGTAGAAGGCGGCCGGTCTCCAGAGCCGCCTGCAGATCACCTTCGAAGATCGGCGGGACCTGGATCAGCGATCCCAGCTCAAGGCGTACCACGTCCTGCAAGATCGCTCGGCGTTCCTGGTAGCTCTTTTTGATCAAGGACTGACCGTTCAAGTCCAGGATGTCGAAGAGCATCAGCTGCGCTGGGTAGGCCTTCGCAGCTCGTTCGATGTCAGCCGGCTTGGTGAGGTTGATCCGATGCTGCAGAAGGCCGAAGTTCGGCCGGCCGGCGGTATCCAGGACCACCACCTCGCCGTCCAAGATCGCCGTTTGCACCTTGATCTTCGCGAGCTCCCGGGCAACCTCGAAGTAAGCACCGGTATCGTCCCTACCCTTCCGGCTGAGCAGCTTGACGCGCCCACCAGCGAGGTAGGCGATGGTGCGTACGCCATCCCACTTCATCTCGAACGCCCAGCCGCTTTCATCGCCGAAATGTGCGGCGTCGACCAAGGTGGCCAGCATGGGCTCTACCTGCTCTCGGAAATCGATGTCCTGGTCAGGAGCTTGCCCTTCGACAGGCTCAGGGCGCATGGAGTCAGGCTCAGGGCGCATGGAGCCAGGCTCAGGAGGCGTGGATTCAGGCTCAGAGCTCGTGATCATGTGGCCTGAGCTTGTCGAAGGCCCTTGCCTGTCCTCTGGATCGGTCTCCATCAGGTGCATGAGCCAGTTCTTCTCCGGCTGGGAGTCTGAAGTGCCGGTATGGATCAGGGCGAATTTGCGCACGCCACCAAGTCCGCCGTGCGGCTGGCCGAACAAGGTGACGATGACCTCCTTGCCTTCCTTCCACTTGTGCAGGCGGTACGTCCCGGTGTCCCAGATACTCATGGTGCCGGCGCCGTACTCACCCTTCGGGATGGTGCCGTGGAAGGTCAGATACTCCATCGGATGATCTTCGGTCCGTACCGCGAGGTGGTTGACCCTCGGGTCGGTCGGCGGCGCCTTGGGCACAGCCCAGCTAGCCAGAACGCCCTCGTGCTCCAACCGTACGTCGTAGTGCAGCCGGCGTGCATGGTGTTCCTGGATGACGAATCTGAAGCCGTCTTGACGCCCATCCGGCGGCGTGGCCGGCACTGGCTCTGGAGTCTTCGCCGGATCGCGCATGCCGCGGTACGTCGCGAGCGGATCCCGGCGGGCGCCCGGAGCAAATGGGGCCAATGGGTCACCAAGATCGGCGAGCCGGGTGATCACTTCTGGATACTGGAGCTGCCGCAGATCCGGATCATCCAGTTCCTCCCAGGTACGCGGAGCAGCAACCATGGGCCGGTCGCGTCCACGCAGTGAGTAGGGAGAGACCGTGGTCTTGGCACCGTTGTTCTGGCTCCAGTCGATGAACACCTTCCCGTCGCGTTCGGACCGCTTCATGGTGCTGATCACGAGGTCAGGATGATCAGATTCCAACGCCAGCGCGAGCTCGCGTGCTACCTCCGTAGCCTGCTCCGGTGTCTGCGAACCGTCTAGCGGAGCGTACAGATGGATGCCCTTGCTTCCGCTGGTAACTGGTACCGGGTCGTGCCCGATGTCGCGCAAGATGTCGCGTACCAGCATCGCTATCCGGGCACACTCTGCCAGGCTCACTCCGCGGCCGGGATCGAGATCAAGGACCAGTCGGTCGGGATTTTGAGGCTTCCCATCAGGCCCGAAGCGCCACTGCGGCACGTGAATTTCCAGCGCTGCCAGCTGCGCCAGCCAAGTAAGAGTCGCAAGATTGTTGATCACTGGATAGTCGTTGTCGTGATCTTTGTGCGCGATCGTCCGCCGCGGCACCCAATCCGGGGTGCCCGCGGCCAAGTCCTTGTTGAAGAAGACGGTGGGCCGCTTTCCCTTCACTTCGCTGACGCCGTCGGGCCAGCGCTTGCGGGTCGCTGGCCGATCACGCAGATGCGGCAACATTGTCGGGCCCACCTGAGCGTAATAAGACAACACATCGGCCTTGGTGGTCTGAGTTTGGGGATACAGCACCTTGTCCAAGTTGGTGAGCTTGATCGTCCGACCCTCGACGGACACCACCTGGTCGTGCGACGCCTTGCCCATGAAGCCAGTATCGACGTGTCAATCTGGGCGCCAAAACCCCTGGTGCTCGGATTCTGATCAGCCGGAGTGGGTAGTACGAGGGCATGCGAGCGCTCTGGAAGGGCACCATCACGTTCGGCCTGGTGAATGTGCCGATCAAGCTCTACGCTGCGACCGAGGATCATGACGTGAGCCTCCATCAGGTGCACGACGCCGACGGCGGCCGGATTCGCTACGAGCGGCGCTGTGAGGTGTGCGGGAAGGTTGTCGAGTACTCCCATATCGACAAGGCGTACGCGGAAGGCAAGACCACCGTCGTGCTGACCGAGGACGACCTCAAGTCGCTGCCCGAAGAGCGCAGCAAGGAGATCGAGGTCGTGGAGTTCGTGCCGTCCGAGCAGATCGATCCGATTATGTTCGACCGCAGCTACTTCATGGAGCCGGACAAGGCTGCCGTCAAGGCGTACACGCTGCTCCGGCGAGCCCTGGAGGAGACCGACCGGACAGCGATCGCCCAGTTCTCGTTGCGGCAGAAGACCCGGTTGGCTGCACTGCGGTCCCGCGGAAAGGTACTGATGCTCCAGTCACTGCTGTGGGACGACGAGGTACGCGAGGCGGACTTCCCGAGCCTGAAGGAGGACGTTCGGGCTTCCTCTCAGGAGCTCAAGATGGCATCGTCCCTGATCGACAACATGGCCGCCGACTTCACGCCGGACAAGTTCAGCGATGAATACCAAGATCAGTTGCGGCAGCTGATCGCAGCCAAGCTGGAGAAGGGTGACGCCCTGGACACCGCCGCCACTTTCGGAGAGGAAGGCGAAGAGGAAGCCGAGCGCGGCGAGGTCGTTGACCTGATGGAGGCACTGCGACGCAGTGTTGAGCAGAACCGCGCCGGCAGGAAGACGACGCAGACCAAGCCCTCAGTCAAGAAGGCTGCGGCGAAGAAAGCCCCGGCTAAGAAGACGCCGGCCAAAAAAGCCCCGGCCAGGAAGGCATCGACCAAGAAGGCAACAACGGCGAAGTCAGCCAAGAAGGCCAGTTGACCTCCTGACTCGGGGCGCTTTAAGAAACAGGTAGGAGGAACACATGGGTATCGGAGTTGGCATCGTCTTGATCGTGATTGGGGCAATCCTGCTCTTTGCGCTCAACATCAACCTTCCGTTCGTGTCCGACGACACGCTCGGCATCATCCTCATCGTGGCTGGTGCCTTGGCGCTGATCTTGGCACTGGTGATGCAAGCGCAGCGCAGCCGGACCCGGCACGTCGAGGAGAAACGCTACGACGGTTCGCCGCCAGTAGTCTGAGCGGCGCTCGTGGCATAGCACGGCGCCGTCTGAGTTGCGAGCGTCGATTGCCCGAGAAACTTGGAAAAATAGCGGTCCCCGGCTGCAAACTCAGCCGGGGACGCAGATTGTCAGCGCCGCCGGGCACACCTCGGCGCGCAGAGTGCGGCAATCCCCAGCCACATCACCATCAAGTTGATAGGGATCGGGGTGATCGAGCCGTACCTCGACCCGAGTGGCCTGCCACTGGTCGACCCGATCATCGCGACGTGGCCGGAGCGTGATCAATCGGAAGAACACGCGAATCCAGTGTGTGAGGCGATGCGGTGATGCCACGTACACGTCGAGGCGGCCGTCGTCAGGCCGCGCACTCGGCAGCAAGGTGAGATTGCCAGCCAGCATCCCGACATTGCCTATGGCGCAGATCATCGCATTCCGACGGCGTGGACGATGATCATCTAGGGTGATCCGCATGTTGATCGGCGTACGCCCGAGGGCCTTGGCGGCCGCAATGAAGTAGGCTCCGGCACCGATCACATCCTTGAGTTCCGGGCTGGTCTCGTCCATGATCATCGCGTCGACGCCTAGCCCTCCGATCACGGCGAAGCGTTCTCCGGGCGCGCCATCGACCGTGACCTTGATCAAATCGATGTCTCGGGTGTGGTCTCCGAATGCGACCTCGACAGCCTCCGCCTCCGACAGTGGGATATCGAGGTTCCGAGCCAGCAAATTTCCCGTGCCCAGTGGGACTACGGCCATCGGAATACCGGTTTCGGCCAGTCGATCAGCAACGATCCGGACCGTTCCGTCGCCTCCTGCAGTGATGACTCGATCCACTCCTGCTGAAACTACGCCTTCGGTGATTGCCGGGCCCGGATTCTCAGCTGGGGTTTCCAACCAGATGGCATCCTTCCAGCCGGTCGCTGTGGCCTGCCGGGCGATCGCCTCGCGGAGGTCGGCGGAAGCCTTGATCGGGTTATAGACCACCGCACAGCGCCGCTCCGAGGGCCCAGTCACAAGGGTCCTCCTTCCACACAGATCCGGCCTGTCGATCAACCGATCACAGAGATCAGATACCCAATGCCGACTCAGGTATCGAGTGTCTCCACCAGCATCTCGGCCGGACCTACGTGTCGCCCGCAAAAAGCGGCCGACACGCGGCGTCACATCGCGGGAGCGTGGTGAGCGCGCCATCTACGATGGTCCCGATCGCGCGATGGCGGCGTCGAGGCGTGGAATTTTCTCGACGTTCCGATACCGACACACCCGAGCACGCTGTCGAGAAGGAGGCTTTTTGCGCGCAGCGGAGAAAGATCGTGTTCTTGGGGGAGAATCCCATGTCGGTAGAGGATGCTGCGACGACTGTGTTCTCGGCCGAGCATGACGTAGCGATCTCCCTCCTCCACATGCGAGCGCAGGGTGTCAGTTTCCTTGTTGAGCTGAAGCGCAGCGGGTTGCCTGTGATCTTGCACTGGGGTGCTGATCTTGGTGATCTTGACGGGTTGTCCGCGCCCGCGCTGCTGGCCGCATTCGGCCCGACCAGCCTCGATCCGCTGCCGTCCATGATGTCCTCAGTCGTGCCGGAATCCTCTGCTGGCTGGAGCGCGCGCGCGGCCCTGGCTGGGTCGCATGACGGCCACGCATCCGCGGCATCCTTTACCGGCAGCCGTTCACGGCTGATCAGTGAGACGCCGGTACTTCCCGGCCTGACCGAGGTCGGCGCCGACACGGTGATCGTGGAAGCACAAGATCCGGTCAACGCTCTGAGCCTGGACCTCGCCATTCAGCTCACCGACAACGGTCTGGTTCGCTGCCGTGCCGGTGTCACCAACAAGAACCTCGCAGACTACCGGCTAGAGGGCTTGGAGCTGTTCCTGCCGGTCAGCGACTTGGCCACCCATCGAGTGGAGTTCGATGGTCCTGCACTATCGACAGTGGCGTTACGGTCGGGCTCCTGGTCTGTTGATCATGGCGTGTTCGACGATCGGCCTGCCCATCTGGCTTTGGCTGAGGCAGGAACAGGCTTCCGACGCGGCCAGGTGTGGCAGGTGCATGTTGCGTTCAGTGGTGCGGTCCGGCATCGGGTGGAGCGGACGGCCTACGGCAGGACGTATCTCGGTGGCGGGGAGCTCTTGCAGGCGGGCGAGATCGTCCTCGGCACTGGTGAGTCGTACCGCTCCGCATGGGTGGTGTGGACGTGGGGCGACGGGCTCGACGCTGCGGCTGCACGCCTGCACCGGCATCTGCAGCCGGAAGCGCCGCATGACGATCGGGTGATCTTCAATGCTGCCGCACCGGCGTTTGCTCACCATGATCGGCCGGCAATGCTGGCTCTTGCTGAGTACGCGGCAGCCGTCGGTGCTGAGACGTTCCTGGTGGACATCGGTTGGTGCTCCCGAGCGGGCCTTGACCCGTTCTCCGACAGCGCCGGACACCTCGATCTGGGTTCCCCGGGTGATCTTGATGGGCTAGTCGCTCGGATTCGGGACTTCGATCTTGAGATCGGATTTGCCATCGAGCTGGATCTGGTCGAGGCGGAGTCCTCCGTTGCCCGTGATCATCCCGAATGGCTGCTAACCGTCGAGCGTGATGGGGTCACCCAGCAGGTGCTGGACCTTTCTATCCAACTGGCGATGGTCTATGTCTGGGAGCGACTGACCAAGCTGCTCGACCGCCACCATGTGTCGTTGCTGAGCTGGTCACTTGCCCATGGTGCACACCGACCCGGAGCCACAGCTACGCAACACACCAGCACGCTGGCGGCCTACCGGCTGCTGGATGCGTTGCGGGAGCGCTATCCGCACCTGACGATCCAGACTACGAGCCTCGATCTGGCGATGGCAGGCAGAGCAATCGGAGCCGATCTGTCCGGTGACTCGACTGCGCGCCATGCCGATTTCGCTGGGCTAGTGCAGCTGCTGCCGCCAGGGCTGGTCTGGCAGCCGGCACTCGACGAGCCAGACGACGCAACCTCCTCGGGGTACCGGGCAATCTCTGCCTTCTTCGGCCGGCTCGGTCTGGGAATCGATCTTCGGAAGCAGACTCCGGGAAACCTGCGGGCAATTCATCGATGGCTGGGGCTCTACAAGAGGTTCCGAGCCTTGCTGCACTCCGGTGCCACGGTGCGGTCAGACGAGAGTGATCGCGGGTTCGCGGCGCACGGCGTAGTGGCCGATGATCGCGGCGAGGCGCTGTTCGCCTTGGTTTGGCTGGAGCGAGCACTGACGGGCCGACGAGTCCGCATCGACGGTCTCGACGCAGCCACTTCGTACCGGATCGAAGTGATCGGCACTCGCCCTGGCGAAGCCCAGACCGTTGCTCCGTCATGGGCATCGGGTGCTCCGGTGCTAACCGGACAGGCACTCGGCGCAGCCGGCATCCCATTGCCGCCCGCGCGTCGCGGCTCGGCGCTGCTCCTCCACCTCCGGTCCGTCGCCTAGTTACTCCGTGGCTTCTTCCGCCGCGGCTGCCTCCTGCTCGGCTGAAAGCGCGGCTTGCCGCAGCTCCTGGTAGTGCTTCCTCGCGGTTCGTGCCGCCTCGCGCGCCTCCCGCTCGGCGGCTTCTGTTTGGCGCAGCTGGCTGCGCAACGACTCGACCTTGTCGGCCAGCTCATCCGCATGCTGCGTGGCCGCCTCTGCCTCCGACTCCGCTTCCTCGGCGGTCTTGCGCGCGGCCCGCGCTCGCTCCCGTGCCTCTGCCGCCGCTTTCTCGGCTTCGCGGCGCTGCTTCGGATCCAGCGCGGGTGCCGCCTCTGGCGGCGCCTGCTTTTTCGCCGGCTGGCGCGGAGCCTGTGTCGGCAGCGACGCACCAAGGGCGGACGCAAGATCAGTTGGCCCGAATCCCCCGTACGTGACGGCCTGGATAAGCGTTCCAGTACGTACCAGCTCCGCAATCTCCGGGTCGCCCAGCGCTGTCTGCAATGTCTGGCTGACTTCCTGCGTGGCTCCGTCCGGCGCGCTGTACCCCTGTTCACCGCCCAACTCGACCGCCCGTCGCGCTAACGCGTCCACCGTCTTCCGGCGCTGCGCGGAGAGCTGGCGCAGCTCGTCGCCTGCCATCCGCTGCTGTGCCTCTTGCAGGGCTGTGCCGAGTTCGAGTAGCGCCGTGACGTCATCTGGCTCTTGACGAGCGAGCAGGTTGATCAGCCAGGCACTGCGGGTGGGTCGCCGCAGCTTGCCGATCTGGGTGGCGAGTTGGCGATCTTTCGCCGCTCGGGCCTCGGCAACGAGCTGCTGTCGTCGCTCGATGAACTCATCGGGAGAGAGG
>JBKPTR010000386.1:0-21543 GCA_046735615.1 Actinomycetota bacterium
TCCTCGGATCATTGCCGAGAAGCTCGTCGATCAGTCAGCCTTGATCATGGGATCGACTGCAGAGAACCTTCATGATCGCTTCCCACACATCACCAAGGAGCGGGCCGATGCTTTCGCGGCGCTCAGCCAGCAACGAGTGCAACGCGCGTATGAGCAAGGTGTGATCCAGGAGTCACTGGTCAATGTCGCGACTCGGAGCTCCGAGCTCGGCTGGGGACTGGCCGTCGCTGATGAGCAGCCAAGACCAGGTACCACTGTGGAGGCGCTGGCGACCTTGAGAACTCCATTCCGTCCGCATGGGCGCGTTACGGCAGGAAATGCAGCTGGCCTGAACGACGGAGCGACGGCGTGCCTCCTGGCGGCTGAGAGTGTTGCCGGCGAGCTCGGTCTGCCGGCGGCGATGAGGTTCGTCTCATTTGCGTTCGCCGGAGTCGATCCCGAGGTGATGGGCGTCGGGCCGATTCCCGCAACGGAGAAGGCGCTGGCCAAAGCCGGGCTGTCGATGGACGACATCGGTGCTTTCGAGATCAATGAGGCGTTTGCCGTGCAGGTGCTTGCATTCTGTGATCATTTCGAGCTGGCTGCAGATGATCCGCGCCTTAACCCGTATGGCGGCGCCATCGCCCTCGGCCATCCGCTCGCCAGCTCCGGGGTACGACTGATGATTCACCTGGCGCGCGCATTCCGGGAGCATCCGGAAGTGCGCTATGGGCTCACCACGCTGTGCATCGGGCTCGGCATGGGCGGCACGGTGATCTGGGAGAACCCGCACTTTTCGGAGGATGCACAGTGAGGGCCGACGAGCTCGAACGACTGATCACGGAAGCCTCTGCCAGGAGCGAAGGTGAGGTGGTGACCCATGCCCTGAGCCGGGACATCAAGCTGCCGCACACAACTGGGACGGCGGTGTTGATCACTTTGGACAACGGCCGTGATCACACCCGGCCCAATACTTTGGGGGCCCGGGGTCTGAGCCAACTGAATCAGGCCATCGATGCTGCTCTCGCCCGAGAGGAGGTCTTGGCGATAGCGGTGACCGGCAAGCCCTTCACGCTGGCGGCTGGCGCCGACCTCTCGGCTTTTCCCAAGATCGTCAACCGGTACGAGGCGCTCGCCATCGGGCGGATCGGGCATGCCGTTTACGACAAGCTGCACACGTCGCAGGTGCCGACCTTTGCTTTCATCAACGGAGTTGCGCTAGGAGGCGGCCTGGAGCTCACGCTGCACTGCCACTACCGGACGGTCTCTGCCGCAGCGCCCGGAATCGCTTTGCCTGAATGCTTTCTTGGCTTGTTCCCGGGTTGGGGCGGTGCCTACCTGGTACCCAACCTGATAGGCGCCGATCGTGCCGTCCAGTTGATCATCGAGAATCCACTCAATCAGAACAAGATGCTGACTGGCCCAGAGGCGTACGAGTTGGGCCTGGCCGATGCGATCTTCGACGGCGCGGATTTCCTCGCTCGTTCCTTGGACTGGGCGGGTCAGATCGTCGCGGGATCGCGCACGGTGACCCGGCCCGAGATCGACCGAGGAGAATCTTGGAACGAAGCGCTGGCCCGGGGCAACAGCTTTGCCGACAGCAAGGTCTTCGGCGCCTCGCCGGGACCATACCGCGCGCTTGAGCTCATGGCGGCAGCCAGGTCCGCCGACCGGGCAGCTGCATACGCCGCTGAGGACGAAGCGCTAGCCGATCTGATCATGAGT
This sequence comes from Actinomycetota bacterium, assembly GCA_046735615.1. Lineage (GTDB taxonomy): Bacteria > Actinomycetota > Actinomycetes > Propionibacteriales > Propionibacteriaceae > Microlunatus. Next base: position 1,705 of record JBKPTR010000386.1, read on the forward strand.
CCCGAGCTGCGCGCGAGCCTGTATGCCTTCGACCTGGTTCGGAAGCGCGCGCGAAAGCCGGCCGGTGCACCCGATACCACACTGGCGCGACTTGTGACGAAAGTTGGCATCGTCGGCGCTGGCCTGATGGCCTGCCAGCTCGCGATCTTGTTCCTACGCCGCCTTCAGGTGCCAGTAGTGATCACCGATCTCGATCAAGAGAGAGTCGACAAGGGATTGGGGTACGTGTCGGCCGAGATCGACAGGCTGCTCAGTAAGCGGCGGATCTCCCGAGACGAGGCGAACCGGCTGCGCGCACTGGTCTCCGGAACAACGGAGCTGGTGGATTTCGCTGATTGCGACTTCGTCATTGAGGCGGTCTTTGAGGAGATGTCGATCAAGAAGCAAGTCTTTGCTGATCTTGAGAAGCATGTCTCTGCCAGTTGTGTGCTCGCTACCAACACCTCCTCGCTATCCGTGGCGCAGATGGCGGCCGATCTTGATCATCCGGAGCGAGTGGTTGGCTTCCATTTCTTCAACCCGGTGGCGGTGCTGCCGCTGCTTGAAGTCGTCCGGGCTCCGGCCACCGACGATGAGACTTTGGCCACAGCATTTCAGGTGGCGAAGACGTTGAAGAAAAACGCGGTGCTGGTCAAGGACTCGGCCGGCTTCGTAGTCAATCGGCTGCTGCTGAGGCTGATGGCGGAGATCTTCGCTGCTGTTGATGAGGGCACATCGGTTGCGGTCGCCGATGCGGCGCTGCGGCCGCTCGGTCTGCCTATGTCGCCTTATGTGCTGCTTCAGCTGGTTGGTTCGGCGGTCGCCTTGCACGTGCTCGAGAGCTTGCATGCAGCATTCGGCGAGCGGTTCCCGGTCTCGCGCAACCTTCGGGCGCTGGTGGCTGCCGAAAGGCTCGGTATCTACGAGTGGACGCCCGAAGGTGAGCCGTACGTCAGCGAGGAGACGGCTCAGCTGCTAAGCGTGGGCAATCAGCCCAGCACTGCCGAGCAGGTGCGGGAGCGGGTGCTGAACGCACTGGCAGAGGAGATTGGCTTGATGCTGGCCGAAGGAGTGGTCGCGGCGCCGATGGATATCGATTTGTGCTTGATCCTCGGTGCTGGCTGGCCGTTCCACCTCGGCGGCATCACGCCCTACCTGGATCGTGAAGGGGTTTCCGAGCGCATACTGGGTCGTCGCTTCCTGCCACCAGGAGTCGCCTCAGTTCGCATTGGCTAACTATCGAGTCTCGGTCAGCTCGCCTCCACCCGTACGAGCTCGCAGCTGCGTGCCAAATCGCTTCCGCGAATTCGGTGTCGCCGAGTGTACGGGTGCCGCTGGCGTTGACCAGGTAGATCCGGCGGTGGGGTGATCGCCACTTGGTGCTGGCAGAGCAGCTGCAGGGCTTCGGCGGGTTGAGCGAGGATGCCGATGGCTTTGGAGCGCCGCACCGCAACGGGATCGGTATCACCGTGCCGGGCCAAGATGTCGGCGATCCGATCAATGGTGGCTGTGAACCAGATGGCACCGGCGGTAGCCCGGGCAATGATCACCTTCAACCCATGCTCTGAGGCGCGGCCGAGCCGCACAAACCGCTCAGGAGCGGCCGCTGACGCTTGCTGCTCGGCACCGACCGGGTCGGCTTGACAGATGGCGGCCTCCAGCACAGTCTGCAGCCGTCCCACGACACCACCCCAACAACGATGCCAGCCGAGCAGGGGACCTAAGGACAACACCTCACCAATCCGGACAACACCGGATTTCATATCGGGCGCGGGTGTGCGGGCGACACCGCCGATTCTTACCAGGCGTTCGTCGATAATGCAGGTCTAGGGCTGGGTTGCCTGCTCTTCGAGTGGTTCGTCCGCCTGCACGATCGCCTCGACCGCGTACCGGGCGATGTTTTGCGGCGTCAATCCAATCTCCTTGAGTAGCTCGCCCCGGCCACCGTGTGGCAGGAACTCTTGCGGAATGCCGAACTCCCGAACCGGGGTGTCCACGCTCGCTGACCGCAGCTCCTGCGCCAGCCGCGCTCCCCAACCGCCCACAACGCCGTTGTCCTCGATCGTTATCACAAGATCATGATCAGCTGCCAGGGCGATCAACGCCGGATTGACCGGCAGCGCCCAGACCGGGTCGACAACCGTTACCCCGATCCCCTGGTCGGAGAGTCGCTCGCCAACGGCGACGGCCGTCACGGCAAACGGGCCAACACCGACCACGAGCACCCGCGGCTGCCCGGTCTTGAGCAGTATGTCCATACCGTCCAGCTGATCGACAGCTGGAAGATCAGGCGGCACCTGCTCCTTGGGGAGTCGGATCACGCTCGGAGCGTCGTCGATGCTCAGCGATCGCGCGAGCGCGTCGCGCAACCGGCTGCCGTCCCGCGGCGCAGCCAGATGCAGGCCCGGCACCACCTGCAAGATCGACATATCCCACATGCCGTGATGGCTGGGCCCGTCCGGTCCGGTGATGCCAGCCCTGTCGAGCACCAAGGTGACGCCACATCGGTGCAGGGCCACATCCATCAGGACTTGGTCGAACGCGCGGTTGAGGAAAGTGGAATAGACCGCTACGACCGGGTGCAAGCCACCCATGGCAAGACCAGCTGCCGACGTGACGGCGTGCTGCTCGGCGATCCCAACGTCGAAGCAGCGATCGGGGAACGCCTGTGCAAATCGATGCAGGCCCGTCGGATAGACCATCGCCGCCGTGATAGCGACGACTCGTTCGTCCGCACTACCCATCCGGACCAGCTCTTCGGAGAACAGTTCGGTCCACATCGGGCCCGCCGAACCGCCGATGGCCTCGCCGGTCGTGGCATTGATCTTGCCGACTGCGTGGAAGCGGTCCTCCTCATGGTTCTCGGCTGCTTTGAAACCATTGCCCTTGCGTGTGATGCAGTGCACCAGGACTGGGGCACGGAACTGCTTGGCCTGCCGGAGCGCGCGCTCCACCTCCGCGATGTCATGACCATCGATCGGGCCGACGTACTTCAGGCCGAGGTCGGAAAACAACCCCTGCGGAGCAAGAACATCTTTGAGCCCGATCTTGATGCCATGCAAGATGTCGTACGCGGCATTCCCCACCAGCGGCGCTCGACTGACATTGCGCTTCACCAGTTCCAGGATTTGCTCGTAGCGCGGGTTGGTGCGTAGCCCGGTCAAGTGCCGTGCCAGGCCACCAACCGTTGGAGTGTACGACCGGCCGTTGTCGTTCACCACTATCACCAGCGGCAGGTCGTCAGAGGCAGCGATGTTGTTCAGCGCCTCCCACGCCATTCCGCCGGTGAGGGAACCGTCTCCAACAAAGGCGACGACAGTGCCGCCTTTGCGCTGCAGCCGAATGGCCTTGGCCAGTCCATCGGCGTACGAGAGTGCGGTTGACGCGTGTGAGTTCTCCACCCAGTCGTGCTCAGACTCTGTCTGGCTCGGGTAGCCGGACAGCCCGCGACGCTGCCGGAGCGTCGGGAATTGATCCTGGCGACCCGTCAAGATCTTGTGCACGTAGCTCTGGTGTCCAGTGTCGAAGATGATCGGATCGCGCGGCGAGTGAAAGACGCGATGCACCGCGATCGTCAGCTCGATGACGCCCAGGTTAGGTCCGAGGTGGCCGCCGGTCTGGCTTACGTTCTCGATCAGGAACGACCGGACCTCCAGGCTCAGCTCACGCAGCTGATCTGGCGTCAGTTCCCGGAGGTCTTCTGGGCTATGGATCGAGCTCAACAGTCCGTCCCGGGCGGCTGACATGGGCTTGAGTTTACGTGTTCGGCGGTCCCTGGATCATAAGTGTGGCCTATCACACGTCGTGCGCTCAGCCGCCTCACAGCTTACGAACAAAGACCCGCCCTTGCAGAGCCTCTTCAATCAGCGCCACAGCTCGGCGGGTACGGGTCAGCCGAGCCTCCTGCTCCAGCCACGCCTGCGTCGCTGCCTCCACAACCTCTGCGTCGACATACTCACTAATACTGGTACGGATTGCGGCCAGCCCTCGTTGCGACGCCTCATGCTGGCCATTGACGAAGTGAGTCGCAAATTGCGCCAACACCACCGGGTGATTGCGGAGCACGCGATATGCGCGAAAGTCCGGAGGGCAGCAATCCAGCAGATAGGCGACGGCTGTCGCCTCCCAACCAGTCGCTCCTGGCGGTCGTACCTGTGCCGGCCAGCCAGGGGGCACATAGACCGAAATATCCATGGCCCGCACTATATTCGAACTGACGTTCGATGCACCAGTACTCGCACGCGTGTTTGGCAAGTAATGTCGGTCCATGATCGCGCGGATTTGGAGAGGCGTGGTGCGCCGCGAGGACGCTGTCGCCTATGCGAACTACATCGACAGCACCGGCATGGCTGAGTACAGAGCTACGCCAGGCAATCAAGGCGCGTGGATGCTGCGGCGGGACGACGGCGATCGGTCTGAGATCATCACGTTCTCACTGTGGGACTCCCGGGACAGCATCCGGTCGTTCGCTGGCGAGGACATCGACAAGGCTGTCTTCTATCCAGAGGACGACCGCTTCCTCATCGAACGAGATGAGTTGGTGCGTCACTACGAGGTGGTGGCTTGAGGCCCTTCCGGCAGCTTTCAGCGCGCGGCCACTAATCTCATGCCGGTGAGCGATGTGATCTGCCAGATCGTGAGCGGTGAAGTGGACGCCGCGATTGTGGCGCGTAATGACCAGGTGATCGCTTTCCTTGATCACCGACCGGTGTTCAAGGGTCACGTACTCGTCGCTCCAACTCGCCATGTCGACACGCTGCTGACGCTTCCCGCGGATCTCATGGTTCCGCTGCTGACCATGGCCCAGCGGATCGCAGTCGCGATCAGCGCGGCGCTTGGCGCTCAAGGGACCTTCGTGGCAGTCAACAACGTGGTCAGCCAGTCGATCCCCCACCTGCACATCCATGTGGTTCCACGAACCAAAGGCGACGGCCTACGTGGCTTCTTCTGGCCTCGGACGCACTATGCAGCTGGCGAGATCGATCGGTACGCGAAGCTGATCTCGGAAGCCATGCCCGGTGCATCGCAGCACCTCGCTCACATCACGCTGCGCGAAGAGCCAGACCCCGATACAGATAGCTGAAGGGTCGCGGCCCGTCCCCGTATCCGGTTTCCAGCTCACTGATCATCAGGCCGGCGTGAGTGATCAGGTTATCGATCGGCCGGTCGAGATGGCAGCCACCAGCGATCCGGCTGTGAACCGGATGCAGCCGGCGCTGCCAACGGCGTACGGATTCCGTCGGCGCGCGACCATGCTCGAGGAAGTGCAACACACCGTCCGGCTTGAGCACTCGATGAACCTCCCGCAGCGCGGCATCCACGGCTGGGATGGTGCACAGCGTGTAGGTGGACAACACACAGTCCACCGATCCATCCGGCAATGCGAGCCGGGCACCATCGCGCCCTATCCGCTTGATCGGCGCGGACGCGGCCGCCTCCCGCGGCTGCGCGAGTCGCATGGCCGACTCCGAGGGCTCGACGACCAAGATTTCGGTCACCTCAGCCGGATAGTGGTGGAGATTGAGACCGGTGCCGAAACCGATCTCGAGTACGCGACCGTGCAGACCCTGACAAACCTTGGCACGTCGGGCGTTCACCGTTGGCGTGTTCAGCGCCCGATCCATCAGCCGTGGGAATACGTGATCGTTCCAGACGCTCACGCGTCAAGGCTAATGTCGCGCCGACAGTGATCAGACTCCGAAGGCGGTCTCGAGCAACACGGTCAATGCACGAAACTCGGGTTGCCGCTGCGGAAACCCACAGTCCGGACCAGAGACCGCGGGCTCGCTCTCGACGTGCAACTGGTAGTGCGCAGTCGAGGTGCATGGCACAACAGGCTCGTCGATGACGTACGCCTGGAGCAGCCGGACCGTGTCGCGCTGCCGGATCGACAGTTTGTGCACCTCGGATGCGCGGCCGGCAATCGTGATCATGGCCCGTCCGGCGGCATCGATCCTGATCGTATAGACCGGTTGATCTTGAACCTGCAAACGCTCTAGCCGCATAGGCAGCAGCCGCGGCTCAGTTGTGTCGATCGGTCCGTCGAAATTCCCCTGCATCGCCGGGGCGACGATGCTGAGGATCTCGTCGAAGGCCGGCGTCGGCTCGGATTTCTCCCCGCATGGCTCAGTACGGCTCATCGAAAAACTGCCGATCGTTACTTCGGTCGTGATCTGGTCTGAGCAGATCGGCGCCGGTGCCTTCGATTTCCGCTGCGCCTCTCGCCTGACCTCCTCGCGGAATTGCTGGGACGTCAACAGTTCCTGGAGTCGGCTCAGCGACTGATCGGTCAGCTGGCCGGCGACTGGCGCGCGAGAAATCAGCAAAGCGACGCCGTCCGCCGCTCTCACGTAGAGGATGTTCTGGCGGCCATCGATGCCGCCGAACTCACCAACAGAGAAGTCGCTGAACGGTTCGGACGGCTTGGCCAATGGACCAATGAGGGAACAACCCGCAACGGTCAACGTGGCCGCTGCCACGAGCACCGCGACTTGTCGGCGGAGCTTCCCAGCGATCACCACAACACCATGACGAATTGGCCAGTCGTTAAGGTTCCTGAGCGGACCTAGCTGGCTGACTGCGCCTGGAGCCTACTTCTTGATCAACGACCGCAGCACGTACTGCATGATTCCGCCATTGCGGTAGTAGTCGGCTTCGCCTGGGGTGTCGATACGCACCGGTGCGTCGAAGCTGACCTCCCCCGCGTTCACCTTGACAGTCTGCGGCGTACGTCCGTCGTTGAGCTCGGTGATTCCGGTGATGTCGAAGGTCTCCTCCCCGGTAAGCCCAAGAGAGTCGGCGTTCTCCCCTTCAGGGAACTGCAACGGCAGGACACCCATGCCAATGAGGTTTGATCGGTGGATCCGCTCGTACGACTCGGCAATAACGGCCTTGACCCCGAGCAATGCTGTGCCCTTCGCGGCCCAGTCCCGCGAGGAACCCGAACCGTACTCCTTGCCAGCCAGGACCACTAATGGCGTGCCCGATGCGAGGTAGTTCTGCGACGCCTCATACACCGTCGTGACTGGCGTGTCCGCCGAGGTCAAGTCCCGAGTGAATCCGCCCTCGGTGTCCGGCGCGAGCTGATTGCGAAGCCGGATGTTCGCGAACGTCCCCCGGATCATCACCTCGTGATTGCCTCGCCGCGACCCGTAGGAGTTGAAGTCCTTCCGCTCTACCCCGTGTTCGGAAAGGTAGTGGCCAGCGGGCGAGTCGGCCTTGATGGAGCCGGCCGGGGAGATGTGATCCGTGGTGATCGAGTCGCCGAGTTTGAGCAGCACCCGGCCTCCACTGATGTCCGTGACAGGCTCCGGCTCCGTCGGCATGCCGTCGAAATAGGGCGGCTTGCGGACATAGGTCGAGTCCGCGTCCCAGTCGAAAATCTCTCCCTCAGGCGTCGGCAGAGACTGCCATTGCTCGTCGCCAGCAAAGACGTCCGCATAGGACTCGGTGAACATCTCCGCACCGATCGCCGACGCCACAATCTCATCGATCTCGGCCTCGCTCGGCCAGATGTCGGCAAGGTGTACCTCATTCCCCTGCTCATCGGTGCCCAGGGAGTCGTTCAGCAAGTCGATGTCCATCGTGCCGGCAATGGCGTATGCCACCACCAGCGGCGGCGAAGCCAGGTAGTTCATCTTGACATCAGGGTTGATCCTGCCCTCGAAGTTCCGGTTGCCCGACAGCACCGAGACCACCGCAAGATCATTTTCGTGTACCGCTGCGCTGACCTCGGGAATGAGCGGCCCGGAGTTGCCGATGCACGTGGTACAGCCGTAGCCGACCAAATTGAATCCCAGCTTGTCCAGGTACGGCGTCAGGCCGGAGCGGTCGTAATAGTCGCTGACCACCTTCGAGCCGGGAGCCAGGGTCGTTTTCACCCAGGGTTTGCGATTCAGCCCACGCTCGACCGCTTTCTTGGCGACCAGGGCTGCCCCGATCATGACACTTGGATTGGACGTGTTGGTGCAGGAGGTGATTGCTGCAATGACCACCGCGCCGTGGTCGAGGTCGAACGACGTACCGTCGCTCAGCGTTATGGGCACCTGCTTGCTTGGGCGCGCGATGTCGGCCGACTCCTCGCCGTACTCATGCGGCGCCAACGATTCGCCGAATGCGCGACTTGGAACGTCGGAGGCCGGGAATGATTCGTCGACCGACTCATCCCAACCTGTCAACTCCTCAGCTGAAACAAAGTCACGCAATGCTTCCCGAAAGCCCTGCTTGGCATGCGCGACCTGCACGCGGTCCTGTGGGCGCCTAGGTCCAGCGATGCTGGGAACGACTGTGCCAAGATCGAGTTCCAGATATTCGGAGTATCTCGGCTCCCGGTCGTCGGAGTGCCACAGACCCTGCTCCTTGGCGTACGTCTCGACAAGGGCGATCTGCTGATCACTGCGACCGGTGAGCCTCAGGTACTCGGTGGTCTTGGAGTCGATAGGAAAGACCGCGATCGTGGAGCCGTACTCAGGACTCATGTTGCCGATCGTGGCCCGGTTTGCCACGGGCACCTGGGAGACTCCGGGCCCGTAGAACTCGACGAATTTTCCGACCACTTTGTGCTGCCGCAGCATCTCGGTGATCGTGAGAACAAGGTCGGTTGCGGTCGTGCCTTCGCGCAGTGCGCCGGAAAGCTTGAAGCCGACCACCCGAGGGATGAGCATCGACACCGGCTGTCCGAGCATCGCCGCCTCGGCCTCGATGCCGCCGACTCCCCATCCGACAACCCCCAAGCCGTTGACCATGGTGGTGTGTGAGTCAGTACCGACACACGTGTCGGGATAGGCGTAGAGCTCAGTCTCTCCGGAGCCCGCCGAAGACTCGACCTCCCGAGAGAAGATCACGCGGGCCAGGTGCTCGATGTTGACCTGGTGCACAATCCCGGTACCCGGAGGAACCACTTTGAAATCGTCGAAGGCGGTCTGACCCCAGCGCAGGAACTGGTAGCGCTCATGGTTACGCTCGTATTCGATCTCCACGTTCCGGACGAACGCGTCGGCGGTGCCGAACACGTCGGCGATGACCGAGTGATCGATCACCAGCTCAGCCGGAGCGAGCGGATTGATCTTGGCCGGGTCGCCACCCATCTTCCCCATTGCCTCGCGCATCGTGGCCAGATCGACCACACACGGCACACCCGTGAAGTCCTGCATGATCACTCGTGCGGGCGTGAACTGGATCTCTTCGCTTGGCTCCGCGTCCTGTTCCCAGCCGGCAAGCGCACGGATGTCGTCGGCGGTGATGTTGGCGCCGTCCTCGGTACGGAGCAGGTTCTCGAGCAAGATCTTGAGGCTGTACGGCAACGAGTCAGAGCCCTCGACGGCATCAAGCCGGAAGATCTGGTACGACTCGTCACCCACCTGGAGGGTCGACTTGGCACCGAAGCTGTTCAGACTCATGAGCCCTCCCTAGGTCACTCCCAAATAACTATCTTGACGTCAAGATAACACGCGTTCTTTGTGCGCTGCTCGCGCATCGCGCGTGGCATCCGCCGCCGTCGTCGTCGCTCGGATCGGTGCTCTGGTGGGCAGGCGAGCCAAGCGTCAGATGGCGATGACACCATAGTGCCGAGAGCAGCTTTTGGCGGAGGCAGGATCGGCGTCCCTTGGGCAGGGGGTAAATGAGCGGTAACGCAAGCTTTCGGCCGATCAACACCACCGTGCTCTCGGTGTGTGCGGTTGACGCACCGATCGTGATGACCTCCGCCGCCTTCGACCAACGGCTGGCGGATACCTTCCGGCGGGTGGGAACGCGGTCCGGCATGCTGGAGAAGCTGGCCGGCGTGGTCGAGCGTCGTTGGTGGCCGACGGATGTGAGCTTCGCGGATGCCGCGGCAATGGCGGCTGCCAAGGCGCTGGCCGAGGCGGGCATCACGCCTGAACAAGTCGGTGTCATGATCAACACCGCGGTCTCCCGGGAGTATCTTGAACCCTCCACCGCCGCGGCGATTCACCATCAGGTCGGGTTACCCACGAACTGCCTCAACTTCGACGTGGCCAACGCCTGCGTTGGTTTCGTGAACGGTATCCAGTTGGCGGCTACGATGATCGACTCGGGCCAGGCGGACTATGCGGTGATTGTCGATGCCGAAGGGTCCCGCTTCACCCAGGAGTTGACGCTCGCCCGGCTGGCTGGGGATGAGACGACCGCGGCCGACCTGCGGTCGCAGTTCGCCACGCTGACCCTCGGCTCCGGGTCGGCGGCGATGGTGCTCGGACGGTCCGATCGTCATCCCGAAGGCCACCGAGTCATCGGCGGCGTGAGCCGGGCAGGCACCGAACACCACGACCTTTGTGTGGGTGACCTGACCCGGATGAGGACCGACACCAAGCGACTCTTCGACGCCGGACTCGCGCTGGCCTTGGCGACCTGGGCCGACGCCAAGGAGGAGTTCGATTGGGGCGGCATCGATTGGTTCGTCGCTCACCAGACCTCAGTCGTCCACATTCACGCGATGGCGAAGGCGCTCGGCGTCGACCCGGCACGGTTCCCCCTCACACTGCCGAAGTACGGCAACATGGGTCCAGCTGCTGTGCCGTTCACTCTGGCCCGGCATATGGACCAGTTGCGCGCCCAAGACCGGATTCTGTTGCTGGGCATCGGGTCCGGGCTGAACACCTCGTACGCCGAAATCGTCTGGTGATCAACAATCTGGTCGCCGCCCCCGGCGTTGTCGCGGAGCTGGGCCGAATGCCCGACCTCGATCCGGCCTGGTCGAGGCTGGTCCACGCCGTCGACGCTGAAGGGGTGCTGCGCACCTGGCACGTGCTCGACAATGGCGTCGTGCCACGGGCCGGAACGCTGCTCTGCCTGCACGGCAACCCGACTTGGGCCTATCTCTGGCGACGGTTTCTGGCATCCGCGGATCCGGGCTGGCGGGTCGTCGCGGTCGACCAGCTTGGGATGGGTTACTCCGAGCGACCGAGGTGGCCTCGTTCGCTTGCGGGGCGGATCGATGATCTCGACACCATCACCTCGGAGCTGGGAATCACCGGTCGAGTAATGCTCGTGGCGCATGACTGGGGCGGACCAATTTCGCTCGGCTGGGCGCAACGCCACCTTGATCAGATCACCGGATTGATCTTGACTAACACCGGGGTTGCGGTGCCGCACACAGGCACGCCGGCGCTGATCCGGCTGGCACGGAGCCGTGTGCTGCGTGAGCTGGTCTGCGTACGGACGGCGACATTCGTACGTGCCGCCGCCGTTCTGTCTTGGCCACCGATCCAGGGCGAGATTCGCGCTGCGTTGCGAGCGCCGTACTTCGACTCTGCGCGCCGACGGGCCGTCGGTGATTTCGTTGCCGATATCCCTCTGGAGCCAACCCATCCCAGCCGCGCCACCCTCGATCGGTTGGCTCTCGGATTGGCCGAGCTCGAAACCGTTCCGACGCTGCTGCTGTGGGGCCCACGGGATCCTGTCTTCAAACAGGCCTCGCTTCGTGACCTCGAGAGCCGGCTGCCGCACGCGGATGTCCACCGGTACGCCGGAGCCTCCCATCTGGTCGTCGAGGACGTGCCTCGCCTCGCCGAGGATGCCTGGTCATGGGTGAGATCGAACGCCGCTACGCAGCCACGCCAGTCGGCGCCCGACCGGCCGACGCGAGCACGTCCGCACATGGTTGTTGGCATCGCGCCTCCGCGAGCCGGCGGTGGCTCCGGTCCGGCGATCGCCGAGCTGTGCCACGGTGGCACCCACGTGACCTCGTTCGCTGAGCTAGAGCGCCGGGTCAATGCATTGGCCGCCGGGTTACGCCACGTTGGCGTGCGGCCGGGACACCGAGTTGCGCTGTTGGTGCCGCCGGGACTCGACCTGACCACGACGGTCTACGCCAGCTGGCGGGCCAGTGCTGCGATCGTGGTCGCCGACGCGGGCCTTGGGTGGCGCAAGATGGCCGACGCGCTTCGTAGCGCCGATCCGGATTACCTGATCGGGATCCCACCAGCCGTTGCCGCGGCGGCTTTCTTAAAGCTGCCGGGTATCCGGTTGGTGGCCGGTGAGTTGCCCAGGCGGGTGCGCCGGCTAGTAGGGGTCGAGTACTCGATAGATGAGCTTACGGCACCTGGGGATCGCGGCTCGGCTCCCTTCGATACCGGGCGAGAACCCGCCGACACCAACGGCGCCCGCTCGAGCGAGGCCGCGGTGCTCTTCACTTCTGGTGCCACCGGCCCACCCAAGGGAGTGGTCTATTGCCACCATCAGCTGGTGGCTCAGCTCGACGTGCTGCGCGCCCTGTGCGACATCGCTCCGAGCGATCGACTGGTCGCTGCGTTCGCCCCGTTCGCGCTGTACGGCCCAGCGTTGGGTATCGGGGCCGCCGTACCGCAGATGGATGTCACCAAACCTGGCACTCTCACCGCGGCGCGGTTGGCCGAGGCAGCGGCGGCGATTGAAGCCACCCTGATCTTCGCCTCACCGGCAGCGCTGCGGAACGTGGTCGCCACCGCGGGCGAGCTGACTGCCGCGCAGTCGTCAGCAATTGCACGCATTCGGCTAGTGCTCTCGGCCGGCGCGCCGGTCTCCGTGCCGTTACTGCGCCGCCTCAGTGAGCTCCTCCCGCGCGCCGAGCTGCACACGCCATACGGGATGACCGAGGCGCTGCCGCTGACCGACATCTCGCTGCCGGAACTCGAGGAAGCCGGTTCGGGGAATGGCGTGTGTGTCGGCAAGCCGCTGCCCGGCGTGCAGCTCCGGATCAGTCCGCTGGACTCGCTGGGCATGGCCGGCGGGCCACCCACTGACCAGCTCGAGATCACCGGCGAGATCTGTGTATCGGCGGCACACGTCAAGCAGCGATACGACCGGCTCTGGGCGACAGAGGCAACAAGTTCTCGCGACACGGGCTGGCATCGGACCGGCGATGTCGGGCACCTCGACACCGCCGGGCGGCTGTGGGTTGAGGGCCGGCTGGTGCACGTCATCACAACTGCCGACGCGCCGCTTACCCCGGTCGGTATGGAGCAGCGGATTGAGGCTGAGTCCCCTGTGACCGGCGCCGCGGTGGTGGGGGTCGGCCCTCCGGGCACTCAGCAGGCGGTGGCGGTGGTCGTCCCAGTCGTCCCTCAATCCGTCGGGCTGGCGACGCGGGAGCTCGCTAGCGCTGTAAGGGAAGCCGCCGGGATTCGTCTCGCTGCCGTGCTGGCCATCGATGCCTTGCCCGTGGACATTCGCCACGCCGCGAAGATCGACCGGCTGCGACTCGCCAGCTGGGCCGGGCGGGTGCTCGCCGGTGCTCGTGTCGGTCGGCCTTAGGAGAGCGTCGTGAGGGTGCTGGTCACGGGAGCGACCGGGATGCTGGGGCGGGGGGTTGCCCGAGCGCTCGCCGACCGCGGCGACCAGGTGACGGTCCTGCAGCGGCATCCGGCTGGATTGGGACTGCCCGAAGCGTTGATCGACATCAGCGACGCCGATGCGGTGCTGGGCGCGATCGACGGCCACGAGGCGGTCATCCACCTGGCCGCCAAGGTGAATGTGGTTGGGCTTGATGCCGAATACCAACGAGTCAACGTTCAGGGCACCCAGGCGGTCGTGGACGCGTGCGTCACGGCGGGCGTACGCCGGCTGGTCTATGTCTCATCGCCCTCGGTGGCTCATTCCGGCGACTCCCTGATCGGCCGTGGCGCGGATCTCGCTGACCCGCTCGCCGCGCGCGGCCCTTACGCGAAAAGCAAGGCTGCTGCCGAGCGGATCGCGCTGGCCGCCGATGACGGACACCTCGCCGTAGTCGCCGTACGCCCACACCTGGTGTGGGGCCCGGGTGACACCCAGCTGGTCGCTCGAGTGGTCGATCGCGCGCGCCGCGGACGACTGCTTGTGATCGGCTCGGGGGCCGCCCTCATTGACAGCACCTACGTAGTCAACGCGGTGGACGCCTTGCTGGCAGCCCTTGACAATTGCGTGGCGGCACGTGGCCAGGCGCTGGTGGTGACCAATGGCGAGCCACGCCCAGTCGCTGAGTTGCTGTCTGCATTGTGCCGAGCGGCTGGAGCGCCGGAGCCGACGCGGCATGTGCCGGTGAGGCTGGCGCGTGCGGGCGGAACTTTAGTGGAGTCTGTGTGGAGGATGACCGAGGGTCTGCGCACAGAACGCGCAGCCGAAGATCCGCCACTGACCCGCTTCCTGGTCGAGCAGCTCTCGACCGCACACTGGTTCGACCAGCGACAAACTCGTCAGGTTCTGCGGTGGGAGCCGCGGGTCAGTCTGGACGAGGGGTTTGTCGAGCTCCAGCGCTGGTACTCACGCCCGCCGGTCGGCACAGGGCGATAGCGACCCGGCCGAACGCACCCGTCACTATTAGCCGCTGCGAAGGTACCGACGGGCGTTTTCCTGAGCCGTCTCGCGCTCAAGTCTTTGTTCAGCCCTGGTCGATGACGCGAGGTGGAATGGCACCGATGTCACCATCACGCCAGGTGTGAACAGCAACCGTCCCTTGAGTCGCAAGGCGCTCTGGTTGTGCAGGATCTGCTCCCACCAGTGGCCGACCACGTACTCCGGGATGTAGACCGTCACCGCGTCACGCGGGCTTTCGCGTCGCAAATTCTTCACATAGTCGATGATCGGATTGGTCACTTCCCGGTACGGCGAGGCGAGCACCTTGAGCGGGACGCCGGTGTCGGCCTCCTCCCAAAGCTTCACGAGCCGTTCGGTCTCGTCCGGGTCAACCGAGACGGTGAGAGCCTCCAGGCTGCTGGGCCGGGCTGCCTTTGCAAAGGCCAGCGCCCGCAGTGTCGGCTTGTGCAGCTTGCTGACCAGCACCACAGCCCGCACCCGGCTGGGCAGCGTACGATCCTCGCCCTCCACCAGGGCAGTCTCCTGCGCCACCCTCTCGTAGTGCCGTCTGATCATTTTCATTATTGCGAAGAGCACGCCCATCGCAATGATCGCGATGTACGCGCCTTTGGTGAACTTCGAGAGCAGCACAATCACCAGCACTGTCCCCGTCATCGTCAGCCCAATGGCGTTGATCACTCGGGAACGGATCATCCGCGCCCGCACCGCCGGGTTCTTCTCGACTTTCAGGTGACGCGTCCAGTGCCGCAGCATGCCCAATTGGCTGACGGTAAACGACACGAAGACCCCGACAACATAGAGCTGAATCAAAGCGGTCACGTCAGCATCGAAGGAGATGATGAGCACGATGGCGAAAAACGCCAGCACCAGGATTCCGTTGCTGTAGGCCAGGCGGTCGCCGCGGGTATGCAACTGGCGCGGCAGATAGCCGTCCCTGGCCAGGATCGAGCCCAACACGGGGAACCCGTTGAACGCGGTGTTCGCCGCCAGAAACAAGATCAGCATCGTCGCGGCGACGACGAAGAAGAAAGCCGGTTTGAAGTCGGCGAAGACGGCCGCGGAGAGCTGCCCGATGGCCGTCTCCTCGACCACCTCGACCCGCTCACCGTTGAGTGTGTAGTGGGACAGACCTTCGTCGATCAGCTTGAGCCCAGTCAGGTTTGCCAGGGCGACGACACCGATGAGCATCGACACCGAGATCACGCCGAGAAGCAGCAAAGTGGTTGCTGCGTTCTTGCTCTTGGGTTTGCGGAACGCCGGCACTCCGTTCGAAATTGCCTCAACGCCGGTCAGCGCAGCGCATCCAGAGGAGAAGGTACGGGCCAGCAGCGCGACCATCGCGAAGCCGGTGAACGCTGCGTACTGAGGATCCGGCTCGATCCCGTACTGGGCGCTATGCACCTGAATGTCCTCGCCCAGCACCAGGATTTGAAATAATCCGTAGATCACCATAATCAAGATCGAGAACATGAAACAGTAGGTGGGGATCGAGAACAAGGTGCCGGACTCCCGGACACCGCGCAGATTGAGTGCCATCAGCACGACGACGACGCCAGCGGCTACCCAGGCCTCGCGCCCGTCCAAGATCGGGAAGACCGATTTGGCGTTCTGTACCCCAGAGGAGACCGAGACCGCGACGGTCAAAACATAGTCCACAAGGAGCGCCGCCGCCACGGTGAGTCCAGCATTGGGCCCAAGGTTGACGGTTGCCACCTCGTAGTCGCCACCGCCGGACGGATACGCATGCACGTTCTGGCGGTAGGACGCCACGACGACCAACATCACGATGGCGACCAGGATTGCGATCTTCCAGGAGAAGGAGTACGCGACGAGCCCGGCCAGTGACAGCGTCAAGAAGATTTCGTCGGGTGCATAGGCGACCGAGGACAGCGCGTCCGATGCGAAGACGGGCAGTGCGATGCGCTTGGGGAGCAGTGTCTCGTGGAGCTGAGTGCTACGGAGTTTCCGGCCCAGCAGCAGTCGCTTGCCGATGTCGGACACATTCACCACACCCAAACCCTAATGTGGCGAGCACAACACCGGCAGAGCACAGCGATCACCGTTGCCTGCCACGCCGGAAGTGATCTGCGTCACAGAGTTCCCACAGCGGGGTTCACTAGACTCAACGTGTGCACATCGTGATCATGGGCTGCGGCCGGGTCGGGTCCAGCTTGGCCAGAAGCTTGGAGAGGCGTGGCCACACTGTCGCGGTGATCGATCTCAACTCCGAGGCGTTCCGTCGGCTCGGCCCTGATTTCGCGGGCAAGACCGTGAGGGGCGTCGGATTTGATCGCGAGGTGTTGCTCGAAGCCGGTATTGAGGACGCCGATGGTTTTGCTGCGGTGTCAAGTGGTGACAACTCCAACATCTTGTCGGCTCGCGTGGTACGCGAAACCTTTGGCGTAGACAACGTGGTGGCTCGGATCTACGACCCCGGCCGTGCCGAAGTGTACGAGCGGCTCGGCATCCCGACCGTTGCCACCGTGCGATGGACCGCCGATCAGGTATTGCGGCGGCTGCTGCCGAGCGGTTCGGAGCCGCACTGGCGAGACCCGTCAGGCTCGGTCCGCCTCATGGAAGTGCATGTTGATCGAGCTTGGGTCGGTCGGACCATCGAGCAGATGGAGGAGGCAACAGACGCCCGAATCCCGTTCTTGTTCCGGATGGGGTCCGGGATGGTGCCGAAGCGCAGCACAGTCTTCCAGGACGGCGACCTCGCATACGCCGCTGTCGTCGATGCGAAGCTAGCTGTCGTCGAGGCGATTCTCGGCGCTCCGCCGAGAGGAGTATGACGATGCGAGTGGCGATTGCCGGCGCCGGCAATGTAGGACGGTCCATAGCGGCGGAGCTCGTGGAGAACGGGCATGAGGTGCTGTTGATCGACAAGGATCCGCATGAGATCAAATCCGAAACCCTCGCCGAGGCGGAATGGCTTTTGGCGGACGCCTGCGAGCTGTCCTCACTGGAAGAAGCAGGCCTCGATACCTGCGACTGCGCTATCGCGGCCACCGGTGATGACAAGGTGAACCTCGTGGTGTCGCTGCTCGCCAAGACCGAGTTTGGGGTGCCGCGTACTGTCGCACGGGTCAACCATCCGAAAAATGAGTGGCTGTTCAACGAGGTCTGGGGCGTAGACGTCTCGGTCTCAACGCCGCGGCTGATGTCGGCGCTGGTTGAGGAGGCCGTCACCGTGGGCGACCTGGTGAGGCTGCTGACGTTCCATGAAGGCGCGACGAACCTCGTCGAGATGACGTTGCCATCCAGTAGCCCCACCGTCGGTGCCCGCATCGGCGACCTGAACTGGCCCGGCGACGTCGTTCTCGTGGCGATCATCCGGGATGGGCACGCCCGTCCACCCGACAAGGATGGCTCACTCGAGGCTGGCGACGAGTTGCTCTTCGTGACCGCTCAGGACTTCGAGCATCAGCTTGCCGAGATGCTGGCGCCACGCGACGGCTCGATCGATGTTTCCAAGACCCCGACGCCGCGCGTTCAGGCGGTCTGATCTCGCTTTCCCAGCGGTGAACCTTCGAGCGGAGTCTTCCCCTTGGAGAGCATGAGGCCGATGACGGTCAACGCGGCGATCAGCAGCGGCCAGCCGAGAACCACCTTCGTCACACCAAGCAAGACCACCTGTCCGGCAAGAAACAGTGGCAGCTGGATGACGAATCGGGTCACGTACGGCACCGCAAGTACCAGCGTCAACTTCGATGTCATTTTGACCAGCCCCGGATCCTTCGCCCAGCCGGTGGGATCACCGACGGCAGCCCCGATGATGAAACCGACAAGCGGTTTGCGGATCGCAACGCTCGCAAGGGAGACCACAGCGAGAATGCCGTTGTAGAGGATGCCAGGCAGGAAGATGTCTTGCGCGCGTCCGGTGCGAGTGGCAATCAGAACGGCGATCGCTGTTGGGATGACCGCCTGCACGACGTACTTGATCGATTGCCGCTGAACGAGCCGGATCGCAGCCAGCAGCAGCGCTGTACCAACCGCAGCCCCGACAGCCGGGTAGAGCTCGCGGCCGATAACCCACGCGATGGTGAAGGCAACGAAGGGCAGCGCTGACTCGAACATGCCGCGTGCGCCACCCAGAGAGTCCGCGAGCTGGTGGCGGACGAACTCCTCGACGTATTGGAACTGTGGCGTCTCTTCCGCCGCCGTGACCTGTGGCGTGTGCTGCGAACCCGTCCTCGGCTCAGCTGGCCGCTCGGTCATGCGCCAGGCACCGTAGCGGTCTCGATCACGAGGCCGCCGGTGTCTGCATCAGCTCATAGCGCGGGTTGTACACCAACCGTCTTCCCTCGTGGCAGCTGATCCGGCCCCACACTTTGAGGGTCCGCCCGCAGTCGATTCCGGGAATCTGCCGTCGGCCCAGCCATAGCAGGGTCACCGCTCCGGACCCGTCGCGCAGCTCGACCTCGAGGGCGGGATGTCCGCCTCGGGGGTTGATTGTCACCGTGGATACGGTACCGGTGAGCTCTACCCGCTGACGGTCCTCACAATCCGAAATGGGAACTGCGCCTTCCTCCCGGACGTTGCGTTGCAAGTCCTCGGACTCAAGCTCCTCGTTGGACGATGTGAACCTGCGCAGTGCTCGCTGCAGCATGTTTTCTCTGGCCATCGCGTGTCACCTCCGCCCTTCAAGCATCCCACTCTGGTCAATGAGATGCACCTGTCTGGCGGCGTCGTATCAGGACTCGTCGGCGTCTTGACTCATATTGGTCGGCATGGTTAAAGGAAGCAGATCACCAGGTGCCATGGCCTCGTCACCGCGCCGTACGATCACCTGACGGAAGGCGGCGAGCACATCAGCGACGACCGGTGAGTCGGCGTCTTCTTCGATCGCGGCCTGACCGTAGACGATGCCGCGTAGCAACCACCGGGGACCTTCAGCAACCCACATGCGCGAGGGCTGATATCCCTCCTCGCCATCGGGTGTCTTGACCGGGATCAGGCGCCTCAGCTCGATGCCGAATGGTCCCTCGCCGAGCGATGCGGTGCCGCCGGCCTCGGTGGCGCCGCGGGAAATCTCGTCCCGCAGCTCCGCCCAGAGTCCGCCGCTGCGAGGAGCTGCGTACGCTCCCAGCTCAAGTGCGGAGGAATATGCCTGGGTTTTCTGACTCGCACCGGCAGGGGGTTCGACGATGGTCTCGATCACCAGCATCGCCGACACGATTTCACCGGTCTCCTCGGCTACCTGAAGGCGTAATTCCGATCCAGGCACAGGGGTGAGGATCAGGCTGCCGAGATCGACCTTCGGGCTTTCTTCGGTGCTCTCGATGCTGTCGACTTCGGTGACGTCATAGGGTCCTGAGCTCCGCCAGTCGACATCCTCCAAGGCCTCCAGATCCGTGGCCAGGTCTGTCTCTTCGGTGGCAGTCGGCGCGTCGTCCGCGGCATCCTGAGGCTCGCTCGCCTCATCAAGGCCAGCATTGTCGTTCAACTCGTCACCTGGTGACTCGTTGCCGCGCTTCCTCCCCCTCTTGAAGATCATGCACGTTCCCTCGGCACACTCATGCTCTCGTCCCCCTCGCTGCGTGGCCCCCGCTCGATAGCACCGCTCAGTAT
>JBKPTR010000387.1:0-14757 GCA_046735615.1 Actinomycetota bacterium
GACCTGAGGCGCGGCAAGCCCAACACAGCCCGGAGAGATGCGCATTGTCGCCACGAGGTCGGCGCAAAGCTGAGCTACCGCCGGATCGGCCGGGTCCACAGGTGATGCGGAAACCGAAAGCACATGGCTTGGGGCTCGGACCACATCGAGCACCCGGCCATCAGGCAAAGTCGGCAGCGTCTGACTCACAGCTCGTCGTTCTCGATCGGTCGCATGCTGATGTCCACGCCCAATTCGGCAGACACCTCGCCGAGCCGCGCCTGCAGCGCTGCAACATCGGCTGAGCGTGGTAGATCGACTTCGGCCAACAGCACGTAGAGCGTCCCCGACAGGCGGGTGGTCAGATCAGTGATGTTGCCGCCTGCCTGCGCGATCACACTGGCCAGCCGCGCGACAATCCCGAGCCGGTCCGCACCATGGACGGTCACCAGGTACGTCGATCCCAGCGGCGGCAAGTCCGGCTCCTCGGGGACCTCGCGAACGGTGACATCCAATGAGTCGTTCACGAGGGGTTGCAGGGCAGCCTCGATCTGGTCCGCATCGGCCTCGCCTGCGCAGATCAGGCTCATTGCGAAGTGACCGCGCAACAGCGTCATCGAGGAGTCCTCGAGGTTCATGCCGCATTGCGACAGCACCTCGGCGGCCTGCGCGATAATGCCAGGCCGGTCGTGACCGACGACCGTGATGGCAAGAGAGGTCATCGCGGCATTGTGTCACCGGTTGATGAGCTGCAATGCAATCCCGTCCAGAATGTCCGACTCGCTGACGATCAGGTTCGGCACGTCCAGGCGCGCCGCGATTCGGGCCTGGACCAGAGCGCCCCCGGTGATCACATCCGCCCGCCCAGGGTGCATCGACGGCAGTGCCCGGATCTCGTCAACCGTCATCGCGGCCAGTTGGTGCAGCAACTCTGCTACTGATGGCAGCGGGATGACTGCACCGTGCACTCGCTCACGGTCGTAGTGCTCGAGCCCCAAATACACTCCAGCCAACGTCGTCACAGTGCCTGCGACTCCGATCCAGGTTCCAATCGAGGCGAAATCCACTCCACTGCCCGCCAGCAGCTCGTCCACGTACGCAGCGGCTCCCGCAAGATCAACATCTGCAACGGGATTCTGTTTCAAGAACCGTTCGGTGACCCGCACCGATCCAACGTCGAGCGAGATTGCGCTGTGCAGGTCCCCAGCGACGCTGCCCGTAATCAGTTCAGTCGAACCGCCGCCAATGTCCATGACCAACACCGGCTCGCCTTCCGGAGTGACTCGGCTGAGGGCCCCATTGAAGGACAGGCGCGCCTCTGTCTTCCCGCTGATCACATCGGGCAGCACCCCGAGACGCTGTTTGATGCCGGCGAAGAGGGCCTCACGGTTCTTGACATCGCGAGTGGCCGAGGTTGCCACGAAGTGCATATTCTCGACAGGAACCTCAGCTTTCTTGATCAATTCCGCATACTCGTCGACCGCTGCGAACGTACGCTGCAAAGCGTCGGGGTGGAACTCACCAGTGGCGTCGACGCCTTGGCCGAGTCGTACGACCTCAAGCCGCCGTTCCAGATCCTTCAGACCGCCCGCGCCGTCGGGTTCGGCGATCAACAGACGGACGGAATTCGTTCCGCAATCGATGGCGGCAACTCTCCTCATCAGACATCCTCCAAGCACGGCCGGTCCCAGAACGCTCCAAGTGCACGTGCTGCCTCGTCGCCAAGCGGATTGACTCCTTGGCCAACGGCAAGTGAGTGAGCCACCAGCGCATGCAAGCATTTCACCCGATCGGGCATTCCTCCCGCGCTGACACCGGAGATCTCCAGTACCGAATCGAGCCGTTCCCGGTCGGCGAGATATTGTTCGTGCGCCCGATGGTACGCCACAGCAAGATCGTGATCATGCTTCAGCCGATGATTCATCTCGGCCATCAAGCCCTGCGATTCCAACGAGGAGCACGCGGCGACCGCCCGTGGGCAGGTGAGGTAGTACGTCGTCGGGAATGGTGTGCCGTCGGGCAGCCGAGGTGAGGTAACCACGACCGCGGGCTTGCCGCAAGGACAGCGGTACGCGATGCCTACCACGCCGCGCGGCGATCGCTGCAGCTGGGCCCCGACAGTCGACTCATCGGTAGGGGTCATGGGCTCGAGCACGCGGATAGGCTACGCGGACATGGATGATCGCAGCGGTGTGGCAGTAGTAGGCAGCATCAACGCAGACCTGGCGGCCTTCGGCTCGCCGCTGCCACGACCAGGTGAGACGGTTATCGGCAACAACTTTTCACTTGCGCTGGGCGGAAAGGGCGCCAATCAAGCGATCGCCTCGGTACGCGCGGGTGCGCCCACGTACATGATCGGCGCGGTCGGCGAAGACATGTTCCGCGACCTCACATTGGGTGCGCTCGCCGACGACGGCGTAGATGTCAGCGCGGTACGCATCATGGACGGCTCGACTGGCATCGCGCATATCCGCGTCGATGCCCGCTCTGCCCAGAACGACATCATGATCATTCCGAATGCAAACCACAGGCTGCGGCCTGACGATGTCGCGGCCTCCCTCAGAACGCTGCGTGATCAGGTTTCCGTCGTCCTCGTGCAACTGGAGATTCCACTTTCGGTCGTGGAACGGGTGGCTGAGGTCTGTCAAGCATGCGAGCTGCGGTTGGTGCTGGATCCAGCGCCTGCGCAAGTCATTCCCGCCGCTATATGGCGGGGAGTCTCCGTGACCAAGCCAAACGAGCTCGAGGCGGAGGTACTCACCGGCATTTCTGTCACGGATCTCAGTTCGGCTGAACAGGCAGCGCGCTGGTTCCTCGACCGCGGCGCCGCCGTTGCGATGATCACCCGCGGCGAGCGCGGCGCCATAGTTCTCGGCTCAGATGGCCTCGAGGAATATCCCGCTTTCCCAGCAACGCCGGTCGACACCACAGCGGCGGGTGATGCCTTCACGGGCGCACTCGGCGCGAGCCTGGCTCGTGGTGCCTCGCTTCCGGAGGCGCTGCAACGTGGCCTTGCTGCTGGCGCATTGGCGGTCACTGTGCGAGGAGCGAGCCCAAGCTTGCCCACAGCTGAGGCGATCGATGCCTTCCTCGCCGCCCAGCGTTGATCGATTACGCACCAACTACGCGTTGCACGGAAATGCCGCCTGAGCTTGTCGAAGGCCCTTCGACAGGCTCAGGCAACATATCAAGATCAGGGCACATGCCAGGCTCAGCGCACGTATATCGGAGGCTCAGGGTGCTTACTCGGCAGGCTCAAGCACACACTTCGACGGGCTGAGCGCAGATTCTCAACGGGGCTTGGTCTTGACGGTGATCGTCTTTTCTTCGGCCTCGTTCTTGACCGGCGCCTGCTGATCCGCGGCCTCTACCGAGCCCCACAGCTTGGACCACCAGGAGTCCTGCGCCGACTGATCCGGCGCCGTCTCCGCGCTAATCGCTGCTCCGCCACCGAGCGGCTTGCCGTCGGCATCCACCACGGTGTAGCCGATCTCCCCCGGCACGACCCAGCCCAGCCGCTCCCTGGCCTGGGTTCTCACATACACCTCATCGTCCCAGCGAGCCAAATCGCCCTGCAGATCCCGAATCCGTTGTTGACGCTGCGCAATCTCAGCTTTCGTTGCAGCGACCTCGTGGGCCTGGGCAAAGTAGATCCGCAACGAGGTCGCGTACGAGATCGTCAACACCACCACCACCACCGCCAGCGCTATCGCGCGTGCGGTCACGCTCGAACCGCGGCGTAACAGCGGACCGGCGGATTCTTCTGGTCGCGGTGTCTCTACCTTCGACGTGCGCGCTGACGACGACGGCTTGCGTGCCTGGCCGCGGGCTCGCGGCTTTCCCCGCCCGGGACCTGCGCCTGGGCGGGAGGTCGGCCGCGGACCGGATGGCACTGCCTCAGGCCTTGAACCTCGGGAATGCCGAGGCGCCGGCGTAGCGGGCTGCGTCGTCGAGATCTTCTTCGATCCGCAACAGCTGGTTGTACTTGGCTACCCGGTCGGTACGCGCCGGAGCACCCGACTTGATCTGGCCGCAGTTGGTCGCCACAGCAAGATCGGCGATGGTGGTGTCCTCGGTCTCGCCGGAACGGTGGCTCATCATGCAGCGGAAGCCGGCCCGGTGCGCCAGATCGACCGCGTCCAGGGTCTCGGTCAGCGAGCCGATCTGATTGACCTTGACGAGCAGGGCGCTGGCCGCCTTCTCGGCGATACCACGCTGCAACCTGGTCACGTTGGTAACGAATAAGTCGTCACCAACCACTTGGATCTTCTCGCCGATCCTGCTGACCAGCGCACTCCAGCCCGCCCAGTCGTCCTCTGCCAACGGGTCCTCTATCGAGACGATCGGAAAGTCGGTGATCCACTGCTCGTAGATGCCGGTCATATCGCCGGCAGATAGTGCCTTGCCCTCGAAGGTATAGGTCCCGGCACTGAAGAACTCCGTGCTGGCAACGTCCAGCGCGAGCGCGATGTCACTGCCCAGCGTGAGGCCGGCTGACTGCACTGCCGTTGAGATCAGCTCGAGTGCGGCCACGTTCGCCGGCAGGTTGGGGGCGAAGCCACCCTCGTCACCAAGGCCGGTCGCGAGTCCCTGCTTCTTCAGCACCGATTTGAGCGAGTGATACACAGTCGCTCCCATCTCAAGGGCATCGCGAAACGTCGAGGCACCGATCGGGGCGATCATGAATTCCTGCACGTCAACATCGGAGTCAGCGTGTGCTCCGCCGTTGACGATATTCATCATGGGCACTGGCAGCAGGTGCGCGTTGGGCCCACCGATGTAGCGGTAGAGCGGCAAATCGGCGGAGTGCGCCGCTGCATGGGCTACGGCCAGCGAGACCCCGAGGATGGCGTTGGCGCCGATCTTGGATTTGTTGTCCGTACCATCCAGGTCCAGCATTGCCTGGTCCACCAGCCGTTGCTCGCTGGCCTCGTACCCAATGAGCTCGGGTCCTAGCTGGTCGATCACGCCCAGTACGGCCTTACTGACGCCCTTTCCGCCGTAGCGAGCCTCACCATCACGCAGCTCGACCGCCTCGAACGCGCCAGTCGACGCACCCGAGGGAACGGCGGCCCGGCCCTCAGAGCCGTCGTCCAGGATGACTTCGACCTCGACGGTCGGGTTGCCGCGGGAATCGAGAATTTCTCGCGCGCCTATGAACTCGATGCTCGCCACAGCGCCGCCTTTCCCATGTTGTCCCGAATCGCCGAAATTCCAGGCACCCGGGCATACGAAACCTATTTGTGGCCTCAGCCTATCGGCGCATCAGCGCTCAGAGCGCGGCGCCGCACGCGCGAATGCCAGAATCGTCCGGCGCGCGTGCTCGCGAAACGCGCTATTTCCGCTTGCGTAATGACCGCGCGTGGACCCAGTTCACTCCGACGATGCCCGCCCACGAGACGGCTACCCCGATGATGCTCGGATCGACCTCGCTGGCGCTGATTGCTGTGATCGGGATACCCATCACCATGGAGACGATGGCCAGCGCAAACTGCCGGCCGCGGCCAGTGTTCTCGGCCGCCTGCGCCCGATTGGCCTGTTCGGCTTGCTGCCGGAGCTCTGCGGCGCGCATCTCCGCGAGATCCTCAACCCGCTCCGCCAGGCTGGCTGCGACATATTCGGTGTATTCAGGCCCTAATTCCATGCGTGCCGCCAACGCAGCCTCAGCGTCGCGCCGCAACTCCTCGCTCGGCTTGTGCGGGAGCCGATAGTGCGGTTGCACCGGATAGGGCGCAGTGGGATTCAAGGGGTACGGCTGATTCTGCGGGTTCTGGGGCGGATAGTTCTGGGGCGGGTAACCCTGAGGGGGATAGTTCTGGGGAGGGTAGTTCTGAGGGGGATAGGTGTGTGGCGGGTACGCCTCGGGGGCCGGCCGTTGGTTGGGTGGCTCCGACATGTCCACAGGATAGTGCCCTGTTTCTAAACCGAAGAGTCTTCGTTGGGCGCTGACTCGGCGTCCCGAACCCGGTCTTCCAGAGCTCGTACGGCATCGCGGAGCGCCTGCTCAGGGTCAATACCAACGGCTTGGGCCCGGGCGGCCAACCCGACGATCTGTAAGCCCACTTCCTCTGCCGTGGTCGGGTCGTTGGGTAGCACCAGATCCAGACGCCGAGATCGTGCCCGGCTGATGATCTTGTTGGCTCGAGCCAGAGCGGAGAGCTGCTCGGGGATGCCCTGTAGCGCCGACGTACGGCCCTTCTCGGCCGCCTTGCGCTGCTCCCAGGTGTAGTGCAAGTCAGCGGGTACCTCGGCGGTCGCGAAGACGTAAGGGTGTCTGGAGATGAGCTTGTCAGCGATATCGTGAGCGACCTCCTCTACCGTGAAGCCGCTGGCCTGCTCGCTGGCGATCTCTGCGTGGAAGAGCACCTGGAGCAGCAGATCACCGAGCTCCTCTCGAAGATGATCTTGGTCTCCGGCCTCAATGGCTTCGATCGTCTCGGCAGTCTCCTCGATCAGGTACTGCACCAGCGAGCGATGGGTCTGCTGGGCGTCCCACGGACACTCGTGGCGCAGCCGTGCCACTACCGAGACGAGTCGCTCAAGCTCTGGTAGCGACACTATGGCGAGGGGGTGGGCGCTGGCTCGGCCAGGGACGCCGACTTATCGGCGATGATCGTTTTCTGGTTGGGATCCAGCACACCAAAGCGCGGATTGAGCGTGACCTGCTGCCCACCGACAGCCGCCAGATAGGCCGCACTGCCGATCTTGTCCGAAACAATCTGCTGGTCGGCGACGTCGTACGCGACCGGTCGAGCCTTGGGTACATTGAGCAGTCCAGCGAGGTTGCTGTTCTTGATCAGCGCGTCACGCTCGCCGTCAGTGATTGTGATCTTGTTCGCAGCAGCGATCTGCTCCGCAATGGCCCCGTGTATCAGGGCGTTGACGATGGCCGCACGAGACACTGTTTGGCCCTCTTCCAAGATGGTGGACACTCCTTCGACCGCATCGTCCA
Source organism: Actinomycetota bacterium (assembly GCA_046735615.1). Classification (GTDB taxonomy): domain Bacteria; phylum Actinomycetota; class Actinomycetes; order Propionibacteriales; family Propionibacteriaceae; genus Microlunatus. Next base: position 6,932 of record JBKPTR010000387.1, read on the forward strand.
CCTGCTGCTGGGTGATCTTCGAGTTACCTACGTACGCCGCAACGCTGGGGTCAGCCTTGGCACAGCCGGCCGCAAACAGGGTGACCAAGACCACACCGACGAGCGCCGCAATGCGTGCCGCGCCCCGCTCGCGGCGAGCGAGAAACCTCATGACCGTCCCTCATGATTGACTCCCTGTTCGCACGTCAGGCTCCCAGGAAACGACTACCGCAGGTGATCCTACGACAGCTGGCCGAACGCGCCGGAAAGTTTGAAGCTGGCCGTGTGACCCACTGACTTCGCGGAACGTTTTGACGGCTGTGATGGAAGACGCACGCATCAACAGCTCAGCAACCAGCCGTATTGACCGGTTGTGATGCGAAACGTACGCATCAGGAGCTCGTAAAGACCTGATTGATCAGCTCAGTGGCCCAGTTCAGCAAGTCGGTGTCCGTGAGCGGTTGGCCGGCGTCGGTGGAGCTCGTGGGCCGTGGTACCAGCACCGAACCAACGGCATCCTTGACCACGCTGCGCGGATGCAGCCGCTGCAGCCGCATCACTCGTGACTCCGCGAGATGTGCGGGGCCGAGCCGGATGAACCGACCCTGCCCGACGATCTCCGTCAGCCCAGCGGATCGAGCCAGCAGCCGGAATCTTGCCACCGCGATCAGGTTGAGGACCTCGGCTGGTGGCGACCCGTAGCGGTCGTGCAGCTCGGCCTCCACGGCCTTGATGTCGGCCTCGCTACGAACCTCAGCGAGCCGCTTGTAGATCTCCAGCCGCAGCCGCTCGGACTCGATGTAGTCAGTGGGGAGATGCGCGTCAACCGGCAGCTCGATTCGCACTTCGGGTTCCGGCTCGGCCTCCTGCCCGCGGAACTCCGCGACCGCCTCGCCCACGAGTTGGATATAGAGATCGAAGCCGACGTCGGCGATATGACCCGACTGCTGACCGCCCAGCAGATTGCCCGCGCCGCGAAGCTCCAGGTCCTTCATGGCGATGGCCATGCTGGAACCAAGGTCGCTATGTGTCGCGATGGTAGTGATCCGGTCGTAGGCGGTCTCAGTCAGTGGCTTGTCAGGTGGGTAGAGGAAATAGGCGTAGCCGCGCTCACGACCGCGGCCGACCCGGCCGCGCAGCTGGTGCAGCTGCGAGAGACCGAGCAAGTCGGAACGTTCGATCAGCAGCGTGTTGGCGGTCGAGATGTCGAGTCCGGCTTCGACGATCGTGGTACAGACCAGCACGTCGGCTCGGCGCTCCCAGAAATCGATCATGACCTGTTCCAGCCGCTGCTCGCTCATCTGGCCGTGCGCAGTGACTACTCGCGCCTCCGGCACAAGGTCGGCGATGCGGCGGGCCGCCCTGTCGATGCTCTGCACTCGGTTGTGCACGTAGAACACCTGGCCTTCGCGCAGCAGCTCGCGCCGGATGGCGGCGGTGACTTGAGCCTCGTCGTATGGTCCGGCGAACGTGAGCACGGGATGCCGTTCCTCCGGCGGAGTCGCGATCGTGCTCATCTCGCGAATGCCGGTAATGGCCATCTCCAGAGTTCGCGGGATCGGGGTAGCCGACATGGCCAACACGTCGACGTGGGTGCGGAGCCGCTTGAGTTGTTCCTTGTGTTCGACACCGAAGCGTTGCTCCTCATCAATCACCACAAGTCCCAGATCCTTGAAGGTAACTTCTCCAGACAACAGCCGGTGGGTACCGACGACGACGTCCACCCTGCCGTCGGCGAGACCTTCGATAGTCGCCCTCGCCTCAGCTTCGGAGGAGAACCGGCTGAGCGGCGCAACGTTGACCGGAAAGCCTGCATAGCGGTCGGCGAATGTGGCGTAGTGCTGCTGCACGAGCAAGGTTGTCGGAACCAGCATGGCTACCTGCTTGCCATCCTGCACTGCCTTGAATGCGGCGCGCACGGCGATCTCGGTCTTGCCGTAGCCGACGTCTCCGCAGATCAGCCGATCCATCGGCACGATCTGTTCCATGTCCCGCTTGACGTCCTCGATCGCTCCGAACTGGTCCGGGGTTTCAACGTAGGCGAACGCGTCCTCCAGCTCTCGCTGCCAGGTCGTGTCGGCAGAGAACGCGTGACCCCGGGTGGCCTGTCGCGCCGCGTATAGCTTGATCAATTCGGCCGCAATTTCGCGGACCGCTCTGCGCGCCCGTCCCTTGCGCTTGGCCCAGTCGGCGCCGCCCAGCCTGTCCACGGTTGGGTTCTCGCCGCCGACATAGCGGGTTACCTGGTCGAGCGAGTCCATCGGCACATAGAGCCGGTCGCCAGGCTGGCCCCGCCTCGACGGCGCGTACTCGATCACCAAGTACTCCCGTGTCGCGCCGGCTACCGTCCGTTGCGTCATCTCGACATAGCGACCGACCCCGTGCTGACTGTGCACCACCGCGTCGCCGGAAAGGAGCTCGAGTGGATCGATTTGATTCTTGCGGCGCGCCGGCATCTTCCGGTTGGCCCTATCTGTCGCCCGCTGGCCGGAGAGATCAGACGCCGTGAAGAGTGCGAGCCGGATCTGGTCGGCTACAAATCCGTGGGTGAGCTGGCCGGTGATGATGGTTGCTAGCCCAGGGGTGGGCGGTTCATCGAGCGAGGGCAGGGTCCGTACGGGCAACTCATGTTCTGTGAGCACTTCGGCCATCCGGTCTGCGGTACCGCGGCCTTCGGCCGTCACGACTACGCGCCAGCTGTCACGAACCCGCTTGGTTATTTCGTTGACCGCCGCTTCCGTGTCGCCGCGATAGTTCTCGCCGACCTGACCGAGCACGGTTCGCGACTCCACCCCGGGCCCGCTGACCCGATCGGAGAGATCGATGATCTCTCCAGCCTCGGTCCGGATGGGCTCCTGCTGTTCGGTCGAGCTGAGCCCTGAGCCTGTCGAACTGCGCCCTGAGCCTGTCGATGGGCCAGTCGAAAGATCATCGACCGGTCCCGCGCTGAACGGCGAGAGCGTCCACCACGCCATTCCGCGACCGAGCGCCCTGGCACGCACCTCGGCGAGCGGCTGGTAGGCCGACGCACCCAGGTCGATCGGCGCCTTCCCTCCACCTGCCGCGGCTGCCCAGGACGCATGCAGGAATTCCTCGCTGGTCTTGACCAGCTCGATCGCCCGGCCGCGAACCAGCTCAGGATCGCAGATGAGCACGTGGGTGTCGGTCGGCAGCAGATCGATCAGGAGCTCCATGCCGTCCACCAGCACCGGCGATAATGCCTCCATGCCGTCGGCAGCATGTCCCTGGGCGATCTTGTCGAGCATCTCGATCAGTTCGTGATGCCTTTCGGCGAGTGCAGCTGCGCGGGCACGTACGTCGTCGGTCAGCAGCAATTCGCGACAGGGCGAAGCCGTGATCGCAGTCAGCGCAACGTCGCTGGATCGCTGGTCGGCGACAGAGAAATAGTGAATCTCTTCGACGGTGTCACCAAAGAAGTCCACGCGTACCGGGTGCTCCTCGGTCGGCGGAAAGACGTCGACAATGCCGCCGCGTACGGCGAACTCACCACGCCGCTCGACCAGGTCTACGCGTGTGTACGCCGCATCGACCAGGCCCACCGCCAAGTCGGTCAGGTCGATATCCTCGCCGACCGCGAGGCGAATCGGTTTCAGGCTGCCAAGCCCTTTGACTTGGGGTTGCAGGACGCTGCGCACTGGCGCAACTACGATCCGCGGCGCCGGAAGATCGCTGTTGCCCGCAAGGCGACGCAGCAGCTCAAGCCGGCGGCCGACGGTATCCGAGCCAGGGCTCAGCCGCTCGTGCGGCAGCGTCTCCCACGCCGGGTAGTACGCGACTGCTTGCTCGCCGACCAGGGACTGCAACGCGGTTGTCAGCTCTTCTGCCTCGCGAAAAGTCGAGCTGACCAGTAGCACCGGGCGGCTGGCCCCACCACGCTCGGTTGAGGCGCTCAGGGCGGCGGCGATGAGCGGCCGCATTGGTGCCGGTGCCGTGACGTCGAGCACGTGCAGTCGCCGAGCCCGCGCGTCACCGATGGTCTCGATGAGGGTGGGTTCGGTGCAGAAGAGATCGACGAGTCCCGTGAGGGTCACCCAGAGAGGTTACCGGCTTGGCGAATGCCCGATCGACTGCGGCTCAACCGCTCTCCTGCAACATCGGCGGCTCCTAGCATCAACTCATGGCTAACGAGCTCGACGGAGCGGTCATTGCCGACTTCCCCCTCCGCGGTGAATGGTGGGTGGCCGTCAACTCGCCCGGCGACCGCATCCCGAGCCACGGCACCGACATGCTCGGCCAGCGATTCGCGTACGACCTGCTCATGGTCGACGCGCGGCGCGGGCTCCGCTACCACCCCGCTGGGATCCTCCGCGGATTCTTCATCGGTGTACCGACCCGCGACTGCTACGCCTGGGGGGCCGAAATTCATGCACCGTTCGATGGCGAGATCGTGCGCGCCGCCGATGGTATTGCCGAGCGCGGGTGGATCCATCCGCTGCGCGAGCCATTCCTCGCCTTCAAGAACGCCGTGACATTCAGCCCCGATCGCCTGCCGTCGCTCCTCGGCAACCACGTGATCATGCGGCGTGGCGACGTCTTTGCCGCTTTCGCCCATATGGCCCCCGGTTCGGTTGCGGTCGCGCCGGGTCAGGCCGTGCTGAACGGCGACGTGCTCGGTCGCGTCGGCCACACCGGCAACTCCACGGCCCCGCATCTCCACTTCCAGTTGATGGATTCGCTCGACCCGATGCACGCCAGCGGCGTGCCGTGTGCTTTCCGTACCTACGACGTACTGCGAGACGGCCGCTGGGAGAGGGTCGAGAATGGCATCCCCCGCAAAGTTGATCGGATCCGGTATTTAGGCGTCGAAGAGTAACCCTCAGGGCAGCCGGGCGAATGCGCGGACCGGAAACGTCCCGAACTCGCGGACCTTGGGTGGCACTGCTGTGAATCGGGCGCCGGTGGGCGGCACAGCGGCCAGATTCGTGAGGTGTTCGACAACATGTACCCCGGCCGCCAAGAGCAGAGAATGCGCTGGACGTTCCCCGCTCGTCTCCGCGTCGTCGATGTTGATCGAGTCGATACCGACAAGAACAACACCCGCCTTGATCAAGTACGCCGCGGCCTCACCGCTCAGGTAAGGCGCACCGGTGGCGTACGCGGGAGTGCCGAAGTATCGATCCCAGCCGGTATGCAGGAGCACCGCCGTGCCCTGGAGATCACGGTCGTAGAAGATCGCCGACGGAATCCCCCGCTTTGTAGCATCCGTCAATCGAAACAGCTCAAGCGGAAGATCTACCAGCGTCTCCAGCTCAAGATTAGCAAGATCAGCACCATCCGGATAACGGTGATAAGGGCTATCCAGGTAGGTCCCGGTATTGCCAGCCAGAGTGATCACATCGATGGCGAACTCGGTGCCCTCGGCGTAATGGGACCGCGATTGTTCTCTTGTGAGGTGCGGACGAACGGTGGGCGCTGGGATACCCGGGTAAGTCACCAGGCCAGCAGTGATGGTGTGGCTGAGATCGACAAGCTGGCTACGCGACCTGACCGTCGGCGTTGTGGCAATGCCACGAGAGCCCTTGTGCGCTTCTTCGACGATCTCGACTGACCGAAGCTGCACGTCGCCGACAAGTGCCAGACCCAGGTGCTGGACGAACAGTTCGGCGATCTGCTCGTTGGAAAGATCGGGACCCGGAAGATCGAGACGAAATCCCTCGGCGGTCAGCCGACCGCCGTTGACAAACTCAACGTTGGCGTCGAAGTGGGCGCGGTACTCGGTCACAGGCGAGGAGTCTAAAGCTGCGAGCGTCGGCAGGTCGCGCGCCGCCGAACGGAGGAGGAGCGAGCCGAGGCGTTCCTCCTCTGCAAGCGACGACGACGTCGGCGGGTACCGAGCGCGATGCGCGAGCAGCTTAGAAGCACGCTGCGAGCGTCGGCAGGTCGCGCGCCGCCGAACGGAGGAGGAGCGAGCCGAGGCGTTCTTCCTCGAGTCAGTTGTTGAATGATGACCCTGGTAAGGCAGACCTCATCGCGTCGAACCCAGCCCACATCCGAGCCGCGGGCAATTCAAAGCGCGTCCACAAACTCAAGCCAGCAACGCTTGCTGAGCTTGAGCGGATTATCGCCAACCTGCCAGAGCGGTACCGCCTCATGGTGTTGCTCGCATCCTGGTGCGCGCTGCGTTTCGGGGAGCTGACCGAGCTGCGCCGCTCCGACATTGACCTCAAGGCGGGCAAAATCAATGTGTCACGCGGCGTTGTCTGGGTTGGCGGTGAGCGGGTTGTCGATTCACCGAAGTCAGAGGCAGGCCGCCGCACCGTGGCCATACCGCCGCACCTCTTACCAGTGGTTAAGCAGCATCTGAGCGACCACGCCGCACGGGGGAAGGATGGGTTGTTGTTCCCGGCGCTGGTGAGCGGCCACCAGCTGTCAACGGCTCTTTCTACCCAACCTGGGGCCGTGCCAGGAGAGCCAAAGGAAGGCCAGATTTACGGTTCCATGACCTGCGGCACACAGGTGCTGTGTTGGCGGCTCAGAGTGGCGCCACAATCGCGGACCTAATGAACAGGTTGGGTCATTCGACCCCGCAAATGCTATCCGATATCAGCATGCCGCCGAGGACAGGGATACCGAGATTACGCACCGACTATCGGAATTAGCCAATGGCAATTCGTCAATTTCCTGACATCCGTCAATTCCCTGACGTCAGATATCTGACATTTGTCAATTACCTTGCGTCAATCACCTGACAATACGCCAAAGTTTCGTTGGCACATTAACGCAGGCACTTGATTACAGACGCGCACACATGAAATAATAAAAGCCTTCACGCCACGGAATTCCCCCGGAAATCGGGGATGCCTTGGCGTGCCTGGTTTCTGGGGAGCTGTGGATTCTTCTGTCCTTCCACACCACAAGAAAGTCCCCACGTGGCACCAAACCTAATGCGGCTGAAGCAATACGCTGCCGACCGCCCCACATCAGTCGTGACGCTGCGGCGCGCCATCGCCCGCGGCGACCTCACAGGCTTCCGAGTCGGCCCGAAGTTGATCATGATCGACGCGGACGAAGCCGACCAGGTTCTCTTTAATAAGCGCATCCCACCACGACCGGCGGCGAGTGATGCCCCCCGATAGAAGATTTCGCCGCCCCGTGGTCAGCGAGGCGGCGCAAGGAAAGCAACCGGGCGACGGGCTTTCGGCTGCAAGCCTATCGCCTGCCAGGCAAGCTGCCCGAGGCACGCCTCATCGCGACGATAGAGAAATTGCTCGGCGGACCGCCACGCCGCCACGCCTGCTCGCGACCCCTCAGCCGCCATCGCAGCATCCAGCTTGGCTATGGACACGTTTGCTGGGCAAAGCGGCGGTCTGGAGGCGTCTCGTGCCCAACCGAAACCTGGCACGAGGCACCGCATGGGCAAGCGACATCGTCAACTACCTCCGCGAGCACGGCTGGGTCCACGCTGAACGCCGCGCGCTCAACGGAGCACAGGACGGCGGAGACATCGCAGGCGTAATCGACGTTTGCATCGAAGCGAAGAACGAAAAGCGAGTCGAACTCGCCCAATACCTCAAAGAAACCGAAGCCGAGAAGACCAATGCTGGCGCAACGGTCGCGGCGTGCTGGATTGGAGTGTCGGGAGCACCAGCGCGTCAGGATGGGTGGGAGTCGGGGCTAGGCGCTGGGCGTCCGTGCAATTGCGACTCGTTCCGGGCGTCGGGGCACGTTGCTGTTCGATAATCACAATGTGAACGACTGACTTCGGCTGGTCCTGGTCTGCGTTGTCTTCTTGACCTCTTGAAGCAAGATTCTTGAGCTTCCTGGTAGCCGGAGCTTCCGGCTTGGCAACTACGGCCGGTTATCGCCAATCACGCTAGGACGAGAAG